>JAVJTD010000150.1:0-23822 GCA_040219065.1 Planctomycetota bacterium
ACGCTCTTCCGATCTTGGGCGCCCATGTTCTCGTAAGGATTCTGGAGCTCGATCTCCTCGGCGACGGTGACACCGTCCTTGGTGACCGTCGGGGCACCCCATCCGCGATCCAGAACCGCATTGCGACCGCGTGGACCCAGCGTCGACTTGACCGCTCGGGCGAGCTTCTGCACGCCCTTGCGGATCGCTTCCCGCGCATCGTGGTCGAAAGCAAGCTGCTTCGCCATGATCACATTCCTCCTCGGTTTCGTTGTCGGAGCCTCGATCGCAGGCTCGCGATTCACTCCTCGGGCTCCAGGAACCTCAGGGCTCCTGGCGCCCGTCGGCCACCGGCGTCCGGTGACTCGAGCTATCTCCTGCTGCGCTCGAACCTCGGGCGCAGGCTTCTCTCTCGATCGTGCGGCAGCGATAGACGCCGACCACACACGAAGTCCGCGCGTGGAACAAACGCAGTGCCAAACTCGTTCGTCCCGTCGGGGCGCGGCCGCATCGACAAACCCCGCGGGCTTTCCCGCTTGCAACCGGTCTCGGCCGAGCGCTTCAATAGGCGACCGGGGAGCTGCCAGTCTGGCAGAGGCCCCGAAGTCGATCCGAAGACGTCTGTCATATTGACAGAGAAGATCGTCGTCCTCGCTGGAGAGCCTCCTGAGATGTTCCGCGCCCTGAGCCGCCTCGGTGTCGTGTTGATCGCCGCTCTGTCGACGAGCTCGTGGGCGGTGGCCCAGAGGACCACCGTTCACCGTCTGGACGGGCCTCCCGTCAAGCTCGCCCAGCTCGTGTCGATCGACGGCGAGAAGCTGGGTGGGCTCGACGACGACGGTCAGTCGAAGACGCTGGACCTCGCCACGGTGGTGGCGATGGACTTCGGCCGGACGCTCCAGCCCGCCAACGCCGACGTGCGGCTTCGGTTCTTCAATGGTGATGTGATCGACGGCGTGGTCATCGGCGGGGACGAGCAGTTCCTCGAGCTCGAACACCGGGATCTGGGGCCGATCCGATTCGACATCGAGTCGATCGGGCAGCTCGAGGTGCTCGGCAACCTCTCGGAGTCGGGGGGCTCGTTCCGGGCGCGCGACGACGAGGACACGTTGTACCTGTATCGCGAAGGCGGACGCTCGGACGTGCTGGTCGGTGTCCTCGAGAGCTTCTCGCGCGAAGGGCTGGTCTTCGAGTCGCTGCTCGGCAGCAAGCGCTACCGCTACTCCGAGCTCGTCGCCCTCGCCTTGCCGCCTCTCGGTGAGCTCGAGCCGCCCGAGGGAACGCAAGCGCAGCTCGCCCTCAAGACCGGTGGGCGACTCTCGGGCAGGCTGATCGGCGTGGGTCCCACCAAAGTCAAGATCGGCCGCGAGCCCGCCGGCGAGATCGAGGTGCCGCTCTCCGCGCTCCTGGAGCTGAGCTTGCAAAGCGACCGGTTCACTCATCTCTCGGATCTCGATCCGATCGAGGTCCTCGAGCAGCCGGCCTTCGGCGATCGAGGAAGCTTCCTCTTTCCGTTCCAGAAAGACCGCTCGGTCACGGGCGGACCGCTGCGGCTGGGCGGCCGGGTGTATCTGAAGGGCCTCGGCGTTCATTCGCGATGCCGGTTGGTGTACGACCTGGGCGGGAAGTACCAGAGCTTTCAGAGTCGGATCGGCGTCGACGACTCCGTGCTGGATCTCGAGGCGCGCGGCTCGGTGATCTTCCGGGTCCTCCTCGACGGCAAGACGCTCTACGAGAGTGAGGTGGTCCAAGGAGGCTCCGAACCGGTCGACGTGCCGGCCCTCGACGTCGAGGGTGGCAGACGCCTCGAGCTCATCGTCGATTTCGCCTCCGACTACGACATCGCCGACCGCGCCGACTGGGTGAGGCCGATCCTCATCAAGAGCTGAAGCCCCGCTGGCAGACTCGGATCCACTTGCACCACAGGCGTCGGGCGCCCGGTTCACGGACACACCTCGAGGATGGACCCCATGGACCAAGAGCTCGCCAGGCTAGGTCACGCCCTCAGCGCGATTCATGGTGCGGCGGTCGCCGCGACGCGCGCGGATCGTGCGGCCGATCGCAACGTGCGCCTGGAAGGTGATCGGCTGAGGCTGGGCGAGGGCTCGGTGTCCTTGCGCGGTGATCGGAAGATCTGGGTCGTCGGCGGCGGCAAGGCGGCGGCTCAGGTCGCGGCCGTGCTCGAGGTGAAGGTCGGGTCCCGGATCGCGGGTGGGCTCATCGTCGTCAAGGATGGTCATGGTCTGCCGCTCCCGAATATCGAGGTGGTGGAAGCCGCGCATCCGGTGCCGGATGAGCGCGGTGAAGCCGCGGCGCAACGGGTGCTCGCGATGGTCTCGGAGATCCCTGAGGACGATCTCTTGATCGTCGTCCTCACCGGCGGGGGCTCGGCGCTCCTCGCCGCACCGGCCGACGGCATCACGCTCGAGGACAAGGTCACCGTCACCGATCAGCTCTTGCGGGCCGGGGCGGAGATCGAGGAGATCAACGCCGTTCGCAAGCATCTCTCGGCGATCAAGGGAGGGCTCTTGGCCCGAGCCGCTCGCCCGAAGGAGATCGTCACCTTGCTCGTCTCCGACGTGCTCGGCGATCCGCCCGACGTCATCGCCTCGGGTCCGACCGCGGGCGATGCGACCCGCTTCTCGACAGCTCAGGCAGTTTTGAAGCGATACTCATTGTGGGAGGAAGTGCCCGCCCGCGTGCGGACACGGATCGAGGCCGGGGTCCGAGGTGACATCGCCGAGACCCCTCGCCCGGACGACGCCCGCATCGCCGGTGTGCGGCACGTCCTGCTGGCCAACAACGCCGCCGCCTTGAATGCCGCTGAGCGGCAAGCCGACGAGCTGGGCTACGAGACGATCCGATTGACGTCGCGGCTGCGCGGCGAGGCGAAGGAAGCCGGCCGCTTCTTCGGAGCCCTGGCCTGGGAGGCCGCGCAGCGAGGAGACGCCGTGTGCTTCCTCGCCGGCGGAGAGGTCACCGTCACGCTCGACCGCATGGGGCTGGGAGGACGCTGCCAAGAGCTGGCGCTCTCCGCCGCCCGCGAGATGGACGGTTTGCGAAGGCCGGTGGTCTTGCTGGCGGCCGGCACCGACGGCACCGACGGCCCGACCGACGCCGCCGGCGCCTTCGCGACACCGAGGACCTGGTCTCGCGCGTTCTCGTCAGGGATCGATCCGGAGAAGGGGCTGCGCGAGCACGACGCCTATCCCGTACTGCGGGCGACAGCGGACCTGTTCGTGACGGGACCTACCGGCACGAACGTGCTCGACCTGTACCTGATCCTGGCGGGCGATCCGGATCGGTGAATGCACTGTGAACTCAGGCATCGTGCCCGGATCCAATGACGCTCAAGTCTCTGCTCGCCGGCGCGCGGCGCGCCGGCGCTTCTGAATCGCGGGGCCGTCGAAGTACAGCTTGACCTGGCGTGATCCGAGGACGACCAGGGAAAAGATCGAGACGGCCGTGGTGGCACCGAAGAGTGCCACGAACAGCATGAAGCCTGATTCCTGGGACGATGCGAGAAGCATCATCACCGTCAGGAGCGCCCCAACGGCCGCGGAGATCCCGTGAACGATCATCCCTCCGATGCGCGCCCAGGGTTGACGGGCGAGGAGACCGATACCCACGGTCAGGACGAACCCCTGAACGACCATTGAGACGAGGTTCATGTCGGAGAGTGCTCCGAGGACCCCAATGGCTCCAAAAAAGATGCTCAGGATCGCGACGAGGGTCAGTGAGCCGGGGGCACTCGTGGGGTACGAGCGAGAGGCGGATCGTGAGCCGCGAGTCGTCATGATTGTCTCCTTCGTATTGTTTTCCCGGAACCGGCCATGGTTTGGATCACCACGACCAGCTTCATGATGACGACGAGGAGAAACTCGTCAAGCCTTGAAGCGACGGGATTGACCTCGACGTCTCGTTGAGTGACCAAGCTTCGCTATGCCGCGGAAACAGAGCTTCATGCGCCTCGAGCCGAGCATGAGGATGCTCGCGAAGGAGATCGTCGCGGAGAGTGCGAGGACTCCGCCGGCGAACAAGATCGGACCCGGCGTCACCCGGGGTGCGTTGCCCACGAGCCAGAATGTCGTCCCGGAACACACCAGCGCCGAGAGCCCATGTACGATCTGCCCGGCACGGCGAGATCCGCGGACACCGAATCGCAAGCCCATCCCGATACCGATCACGGCGAGCTGGGCTGACATCGCGATCGGGAGCTCATGGACTGCGCAGGCGATCACTCCGAGTAACCCGATGAGGATGGCCAGGTTACCGAGGGTGATCAAGGAGCTGGGGCGGGAAAGAGCACGACGCTGAGACGCTCCGAGCGTCGCTCTGACGTGTCGAGCAGACGAGGTACTCACGGCATTCTCCACGGATCGAGGACTCGAGAGAGGACGGCTCTCGAGGCGAGGGATCATTCGCGAGGTGCACGGAGGTCCGTAAAGAAAGTTCAAGCGTGTGCTCGGTGCCACCACTTCAGAACGCCGCCACTTAGGAGCGCCGAGATTACTCGGTCTCTGTGTCCCCCGTGCTCTCTCTGGTATGAAGCTTTGAAGGGAAGAACACCGAGACCGGCTGAAGCCGGCGCTCTGAATACCGACTCCGAATCCCGGTGCCCAGATTGCATCACAGATACCGCGCCGCCTCGACGTCGATCGTCTCGGGATCGGCTTCGGGCTCGAAGGTCGCCTCCTCCAAGAACGCGCGGACTTGCTCGAGGCCGCTGGCAGTCAAAACGGATTGCTCTTGGAGGCTTACCGGGAGGACGCGGTGCCAGGGACCCATCGAGAGCAGCTTGGCCAGGCGCTTTCTCTGGCTCTGCACCAATTCGAGCACCTCGCCGGCGTCCGGGCGCGGCAGGTGCTCGATCGGGCGGACGGACCTGATGACATAAGGAGTCACACCGATCAGGCTGCGGTCGCCGCCGCGGTCCTTGATCGCTTTCGCCAGGAGCAGGCCGCCGATGCGGCCGAGGCCGTGGATCAGGAGGGTCGTCGCCTCGAGGATCACCTGCGCGATCTGAAGCGGCTCGACGCCGAGCGCTTTGGCGACCGCTCTCCCTTGAGCGAAGGAGCAGCAGGGGCTGATGCGGGGTGAGAACTGTGAGGGCACGTTGATCTTCGTCGGATCCGTCAAGACGCGGCCGCGGCGCGCATTCCCGACGCGGCGACGCCCGCCGCCCCCGAGCGTCATGTGGTCCGAGTCGCCCTCTTCCCGACCTTCGAAATGCCCGATCACCTCGCCGGTCAACCGATCCACGATCTGAGTCGCGTCGCCTTCGCCGAGGTTGGAGTGCAGCTTGCCGGTCTCGTAGCGCGCCGTGATCGACTCGGTCGCGACGTAGCGGCCCGAGACCTCGTCCTCGAGCAGCGCGTTCTCCGCCAGCTCGTGCAGAAGATCGAACGCACCGATCGGAGCGATCGTGCTCCAGAGCTCCTTTGGCACGAGCTCGCGGAAGCCTTCGGCCGTAATCCAGTCCTGGGCGCCGGCCGTGACGAGTGCCTGCTGCACGAGCACGCCAGGCCGGAATCCGTAGGGCGGCGCGAGCAGGTGGCCGCGCGCTCCATTCTGCAGCAAAACGCGGTAGACGATCGCCTCGCCGGGGTCGCCGACGACGATGCCGGCTCGAGTGACGTCGGTGCGACGGCTACCGCGGCCGATGCGCTGGAGCAAGCTCGAGACATCGGGCGGCGGCTGGTCGAGGAGCACGTAGTCGACGGTGCCGATGTCGATGCCGAGCTCGAGCGTCATCGTGGCGAAGGCGACGGCGGCGGGCGCCTCGAGGAAGCGCCGCTCGGTGCGCTCGCGCACGATCTTCGAGAGGGACCCATGGTGAGGGAACACGGCGTCGCCGAAGATGCACCGCCCTTTGAGGTCGCTCGCGTATTGCTCGACGGCGTCGCGGCGATTGCAGAAGACGAGCACTTTGCGGAACCCGGCATCGGTGAGCGCCTTCAGATGAGCGACCATGTCGCTCGAAGAGCGCCCGTGAAAGGAGCGAACGCGAACGGTCCGGGCGCCTTCGACGCTGATGACCGCCGCGTCGCGCAGGTACCGCGAGGCCGTCTCCTCGGGATCATCGACCGTCGCTGAGACAGCGATCCTCTGCGGCGGATGCTCGGCCACCTGCTCGGCACGATGGAGCAGCACGCGGAGCTGGTCGCCTCGCGGCGTGCCGTCGAGGACGTGGATCTCGTCGAGGACGATCATCCGCATCGATCCGAGCATGCGAGACCGGCGTGCCAGGAGCGAATCGAGGGCCTCTGGCGTGGTGATCGTCACCTCGGGCAGACCGGCCTTCTTTCTCTCCTTGTGCTCACCGGTGTAGCGTCCGATCGGCACGTTCAGCTCTTGAAAGCGGCCTTCGAGGCGGCGCTTGAGGTCGTTCGCCAGCGCGCGGGTCGGTGATACGATGAGCGTATGAAGATGACCGCGGTCGCCCGCCAGGACCGCCTCGGCCGACGGCGCGGCGTACGCTTCGGTCTTGCCCGAAGCCGTCGGCGCGCACATCAAGACGTCTCGGCCATCGAGGAGCGGTGGCATCGCTTGGATCTGCACCTCGGTCAACCGATCGAAGCGGCCGAAGAAGGTACCGAAGGTGCGGGGCAGGCGCTTCTTCAGAAGATCCAATCGTCCGCTTTCTCGGGCTGGCCCAACCGGAACCCATCGAGGCTCAGCACCGTGCCGCGCACGATCTCGCGCACACCGCTCTGACCTTCCTCTCGCAGGTCCAACATCGTCTCCCCGAGGCTCGCCCGCTGGGCGCTGGTCGTGACGAAGCCGGGATAGGCCTGCTCGTAGAGCAGCACGATGCGACGAACGAGCTCGGCGAGGTCTTTCGCCTGAAGCGAACGAAGCTTCACGTCGAGGCCCTGACCGGGCACCAGCTCGCGGAACAGAGTCTCGATGTCCGGCAGGGGCGTCATCGCGAAGACGACGCCGAGGGGCTGATCCTTCGCGAAGCGCAGCGGAATCCTTCGGTGTACTTCGTGCCCGCCCTTGTAGAGCTCTCGCCGTGGATCGAAGCCGAGGTGCGAGGTCTCCACGGTCACCGCCGCGAAGTGCATCAAGTTCTGCCGCGCGAACTCGAGGCGAGAGATGCTGAGTTGATCGACGGCCTCGACCTCGTCGAAGAGGAGGAGGAGGCCCGGGAAGCCCGCGTCCTTCGCCCAGCTCGCGATCGTGCCGAGGAGGTGCACGTACATCCTCCCATAGGTCCGATAATCGGAGAGCGTCAGCGCGCGCTGTCCCTTCCAGCCGGCGCGCAGGAGCACGTTCGAGAGCGATTGCCCGTCGATGTTGTCGCCGCTGATGTAGTCGCGGACCCAACCGATCAGCTCCTCGTCACCCCGATGGAGCGCCCACAGGTAGGGCGAGAGAAACCGGCTGAACTTCTTCCCGCCGGGCTCTCTGTGCTCTTCGCTGTCGAGCAGTCGGTACATGATCGGATCGAGCCCGCGGGCACCTTCGTGGTAGTGCAAAGCGGCGAGGACCGCGCGGTAGAGGCGTTTGGGGTGGGTCGCGGGGACCTCGGCCGGGTCGAGGGTGATGCGGGCGGTGATGAACCCGCGGTCGAGGGCGACGCGCTCGATCATCTCGAGGAGATGTGTCTTCCCGTGACCGTAGTCGCCCCAGATCACCCTCAACCCTTGGCGGTTCTCCAAGAGAGCATCGAGCGAGGAAAGCTCGTCGTCGCGGGCGACCGTGTACTCGCGCACAAAATGCGCCGGCACGACACCGAGGCGCAGCGCCTCGATCGTCTGTGTCCGCTCGATCCGTTGCTGAGGATCGCCGACTTCGATTGCCAGATGCTCTTCAGGCTCGGGATCGAGCGTCACTTGCTGTTCTGTGTGTACTGTCCGCTCTGTCCGCTCTGGCTGCTCTGGCTGCTCTGGCTGTTCTGGCTGTTCTGGCTCTGGCGAGGGGGCTTCACCGTTCTCCGAGCCGGAGAGGAGCTCGAGCTCTTCGCGCGCGACGGTGCGCGGCAAGTCCTGGGTGTGATCGAAGCGTACGCGAAACAGGCCGCCCGAGCGCATCCAGAGCACTCGTCCGGGTCCGTGCTTCGCATGTTGCACTCGATCGCCAGCCCGCATCAGAAAATGTCCTCCTCATCCTGCATCAGCGGCACCACCTGGTCGGAGCGCGAGGCGAGGGCACGGATGTCGGCTTCGCTCAGGATCCGTTCCTGGCCGCGGTGCTGATCGCCGAGGAGGTGCACGAGGCACTTGACGAACGTGCGCCGGGTGCCGCTCTCGAGCTGGTTCTCCCCGAGCTCTTGGGCGAGGGCGCGGATGTTGGTGCGTTGGATTCCGGGGTCGAGTTGGCACTCGAAGCCGAGCTCGTAGAGCTGCTGGAGGCGCAAGCCGATCTTCTCGAACAGATCGGTCGGCGACATGGGCAGGCGATCGAGATCGATGATCGGTTGGAGCGGGCTGACGTCGGAGAAGCGGGCCGCGCCCTTCAATCGCTGCTCGAGGGCGGGGTACTCGGGCACGACGTTGGTCATGAACTCTGGGGGCACGGCATACACCCAGAGCAGCGCGGGCAAGGTCGACTGGCCGCAGTGGTCGATCATCTGACGGAGGTTGTCACCGATCGCGCGCTTCCGCCGCACGGGCAGGCTCATCACGCGGTCCATCTCGTCGAAGAGCAGGACGAGCCCGGGCTGATCGAGCGCCCGGAGCACCTGCACCAGGCTGCGCAGGAATCGGAAGGCGTTGCTGCCGTCGAGCAGCTCGCGGATCCGCAGCGGCGCGACGTCCTGGTTCGAGACGGGCTCCCCGCGCAGGTATGCCCCGAGAAGATCTTCGCGCTCGTAGTCCTTCTCGAGGATTGCCTCCATGAACAGCACCACCGCTCGCCGGAAATCACGGCTCTCCACCGGGGCCCTGGCGAGCTCCTCGCGCAGCCATTCCCGAACCGTGGCTTCGCCATGGCGGTCGATCTTGTCGAGTGTGATCTGCCTCAGGACGATCTCGAGGCCGGGCTCGGGCAGCTCTTCGATGTCGATGGGGGGCAATTCGATCTGGCGAGCGACCTCGGCGTAGATCTTCTCGGCGTCGTCGAAGGGGCACTCCTTCGGAGAGATCCCGACGAGTGCCGTGAGGAAGCCCATGTCCCAGGCGACCTCACGCAGGCAGTGGAGGAACTGCGTCTTGCCGCCTCCGAAGGGCGCCTGCACGAGCTTGAACGACGAGTTGCGGCCGTGCTCTCGGATCGGCTCGAGGTATTCGCCCTTCAACACTTCCAGGAACGCATCGGTACCGATGTTGACGGCGAGGGCGTGGCGCTCGGGGGGTTGCCCGGTCTCTCCCATGCGCTGGATGATATGGCGAGCGACGGAAGGTGTGATCTCGGCGCCGGTCATGACGCGGACTCCTCGACGCGTGTGAAGAAGATCGTCAGTTTGTACTCTCCGTTTCCTTCCTCGTCCTCGAAGTAGATGACGCGCTTCTTCTGGCTCGCGGTCGAGCCCGTGGCGACGCCCAAGTTGAGGCGGATGCCGTTCTGGGTGAGCTTCTTCTCGCGGCGGAGGCGGAGGACGTCCCAGGCGAATTGAACGCGGCTGTACTCCTCGAAGTTCTTGACCGAAGGCTCGAGGCGGAACTTGTCGCTCTGCAGCTCCACGGCGAGGTAGGGAAGGAAGTCGAGGATCTCGACGCGCTCACTACCATCACCCAGGGCCGCCCTCGCCGCTCTCCAGGCGCGATGACACTTCTCGAAGAAGTGCTCGGCGATGAAGCCGCTGTTCATCGACTTCAAGAGGCGAGTGTGCTCGACGAGGATGTCTTTGGGCTGGGCAGCGCTCTTGTCGAGGGGAAGGCGAGCGAAGAGGAAGTCGGCGCGGCCCTTCTCGAAGTCGATCTTGACCGCGAAAGGGGGGATGCGGACCTCGATGGGGTGCTCCCGAGAGATCACGCGCAGCGAGAGACCGGCCTCGTCGCAGGCGGCCTTGAGCTTGCGGCCGAGGGTTTGGCGGTACTCGTTTTGAGCGTCCTTCTCGAAGGAACGGAGCTTCCCGATGAGCTCTTCGGCCCCTTCGGCGTCGAGGCGCAGGGCTTCCTTGTCGAGCTTGGTGAGGGCGGAGCGTAGCTTGGGAAGGTCCTCGAAGAGGGATCCTTGCGTGAACGGCTTCCACGCCGCCGCCGCCGAGCCGAGCTCCTTCGCCCGGTCTTGGAGCCGATCGTGCACCTCCTGGGCTAGCCGGTCGAGGCCATGAGCCTGTGGGTCGGCTTTGGCCTCGGCTGGGGGTGTCGTGTCGGTCGTGTTCGGCTGCTCGCTGGTGGTCAAGATGGCCTCCCTGGCGCCCTGCGAATAGAAACGTTCCCTGGAACGCGCGGCATTGTACCCGACTGTGCGCGGGACCAAAGCGCGTGCTTCCGGGATGAGCTGAGGACTTCCTCGCGTGTCGTGAAGCGGCCCGGATGGCCACGCTCCATGCCCGAATGCCTGCGCTGGGGAGCGCGGGCTTCCGACCCGCTCTGTGAGTCTTCTACCTTCTAAAGACGTGGGCCACGGTTCGAGGTAGACAGGATCAGACCGACTTTTTCGAGATCGTCGGAGGATTCCCCGAGCTCGAGCCACCTCGCGGTGGCTGGCAAGCTGGCGAGTTCGTGATACCTTGTCGCGCTTCCACCCCCAGTCGATCTACGAGGATCCCATGAAAGGCGTGGTCGTTCACTTCGATGCTGATCGCGGATTCGGCTTCATTCGTAGCCCCGAGCTCGAGGACGATGTGTTCGTGCACGTCCGCGAGGTGCAGGACCGTCAGGATCTCAAGCCCGGTCAATCGGTGCGGTTCGAGGTACGAAAAGGCGAGAAGGGGATGGAGGCGCATGGGGTCTTACCGGGAGCGCGGCCGGTGTCGCCGGTGATCGGCTTCGGATTGGCTGCCTTCTTCTTGGCAGCGGTCATCGCCTTGGCCATCACCCAGCTCCTCCAATGGCCGGTGCTCATCGCCTGGCTGGTCGGCATCACGCTGGTGACATTCCTGACCTACGGGTTCGACAAGTGGCGAGCGCGGCGAAGGAAGTTCCGGGTCCCGGAGCGCGTCTTGCACCTGGAGGCCCTCTTCGGCGGCACCGTCGGTGCTCTGATCGCGCAGTCGCTCTTTCGCCACAAGACGATCAAGGGCAGTTTCCGGATCGTGTTCTGGGCGATCTTCGCGCTGCAGATCGCGGCGGTCGTGTGGTACCTGATCGCGACGAGCGGCGAGCCGCCGGCTTGAAGTTGGCAATCTGTTCCCGGCACAGATGTCCCACTTCGTAGTGCGAAGCTGGCAACCTGTTCCCGGCACAGGCTCGAGCGGCTTGGAGACAGAATCAACCGCTTGGCTCGATGGAACACTTCCTTCGCCGAAAGCGCCACGCCCACAGGCGAGATCGCCAGTCGGCTTGTCGGCGCAGGGTCGGCTCGGGAATCTGGAAGCCGCTTGGTAGGTCGATTCCCAGAGCGGCGAGCACGCCACGAATGACCGACTCCCGATTCCGAATCAGGTCCTCATAGACGACGCGGTGTGGCGTGATCCCTTGCTCGGAGAAGAGGTTCGCCCAGGCTTCGTCGCCTCGTTCGATCTCTTCCAGAGCGGATGCGATTCGGTCGTAGTCGAAGACGGGGCGCCGGTTCGAGGCCACGTGATCCGACGCCCACTGCCCGGTTTGATTCGCTCGTTCCCACGAGACGGCCTGCTTCACGCGATCTCGCCGTGTGATCCAGATGAATTGGGCGTCCGGAAGCGCGTCGTCGAGCGCCCGGTCGGTGAAGAGGTCCAGCTTCTGGCCCCAATGGATCTTGGCCCCGAAGACACCGTTCGGGCTCGTCTTCTTCGCGAGCAGCGCTCGCAGATAGCTTTCGAAGCCGTCGCAGCTCCAGGCGCGCGCGAAGCCTTCCATCTGCTCGCGGTCGAAGTACTCGGTCGGCGCGCCGGCGAGGCCCGTGTTGCAGAGGAGCTCGCATAAGAGAGAGCTACCCGAGCGCGGAGTCGAGCAGACCCAATAGACGATGCGTGGCTCAGTGCCCTCGGGAAAGGCATGGTCGAACTTGTGGTGCGTGTACATGAGCTCAGACGTACAGGACGCCGTCACCCAACCAGAACGGGCCGGGAACGGGCGTCGCATCCGACACCTGCCGCATGACGTGGCAGAGGAACACGTCGTGGTCGCCGCGACGGAACGCGAGCGTGAGCTCATAGGCCCCGTCGTGCAAGAACTCGTCAGCCGGAACGTCGAGCGTGAAGCCCGCCCCTTGCCAGTGCGATCGGGGAAACGCGCCGGCGAGATCCGGTCGGGAGAGGACTCGCGCGGCAAGGCGGTGACCCGAGCGGGAGCGCGCTTCGACCTCGTCGGCCGCCTCGTCGCCGAGCAGTGCCCAACCGCTGACATGGAGCCCCGAGGAATGCACTTCGAGGATCTCCACGAATCCGTTCGTGAAGCGCGCCTTCGGTCCGAAGGGGAACCCGCCGTGCGGCCTTCCGTCGCGAGCTCTCTGCCCCGAGAGTGCCGCGCGGACTCTTGCCAAGGCCTCCTCGAATGCGGCGGCCGTTCGATCGATGGCCGCGTCGTCGATCGCGAGCGACGGCAACAGGTTGCCGTTGGTGAGCACGCCCAGCCCGAGGCAATGCAGCAGGAACTCATGGCGGATGTCCTGCCAGGTCACGCCGTCTTGATCGTGGAAGACGAAGGTTTGGCGGGCCGGATGTCCCGAGAGGTGACAGCGGATACCCGTCTTCCGACAGGACTCGTGGAAGCGCGCTCGGATCGCTTCACCGACGCGCGCCAGGTGGGCGGGCACGTCGACGCTCGTCATCACGTCGAGCACCGCGCGGGCGGCAGCCAGCGACAGCGTCTCGCCGCGGAACGTCATGCCCACCCCGACGCTCGGCAGGAACTGCAGGTACTCCCTGCGCCCGGCGATGGCCGAGAGCGGCATACCGTTGGCCAGCCCCTTGCCGAAGGTCGCGAGGTCGGGCACGACGCCGTACAGCTCCTGAGCACCCCCGCTCGCGAAGCGGAACCCGGTGACGATCTCGTCGAAGACGAGCAGCGCTCCTTCGCGGCGGGTGAGCGCGCGCACGGCCTCGAGATAGCCGGGCTCGGGAAGGAACATGTTGACGGGCTCCATCACGATGCCTGCGACACGTCCTCGATGCTTCTCGAAGAGACGCTCGAGCGCCGCGACGTCATTGTAGGGAAACGGCTCGACGAAGGAGCGCAGGACGGAGGGGATGCCCTTCACGTCGGGATGCTGACAGGTGTACCAGTCGTGGAAGCCGTGGAAGCCGAACTGCAGGATGATGTCGCGGCCGGTCACCGCCTTGGCGAGTCGGACCGCAGCCGTGACGGCATCCGATCCGTTCTTGGCGAAGGCGATCATGTCGGCGCACGGGATCCACTCGCAGAGCCGCTCGGCGAGCTCGACCTCGATCGGATGCATCAGTGAGAGCGTCGGTCCTGCAGTGAGCTGGTCCCGGATCGCCGCCTCGACCGCCGGGTGTCGATAGCCGAGGAGGACGGGTCCCCAGCCGTTCGTCCAGTCGAGGAAGCGTCGACCGAGGGAGTCGACGACCTCACATCCCTCGGCCGCGATCGCGAAGTGGGGGAAGGGCGTGCCGTCATCGCCGAGGAGCGGGCGTTGGATCACACCGTCGAGACCGCCGTAGGCGAGCACGCGACGAGCGCGCGCCATCAGTTGCGCCGTCGCGCCCAGTGAAGGCTCGAACGCCATCGCGTCAGCTCTCCGGATAACGGAGGGGACTGTCGGGGATCCGACCGATGGCGCGGTGACGGATCAGGCAGCGCGCCTCGGTCGATCGCAGCGCCGGAGTGCACGGGTTCTCGTCGAGCGCATAGACCGTCCACCAGTAGCCGAGGTTTTCGCGCAGCTCCGACCAGAGATCCTCGGGAATCGGCACTCGAACCGTGCGTCGGCCGCGTGGCGCGACGACGGGTAGCTCCTCCGCGTGATGCACGGGATGGTCCCTGCGAAAGAGCGGCACCTCACCGCCGAGCACGAAGACCACGACGTACTCGCGGATCTTCCTATTCGGGCGACGCCAGCTCAGGACGGGTGGCGTCTCGGTGCGCAGGAGATGCTCGGGACCTTCGACGTCGAAGCCGGGAAGCGAGCCCGGGAATCGGATCTCCGCGAGTCGTTCGTGGCAAGGCAGGTGCGAGCGAGCGGGCACCGGTTGCACGAAGCGGCAGCCACGGCAGAGCGCGGGGAGGTCTTGGGTCTGCATCGCTCGCCGGAGGTCCCGAGCCGCCGGACCATTCCAGAGCGTCTCGAAGGAGCTTTCGCCGAGATGACCGTATTGGAGGTCGCCATCGACGTCGTAGCAGCAAGGCGAGACGCGTCCGGCGACGTCGATGCGCACGCTCTGCGGCACGAAGGCGCAGTAGCCGGGCAAGTAGCGCTGGAGCTTCTCTCGCCAGATCTCCTGCTCGTGCTTTCGGGGATCGGTGGGGACGGGATCCGGGCGCGCGTCGAGACACTCGAAGGTGTCGACATGCCAGAGCAGTCGCAGGCCTTGCTCCCGAGCGACGTGCCGGCATCGCTCGTGTATGGCGGCGATCTGAGAGGCCTCGAGCTGCGTGCGCGCATCGATCGCTCGGCTGTGACCGTTGACGTCGATCATGGGAATGATCGAGACGGTTTCGATGCCTCGGCGAGCGAAGTCTCGCATCGTGTCGGGAAGATCGGCAGCATTGAGCGTCAAGAAGACGATCTGGGCCAAGCACTCGATCCCGTGGCGCCGGGCCCGGCGAGCGGCCGTCTCGAGGTTCGAGAGGATCCGCTTCGGGTGACGGGTCCGGCGGATGCGGGCGAGCACCTCGGGACGATGGCTGTCGACCGAGAGCATGAGTGTCTCGAGCCAGGGAGCGATGCTCTCGAAGACAACGGCGTCGAGCAGCTCGACGTTGGTCGTGAGCGCGATGCGGACGTCGTGGTCCTCGGCCAGTTGCCGAGCCGTGGCCCAGTTCGCGGCCAAGGGCTCGCTGCCGCTGTAGGGCGTGACGAGCGAAAGCGTTGGCGCCAGCTCTCTCTGCACCTTGTCGAGCAAGGAAGGAGGCATCTTCAAAGCGGGCGGGTTGTGACCGTCCCAGCACATCACGCACGACTGGTTGCAGACCGTGCCGAACTGGATGTGCGCTTCGTAAGGACGAGACGCGAAGACCAGCCGATGGGATAGGAGCTCTTCAGAGAGCACTGCCCGCTGCGCCTCCTCGATCGCTACGCGATCCAGAGCGTCTTCCTTTGCGGAAGCCGGTTCGACGAGCGGGGGAGCTTCGCCGATGAGCTCCGGGCGCAGGAAGTGGTTCATGATGATTTCCTCGGGTGCCCTGCCATTCTCGGACGGCGACCGCCATCGGGCAAGGGGGGCGAGGAGCCACTCGACGGGTTTGCAGGAATCCGGAGCCCGGACGGCCGGTTTTTGTGGTGGGCGTCCTTGCCGGGAGCCTTGCCACATCGTGGACGCGATCGAGCCTCGGGTGCCGAGCGAGGGGCTGTGATCTGCCTCCCCTTCGCGGAGAGCTCGCTCCAGTTTAGGAGGCCGGTCATGTCGGGGGAGCGGCCGGTCCCGGGCGACTGCCCGAGACCGGCCGAGGGGGATCGATCTGGATGTGCGGCTACTGCCCGATGATGACACCGCCGGTCGGGGTGAGGATGCGGATGTTCTTGCTCATCGTCATCGTCTCGTTGTAAGCCGCCGATCGAATGACCAGCGTCTGGCCCGCCGACACGGCGTTGTAGCCGGCCGTCACTGTCTTGAACGGCGCGTTGTAACTGCCATCGCCGCCGGGAGGCGCCGAGATGTCGACATAGACGTCGCCTACGGCGTTGATCGCATCGAGTGCGTTCAAGAGGCCGTTTCCGAATGTGCTCTGGGATCGTATCGCGCCAACCTCGTCGCGGCCGATGCCAATCTCCGCGACGGGCGAGGACTCGACGCCAAGACGAGGCTAGAGCTCGCTCCCGAGTCCTTGCGCGGCTTCGAATGGCATCTCCTCCGTTGATTGGCAGACGAGAGCGTCTGGACATTCGCTGCGCATCGACAGGAGCTCGACTCGGGTCGGAGTCTGCTCGAGATCCGGGCGATCAAGATCTGGTCAACCGAGTCTTGGCAAGAGCTCGTCACGCTTCGCAGACACCAAGGCTCGGTCGTTCCCCTCGCCTTCTCAGCAAGCGGACATCATCTCGTCTCTCGCTCGAACGACGATCAAGCCTTCGTTTGGGACGCTCGGCCACTCGAGGCACGCTGATCCTCAGCGACCTCGGCCCGCCGGGATCGCGACCGTGGTCTGGACCGAGACCACTCGGCGCTCGGGGAGCTGGAGAGTGACGGGGGAGCCGGTGCCCAGGCCGGTCGAGAACGTCTGGATTGGACGCTTCAGCTCGGCGTGGGTGAGGCGGACGTCGGCGAGGACGGTTTGCTGCTCGCGGACTTGGGCCCAGTAGACGTCGAAGGCCTTCTGGACCTGATAGGCCTTCTCGGCGAGGTCTCGGTTCTTGACCTCGCGGGCGATACCGATGACGTCCTTCAGTGCACGATCGGAGCGCTCCTTCGAGCCGTAGGCGATCTCGCGCAGCAGCGCGTTCATCTTCAATTGAAGGCGACGCATCTCGCGGCGGGCCTCTCGTCGCTCTTTCGCGACGACGTGATCGATCTTGGCTTGCTCGCGCTCGGCGCGGCGCTCGGCCTCGGCTGCAATCTCGGCTTCGAGGCTCTCGATGCCGGCGCTCGCCAGCGCGTTCTGAGGCTCGAGCTCGAGCGCTTGGCGGTAGGTCTTCAGCGCGGCGTCGTCTTCACCCTCGTCCTCACACCAGCGGGCGATGTCGATCAGTGCGAGGGCGGTCGGCTTCTCGATCGCCACGATCTTCTCGAGACGCTCCTTCTCGAAGGCCGCCTGCCGCTCGGCTCGCCATTGATCGGCGAGGCTGAGAGGCTCGTCTTGGGCCGAGGGGGCGTCGGTCTTGGGAGGGGCGTCCTGCGGGGCGGCGAAGCCGAGCCAGCAGAGGATGAGGATCGCGTTCATGGGAGGATTTCCGTGCTGAGACGATCGTCTCGAGGCGGCCGATCGGCCGAGTCTCGAGTGGCGCCCGGAAGGCTCTACTGTGACCCGAGTGGACGTGACTTCCAACCCCTGACCTGAAACATGCGGGAGCGCCGACCAGGAGGGCCTCGACTGACAGTGGCGTGAGAGCCGTGAGCGGAGCGATCGGTCCTCGCTCGGCCCGGGGAGGGTCCCTGCCGGTAGAGTCTCGGGGAGGATCCTACCGCTTCATCGCCAACCTGAAGAACTGCGAAGCGTAGCGAGCCTTCTCTAGAAAAGTCTCGCTATGCTCGAAGGTTCTTGGAGTCGCAGGACGGACTCGATCCTCGCCTTGGCTCGCTCGGCTTGGGCACTCCATCGCCCTCGGGCCTGGTTTCACCACCCGTATGCTCCGGGGGCCGCGCCGGGTGCTCTTCTGACTCGCAGCCAACGAACCTCGACCTCATGGGCCTCTAGCCAGCCTAGCCTCGATCGCCGTCGATCATCCGGATGGTCTGGTCGCGTCGGTGCTCGCCTCGGCTGGGAATCGAGATGACCGCGCCACCCAGGGCTTCGCCCAAGGCATTCCCCAGACCTCATCCAAAGCCGGCGCTCCTCGCCTCGTCTCCCGCTGCGGCCGGCCCGGGCCGAGAGTGCCGCTCGCGTCTTCAGCCGGGCATCGACACCGGGAAATCGTGCTTGATTTCGCAGCCAGCCCGAACATAATCGGCGGTTCGCCAAAACTAGAGTACATGCCCGAAAGGGCTTTCGGAGACGAGATCGATGCCCAACTCTCGGCAGGCTGCCAAGCGCATGAAGCAGGATGCGGTTCGGCGCCAGAACAACCGCGCCCTCCGTTCCCAGATGAAGACGCAGGTGAAGCGCTTCTTCAGCGCTCTCGAGTCCGGTGACGTCGCCGAGGCCGAGAAGGAGCTGCCGACCACGATGAAGCGGATCGACAAAGCCGCCAAGCATCGCGTCATTCATCCGAACAACGCAGCGCGCCACAAGGCCTTGATCTGCCGCCGCCTCAACGAGGCCAAGGCGAGCAGCTAAGGCGCTCGAGGCCAAGGTCGCCTCAGACTGCAGGGCGTCCCCGTCCACAAGGACACGGGCGCCCTCGTTCATTGGTTCCTTGCCGAGAGCGGCTCCTGACGTGAAACATGCGGGCCAAACCAGAGCCCGCGCGACCGATACGGGGAGCGGCTGCTGAGCGGGGAGCTGCTTCCTCGACGGTGCCACCGATCGAATTGGGAGGCGCAGAGCAAGGGGCCATTCGGAGTGCGCTGTCGTCGCACGGCCGCCCCGGCCCAAGCTCGCTTGGGAAAGCCCCGCCGACAGACCCGGTCACCGGCTCGCTCGGCTTGGGCACTCCATCGCAATCGGGCTCAGTTTCACCACCTGTATGCTCCGCCGGTCCGCCGCCGGGGGCGCCCCTGATCTAAAACCGGGGCCTCGCCCGGCCCCCAGCCCAACGACGGCGCTCGGCGCCTCGATGTCAGACGGAATCAGCGGAGAAACGAACTTCAAAGTTGAGAGTTGAACGTCGAGCCGTTGAACGTTCAGAAGGGCCAGGCTCTACAGGATCCGGTATCACTGTAAAATTCAAACACTCAAACACTCAAACGCTCAGGTGAGTGGCGCCGACTCTGTCAAGACGAGCGCTTCTGGCTGCCAGGGGCCTCGCTCCGCATGGAACGAGCGGCGGATATTCTCCTTGGGAGGCGGCGCCGGCCACAGTCGCAAGCGCCGGCCAAGCGGATGGCTCGCCACCTTTTCACGAAAATAGCGCTCGTGGTCCCACTCGACCTCGGCCATCACGAGCAAGCACTCGACCCACTCCGTTCGCCCTGCATCCCAGGCGTGCCGCGCCGCGGTCTCGTACTCGCGGACATTGCGACTCTCTAGCCTGCCGGCTCCGTACATTGGCAGCAGCCAGCCGCTCAGGTGACATAGGAAGCCGAGCGGGTAGCCGATGAGCTTCGCCTTCAGCTCGAGCCAAGGAGACGGCGCCTCACCGAGCTCGGTCAACATCTGCTCGAGGTCTTCGCGATGAACGAGCTCTTCTTCCTCGATTCCTCGAATGCGCTCGATCTCCTCGGTCTTCGAGCACGACCGCCAATGCCCCCGGTAGGCGAGAGACGCGGCCAACTCCCCGGAGCAGGCGAGCTTGAGAAGACGTATCAGCTTTCGTCGGGCGGCTTCGCTCGAAGACACGATCACCTCGGTGTTGGTCGGTTCGGAGTCGGCTCGGATCGTTCGACCTCAGTTTGCACATTCCTCGCCGTTGTCCACCCACATCTCGTAGAGACCCGGCGCCAGTGGTTTCGGAGCCGCCTCGATCATGCGCTCGAGATGCTGCCAATCCTCTCCAGGGAATCTCTGCAGGATCGCCTGGATGTCGCCGAGATCCCGGGTCGCACAGTTCACCGGGCGAGGATCGAAGTCGGACCAGTACGGCACATCGTCGGGGCTAGGCGAGTACAACGAGACCGTGGCGATCCGAGTCCCGATCCGCACCTCATGGCCGTCGAGGGCCGGAAGCTGCTTCTGGAAGATCTTCAAGGCCGGATACCTGCCGTCGACGTCTTTGGAAAGGTCGGTCGCGACGGCGATGAGCATGGGGCCGCTCGACACGACGAGGGCCGGGTTGGCGTCGCCATGGCGGAAGTGGTCCTGGATCCTTCGCCAGTAGAGCCAGTTCATTCCGAGTAGGACGAGCGCCAGGAGCCAGAAGGCCCAATGCGTCCTGTTGGCGAGCACGACGAACAGCACCAAGCCTCCCAGCCAAATAGACGGCCACTTCGGATATTGTCGAAACCAGTGAACGAAGTCGACGTGCAGATCGCCCGGATTCGATGCGCGAGCCCGGTCATCGAGGGTCCATGTCTTCTGCTCTTCGGTCATGGGATGCTCCCCCTGGGGATTGGATCGGCGCCAGTCGCCGACGGAATGCGAGACTCTCGTGCCGAAGCCGATACACTTCTGCCCATCATCAATCAACCTGAGACCTGGAACCCGGCCCGCGATCGGAGGAGCTCACGGACGGCGCTTTATGTGGGGCGGCACCCTTGCCGAACTCCGAGCGGCTCAATGCTCCACTTTCGACTTTGAAGGTCTCACGGATTGGCTTCCGGTGTGATCAGGCACTCTTCGAACGTTCAACGGCTCAACGCTCGACTCTCAACTCACAAGTGTTCGCGGCTTGTCTTCTCGGGGAGGAGGACGCGTGGCGAACGTTCAACGGCTCAACGCTCGACCTTCAACTTTCAACTCCCGAGTGTCCTCGGCAAGGCATCTCGGGGTGGCGGGTGCTTGGCGAACGGATGTCGTCTGCGGGGTGATCGACGCTTCGTTCCACTCAGCTTCGCGGATCCCTGGTCGCTGTTCGGATGCTGGCGTCGAATATTCGGACCAGCTGGTCGGCCTCATCGAGGAGCTTGCTCAGCTCCCTCTGGTCGTTGATGAGCGGTACGTCACTGATCAGCCTCAACCAGCTCAGCGTCTCTCGTAGCTCCTTGTGACACAGCCGCATCTTGTGCACGAAGTCTCGTCGCGACTCAGCCGCCAGCGCTTCGGAGTGATTCGGGAGAGCTGAGGTGCCGGACCGGAGCAGCTGCTGACCGACATGCGCGGACGGCTTGTCTGGCGGCAAGCAGCGCACGAGCTGTATGACCCCGGTCGAGAAGCGCAGCAGGCGATCCTGCAAGTCATACTTTCTGGTCGTCTTGTCGTCATCCATGCCTGGTTTCCTTGCCTCGCACCGTCCATTGAGGCCCACCGTTTTCAAAAGGTTACCTTCCTAGTCGTGATTGGCCGTCCAGGGTCTCGCAAGAACACCGAACTTTCTTTCGAGACCCTCGACCGTCACCTCCCATCTGAAGCAGCTGAGAATCCAGCGTTCGGCAGTCTGCCCACCCGAGAAGCCGACCCGCGAGGACCTGGAAGTTGAAAGTTGAGAGTCGAGCCGTTGAGAGTTCGAAGAGCACCCGCCTCCCGATAAACCACTTCGGGAAGACTCTGAAAGTTGAACGTTCGCCGGGGACTTGCCCCAAACCACCTCACACGCCAGACTTCCCGAATGAGCAAGCCCGTTTGCCTCGATCACCCATTTCAGACCACTCTCGAAACCACCATTCGCTCCTGCGAGCCCGACGGCGAGCGCTTTCGCGTCACTCTCGATGAGACGCTCTTCTACCCCGAAGGTGGCGGGCAGCCGTCGGATCGTGGCACGATCGGAGACGCCCTGGTCGTCGACGTGCAAAAGATCGAAGGCGTAGTCGTTCACTGGACGGATGCGCCGGTCCTGCCAGACGCATCCGTGACACTGCGGCTCGATTGGGAGCGGCGGTTCGATCACATGCAGCAGCACACGGGGCAGCATCTTCTGACGGCGGTCGCGGCGGACCGGTTCGGGTGGGAGACGACGGCGTTTCACCTCGGCTCGGAGCGCTGCGACATCGAGCTGACTGCGGCCGCGATCACCACGGACGGGCTGGCCGCGCTCGAGGCGGCCGTCAACGCCGAGATCCGTGCCGCGCACTCGGTTCACATTCGCGAGGTCGAGCCAGATGAGCTCGCCAGTCTCTCCGTTCGGTCGCGTGGCCTTCCTGACGATCACGTGGGCAGCGTCCGATTGATCGAGATCGAAGGCGTCGATCTGAACACCTGCGGTGGCACGCACCTCGCCACGACGGCGCAGCTCCAGTCGGTCGCTCTCCTCGGCACCGAGAAGATCCGGGGCGGGACGCGGCTCTTCTTTCTCTGCGGTGAGCGCGCCAGATCCCATTATGCCGATCTGCGAAGCCGCGAGTCGGAGCTGGGCCGGGGGCTCTCCGTGGGCGGCATTGAGCTCGTCTCGGCCGTCGACCGGCTCCTCGAGACCTCGAAAGACGAGCGAAGGACCATCAAGCGCCTGAAGTCGACTCTGGCGGCGCAGATCGGCCGCGAGCTCGCCGCTCCCGAAGCCGAGGTCGTTCGCTGGCAGAGCGACGAGCCCGACCTCACCTTGCTCAGCGAGATCGCGCGCGTGGCGCTTGGGCACTCGCCAGGCCAAAAGCTCCTGCTCATGGGTGGTGACGAGCGGGAAGGCGTCTTCCTGATCGCCGGTCCCGAGGACTGGGTGAAGGAACAGGCGCCGGGGCTGGCCGCCGAGATCGGCGGGCGCGGCGGTGGCGGCCGAGGCCGCTATCAGGGGCGGTACGCGAAAGACGTCTGAGGTCTTCCGGACTCCGAAAGGAGATCCGGGCCCGCGCTGTAGACGTCACATTCACCGAGCGTCCGGCCCGACTCGGTGCCAATAACCGGTGTTCCAAGTCTCGAAGTCGTTCTTTCACGACGAGGAGTCATCATGAAGACACGAAGTTTACTTCTTCTACTCATTGGGCTTGCCCTGGCGGGTGGCTGCCAGCCTCTCGCGACACAGTCCTCGGCCGAGCTCCTGCCGCGCGCGACACTCTTCGGAGCGCCCGATCGCGCGAGCGTGCAGCTCAGCCCCGACGGCGAGCACATCAGCTACCTGGCTCCAGTCGACGGTGTCCTGAATGTCTGGGTCGCGCCGCGCGCCGACCTCGACCGGGCCAAGCCGATCACCCAGGACACGGGCCGCGGGATCCGAAATTACAATTGGGCAATGACGAGTGAGCACATCCTCTTCACACAGGACACCGGCGGCGATGAGAACTGGCGACTCTACGTCGTCGACATCGCCTCCGGTCAGCAGCGGGACCTTACGCCGTTCGATAACACGCAGGCAAGGATCCAGCAGGTCAGCTTCAAGCATCCCTCCGAGATCCTCGTCGGGATCAACAACCGCAATCCTCAGCTTCACGACATCTATCGAGTCGATCTCCAAACGGGTGAGCGCGCGCTCGTCCTCGAGAATCCGGGCTTCGCGGGCTTCGTCGTCGACGACGACTTCAACGTGCGCTACGCCTTTCAGCTCACGCCTGACGGGGGCGCTCAGGTCTTGGCTCGCGGCGAGGACGGCGAG
Organism: Planctomycetota bacterium; assembly: GCA_040219065.1. GTDB lineage: Bacteria > Planctomycetota > OFTM77 > OFTM77 > OFTM77 > OFTM77. Next base: position 23,005 of record JAVJTD010000150.1, read on the forward strand.
TTCACTCCGGCCTTCGCCATTCCCGCTGAGGACGTGCTGACGACGGCCCCCGTGATGATCTCGCCCGACGGAAGCACTCTCTATCTGACCGACAGTCGTGGCCGCGACCGCAGCGCGCTCATCGCCTGGTCGACGGAGACCGGTGAGCAGCGCGTGCTGGCCGAAGATGCCAAAGCAGATGTCGCCAACGTCTTGTTCCATCCGACGGAGCGCACGCCGCAGATCGTCTCCTTCGAGTATCTCCAAGAGGAGTGGAAGGCCTTGCCCGGCTCGAGCTACGGCGAGGACCTCGAGGCGCTGCAAGAGGAGCTGGGCGACGGCGAGATCAGCATCGCCTCGCGGACGCAGGCCGATGACGCTTGGGTCGTGGCGCACATGAGCTCCGATGCGCCGGTTCGTTATTACATCTGGGATCGCGAGAACGACGAGGCCCGGTACCTCTTCCCCAACCGGACGGCGCTCGAGGGCAAGACCCTCGCCAAGATGCACCCGCGCGTGATCCGCTCCCGCGATGGGCTCGAGCTGGTCAGCTACCTCTCCCTGCCACCGGGTCAAGATGGCGATGGTGACGGTGTTCCGGCCGCAGCGCTGCCGATGGTGCTGCTCGTGCACGGTGGACCGTGGGCGCGTGACAGCTTCGGCTACAACTCGCTCCATCAGCTCCTGGCGAATCGCGGCTATGCGGTCCTCTCGGTGAACTTCCGCGGCTCGCCAGGAGCTGATGGAGCGAGTTGTAGCCGAAGCTGTCACGCGCCCACGGTCCACCGTGCACGAGCAGCACCATCGGCAGCGCTGCGGCCGGAACACCGTCACCATCG
>JAVJTD010000151.1:0-40086 GCA_040219065.1 Planctomycetota bacterium
GAGACTTTTCTAGAGAAGGCTCGCTACGCTTCGCAGTTCTTCAGGTTGGCGATGAAGCGGTAGGATCCTCCCCGAGACTCTACCGGCAGGGACCCTCCCCGGGCCGAGCGAGGACCGATCGCTCCGCTCACGGCTCTCACCCCACTGTCAGTCGAGGCCCTCCTGGTCGGCGCTCCCGCATGTTTCAGATCAGCGCAGCCCCCGGCGGCGGACCGGCGGAGCATACAGTGGTGAAACTGGGCCCGAGGGCCACCTCCCGACTGAAGTCGGGGGATACAGGGATTTCCGCAGTGCAGCTCGAAGGGGGTCGCCGGGATTGACGGCTCTCCGTTCGGGTGCCGACTGATGCGCCTGCCTGCTCCTTGCCCGCGCCCCTGACAAAAAGGAAATGGCCACCGAGACGGGGGACATCTCGGCAGCCATTTCGGAGGGGCGGCACCGCGACAGGCGGGTGGGCGTCGCGGCACCTCAGACACACAGGGCGTTCGATCTGTGACTCTGCCCTTCCGCCTTCGAGGCTGCCTCCGGTCACCACAGCCTGACCAGGAAGCATTGCTCGGCCACCGAGGGCGTGTCGGGGTCGATGACGATGGCCGGATCCGCCACGGTCGATCACCATCCGCGGTGTTCGGTGCGGTGGGGTCGGTCTGCTCTTCGTTCACCGCGCCAGCTTCCAACGGCGGGAGCTGTTCCGGGATCGGACACGGGACGAATCCGGCACAAGGCTCAGATTGGCCGCCATGCGGACGGCCAGCTTGGTTCATTCCTTCATCGGTCTGTCGGGATCGGCTCGCCGGCAATCGCGAACCGGATCGGACGACTCGAGGTGCAGATCGGGCTCTGGATTCCTGTAGACCCTCGCTCGGGCAGCTCTGCTCACTCAGGCCCTCATGCCGACCTTTGCCGCTCCACGCATTTCGCGCTTCACCGCTTCGGTCGCTTCGGGCTCTGTGGCTTCGGGCTCTGGTTGACTTCGGCACCCTCGCTCGGGCAGCTTCACTCACTCAGGCCCTCATGCCGACCTTTGCCGCTCGCCGCATTTCGCGCTTCGCCGCGCCGAACCCTCAGAGCAAGGCCATCAGCACGAAATAGAGCCACAATCCTCCCGCGGTCAGGGTCGCCCAGAGCACTTCCTTGCAGCTCACCAAATCCACACCGCTCTTCTTTCCCATCTCCATCGCTTCGACTCCCTCGATGATGCTTCTCACCCGCCTTCGTCCTCGAGATCCGACCGCGGCCCCACGCGACCCGACTCGCCATTCTCGAACTTCCGCCGAGCGTCTCCTCGGCTCCGACGGCTCGAGGAGGATCAGTCCGCTCGTCCGTCGCTCGACGCTTGTCCGCGTCACCTAACGGAGCCCTAATATACCGATGGACGAAGAAGGCTCAAGCACTATTTTAGGTTTTTGTTTTTAGGGGAGTCTTAGGGGTGCGAGCACCACGAGCGATGGCCTCTCACCCCCGGCCCAGCGCCTCGCCGCGTCCCCCCCGAGACGACTTCCGCAAGGCGCTGGGCATGCAGCCCGGCGATGATGTCTGGCCGGGCGGTCGTTGGCTGGGATCAGATGTCGGCCGGGGTCACTGGCGTGATCAGTCGACCGTTCGTTCCGAACCAGACCGTGGTGACGTAGCCCCGAATCCCGTGAGGCCCACCGATCTGAAAGTCACTCACGTTGTTCTGGCAGCTCGGAGAGGACCCGGTTCCGAGCACGAAGAACTGGCCGGTCAGCGGGATGAGACCGACGTTGTTGATCCAGGTCTGCCCGCGCTCGAAGCCCGCGACGACGAAGAACTGGCCCGAGCCACGACTGATCACGCGCAGGCGGCCGGCGCTCGCGTTGTAGTTCGCCGAGGTGTAGTAGAGGCAGCCCTGGTCGAGTTGACCCTGCGCAGACGCTTCCGAAGGACCCCAGAACAGGAACATCCCACCGAAGACGAGGATCCAGGTGATGGCGCGGAGCATTCTCGGCCTCCCGATGTGAGCACAGTGTGGCAGAAGTGACCCGATGGAGATTCGCACGCCCCATGCCGAGACCTCCCTTCTCCTCGGACCGAGACGCGACCGCCCCGGCAGTGCTGGGAAATGCGCTTCATTCGCCACGAAGCGCCCACCTGGCCACCCTGGCTTCACGTCCATCCAAGTCGGCATCGCGTCGCGCCCACGCGACATCGGTCGGTCGGCCACCCGGGACCGGACCACTTCCCTTCCCCACCGGCCCGCAGCACGGGGAAGCCCGTCAATCCACTCGATCTGAATGATCTGAACCGTGGGCCCCGAGCGGCTGGCGGTGGAAAGGAAGCCCTGGCACCGCGTATGCTCCCTTCGTGCCGAGTTGCTCATTCTCAAGAACGGCACCTGGAGGCCACCCACAATGCACCGTCTCGTTCTCACGGCCCTCGCCGGGCTCGCCATGACGCTCTTCGTGCCCGCACTGGCGCAGGCCGACGGGGCGCGCCGGGCTCCGGGCAGCTTGCTGATCTACCCGGTCTACCTTTCCGGCAGCGGCAGCATGACCCTGATCTCGATCACCAATACCCACAACGACCCGGGCTTCGAGCCCGCGTCGAATCAGAGCGGCGTCGTCAACGTCCACTTCGTCTACATCGACGGCACGACCTGGGACGAGACGAATCGATTCGAGTCACTCACGCCCAATGACACCCTGACAGTCGTCGCCTCCGAGCACAACAGTGGCTCCGCGAGCGGCTTCCTCTACTGCGTTGCCTTCTCGCCGACGGGCGGCGCCGCCGACCTCGATTACCTCGTCGGCGATAGCTACATGATCGACTCCGAGGAGAACATCCTCTTCGGCATGCCGGCCGTCGCCTTCTGCGCCCTCACCGGCAACGGCAACCCGACCGACGTCAACGGCAACGGCAATGCTGACTTCGACGGCGTCGAGTACGAGCGCGCCGGCGATCAGCAGATCATCTCGTCCTTCATCGGCCAGGGCCTGCTCGTCGAGTCCTTCGTCGCGCTCGTCAGCCTGGCCGGCAACGCCGACTACCTCACCGAGATCGACCTGCTCGTGTACAACGACAATGAGCAGATCTTCTCGAGCCACTTCAGCTTCCGCTGCTGGGCCTACGTGTCGCTGACGACCCTCGGCGGCGTCTTCAAGCACAGCTTCCTCAACTCGACCAACACCGACCCGGACGGCGGCCCTATGAGCATGACCACCGGCTGGGCGCGCCTCGACGGCGATCGCGCGGTCGATACGGTCGGCAACGAGAACCCGGTCAACGACCCGCCCTTCGTCGGCGCCCAGATCCGCACCGTCTTCGGCTTCGGAGCGGCGCACCTCCTTCGCCAGACGGCGCAGGAGAACCCGACCGCAGGCGTCCTCGACTTCTGAACATTCGCTCGCTCGCCTTCGGGACGACTCCCGATGGCGAGCGACTCTTCGCGCATTCGGGGGAGAGGTGACCCACCGGCTCGACGTGGATGCCTTGCCAGCCAGCATCGCCCGTGCACGGCGGATTCTGATCGTTCGCCTCTCCAGCATCGGCGATGTCGTGCACACGCTGCCGCTCTTGACCGCGCTCCGGGAAGCCGCGCCGCAAGCGGAGGTCTCCTGGTTGGTCCAGGCCTCGATCGCGCCACTCATCGAGCCCGTCGTCCGCACCCTCCCCTTCGATCGCGCCCACCCTTGGCGCTCGCTTCCCACGCTCCGAAGGAGGCTCCGGGACTTTGCACCCGAGGTCACCCTCGACCTCCAGGGCAACACCAAGAGCGCCGTCCTCGCCGCTTCTTCCGGAGCCTCCCTGCGGATCGGACTCCATGCAGACGATTGCCGGGAATGGCCCAACGCCCTCCTCTCCACCCATTGCTTTCCCAAGATGTCCAGTCAGCACGCCGTCGAGCGGACGCTCGAATCGGCGAGGTGGCTCGGGGCGAGCGGGATTCCGTCGTTCGAATTGGGATTCACGCGAGAGGAGCGGTCGGCTGCGCAGGATGCGCTCGATGCCCTGGGGATTCCCCAGGAAGGCCCCGTCGTCTGTCTCAACGCCGGACGGACCACGGATCTGAGGAGCTGGCCCCTCGATCGGCAGACCGCCCTCGCGATCGAGCTCGCCGGACGAGGGCACACCGTCTTGATCCAGGGCGGTCCGGCCGAGGAGGCCGATTCTCCGGCGTGGCGGGCGGCGCTGAACGGCCGGCCGCGGATTCACCTCGCGCTCGGGAGCTGGCGGCTGCGGCTGCTCGGCGCCGTCTACTCGGTACTCGCGGAGCGGCACCATCTCGTCGTCGGAGGTGACTCCGGTCCCCTGCACCTCGCAGCGGCTACTGGTGCCCGGACGCTCGGGTGGTACGGTCCCCAGGATCCCGAGCGCACCGGTCCCTACGGGCCGCGAGCCTCGGTCCTGTTGGCGGACACGGCACTCCCCTGCCGGCCTTGCCTGCGGCGCCGTTGTCACTTCGAGCGCCCAGTGGCTTGCCTGAGAGACTTGACGGTGGCCCGGGTCGCCGATCGGATCGAGGCACGGATCTCCGAGAGCTGAATCCCCCTCCCACCGGTGAGGCGAACTTGATGCGACTCGCCCACTCTGGTATCGAAACCTCCCCAACCTTCATCACCTCAATGGGAGATTCGCGGACGATGACCACGTACTTGACCTTCAAGCTGATCCACATCTTCGGCTTCGTTCTGTGGATCGGCGCGATGATGGGCCTGTCGCGGCTGCTCGGCTACCACGTCAAGGAGGAGGCCCCCGTTCGCCAGCGCATGGCTTTCATGGAGAAGCGTATGGCGTACTTCGTCTCGCTTCCCGGCCTGGTCATCACGCTGATCGGTGGCGTGGGGATGTTGCTCGAGAAGAAGTCGGAGCTCTTGCAGGCACCGTGGCTGCACATCAAGCTCACGCTCGTCTTCCTCTTGATCGTGGCCGACTTCCTCATGCAGGCGAAGATGCGCAAGATCCACGCCGCGGACACGATGCCCTCGCCCGCCTTCTTCAAGGCCATTCACGGCATCATCGGCCTGATGCTCTTGGCGATCCTGTACTTCGCCATCTTCAAGAAGCCGATGCCCTCGTCCTGAGGGATTGCTGCAACGTCTCGAGGCACCATCGCAACACGCGCTCGGAGACCGGCGCTCGCCGCCGAATTCGTCGAGATCCACGATCGGCCCGCCTGGCGGGCCGATTCGCGTTCGAGGGCCGGCTTCGCCCTGAAGCTCTCACGGGCGGGCACGCGCTTCGCAATTTCCTTTTGCGGGAAAATGGGAAACAAGGGGTGATCAAACGGGATGGAAACCCGAAAGTGGTTTCCAGGAGAAGACCCGAGGGGAGATCCGATCGAACACGGATCTCCCCGCCTCTCTTCGAATCGACCGAGTCCCCGAGGCCGAGGACCTCGGCAAGGAGCAGCAATGAAGAAGTCCACGAAGCGTCAGGCCCAGCGGGCTGACAGCGATTTCATCCTGATGCATTGCCCGCGCTGCGGGAAGCAGGTGTACTACCTCCGCCACGAGGAGAGCTCCTGCTGCCGCTACGAGAAGGCCAAGCGCCTCATCACCGAGAAGCTCTGACCCCCTCGATCGGCGCTCGCAATGCCGGACGCCGATGCGAACGAGAACGAACGAGCGGACCGACGATCGAGGCTCTTCCGTCCCGCGGCTGGCTCCGGCCTTCTCCCTGCAGTGCCCCTTTCGGCTAGCGCGTCGCGCAGAAGGCCTGTCGCCTCGGGAGCATCGGTTGGTCCCCGTAGGCATCGATCCGAAGGATGCCGGTGAATCCGGCCTCCCCTAGCCAGGACTCGATCTCCTCGGCGGACCAGACGGCTTGTCGGTGCGTCTCCGTTCCGCGGCGGTAGTGACCCTCGACCTGACGAAACGTGATGATCTCGCGCTCCAGAAGGCCTTGGTCGCGGTGCTCTTTCACTTCGACCAGAACGGCCCAATCGTCTCCCGCCCGCCAAGTCTTGGCGTCCAGGCTAGGCTCACCGGTGACGATGACGTCGAAGACGAGCAAGCCACCCGGCTCGAGCGCATCAGCCGCCTTCCGAAGGAAATCGGACATCGGCGGCGGAGAGCTCTCCACGAAGTAACACAGCACCTCGCCCAGAGAGGTGATCGCCCGGCAGCTCGGGAGCACCCTCTCGTACGCCGAGGCTTCGAAGATCTCGGCTTCGGGGACCAACGCGCGCGCCTGACTCACCAAGCCGGCCGAGGGCTCGATCCCGACGGCGTCGTAGCCGGCATCGACCAAACGACGAAGCCAGTGTCCCCCGCCGCAGCCGACGTCCACGACCCGACCGGACGAGATTCCCGCTTGCAGGAGCCTCTCCAGCAGACCCGTCGCCGCGCGACCGGAGAAGCTCCCGTATCCGACGTGATGGATGTAGGCGAGGTCGGAGTCGTAGATCATCGCAGCCTCACAAGGGCTCGGGATCTCCCAGGAGGTCGATCGCGACGTCGACATTGGGAGCGGGACGCAGGTAGCCGCACTCGGCGAACTGGAACGAGGGCCCCTCCAATCCCGAGGAGACGTGGAGGAGCTTCCAGACGATCACCGCCCAGGCATCCGGTGGCATGATGACGGTGAAGCGCCGGTGCAGCACGGGATACTGCTCCTGGCTCACCAGCTTCCATGGGCTGTCCCCACGCACCGGCACTCGCCAGATCGTGTGATCGGGCGAGCTCGCCAGGGGCCGGAGCGAGGCGGAGAGGGCGCGCAAAGCGGGCGCTGTACCTTGGAAGCGAATACCGGAGCGGGTGGTGTCGACACGCATGCCAGGTGGCAGTTGCAGGACCTTCATGAGGGCTCTCGGGGGTTGGACCCCGTACCACGATCTTCCCGAGCCCGATCATAACCACCCGTGTCAAGACCGACGGCCCGGGCTCCCAGATTTGCACTCTTGCAGCCTGACTTCCGATCGCGACACCGGCCGAGGAGCCACCCCCCGAAGGCGATTCGGATGAGAATCGGCCTGCCCAGACGGGCGTTCGACGTTTCTCTCCCGACCTGATGCGAGTCCTGGCCTCGCCTTTGCGCCGGCCTGCCTCGCAACAGAATCGAATCGCGACCACAGTCCGTCATTTGGAGGCTCCTCATGACCACGAACAAGACCCACACCCCCCTGCGTGCCGGAGTCTTCTCCTCTCCCCGTGAAGCCGACTTCGCCATCGAGAAGCTCATCGAGAGCGGCATCGATGCCGACCACATCAGCCTCGTTCGCAAGCACCCCAGCTCCAAGGAGCCCTTCGGCGTCGAAGAGCAGTCTCCTGCGGGTGAGCACACCGAGGTCGGTGCCGGCGCCGGAGGTGCTGTCGGTGGTGCCTTGGGAACTCTGACCGCCATCGGCATCGCGACCGCGACCGGTGCGGCGATCTTGACGACCGGGCCGCTTCTGCTCGGCGCCGGAGCCGTCACGGGCGGGCTCATCGGCTTGATGATGACCCGCGGCGTCGAGGAGGAAGCCGCCGATCACTTCGAGCATGCCGTCGAGAGCGACAAGATCCTGGTCGTGGCGTCCTCGAAGGATCCAGAGACCCTGGCCAAGGCCGAGCGCTGCTTGATGCAAGCCGGCAGCGAGAGCATCACCGCCCTGCCGAAGGGCTGAGGCTGCCTCAGGCCTCTTCCGCGCTGGGCTTCTGGAGGGCGGCGACGTCGATCTTGAACAGCTTCGCCGCCGTCTTCCAGGTGATGAACTCCATCTGCTCGTCGTTGAACTCGAGCGAGTCGAGGAACTTGACGTAAGGCCCCATGTTCACGAGCGGCCAGTCGCTGCCGTACATGAGCTGGCTACCCGGATCGCCCATGTAGGCGATCATGTCCTTGACCCTTTGGGCCATGTAACGCTCGAACTCGTAGGTGAAGTCCCCGAGCGTCAGTCCGGACATGTCCGCGTACACGTTGTCGTTCTTGTACAAGACTTCGGCAGTGTCCTGGAACCAGGGATTGCCGAGGTGGCAGACGACGAACTTGTTGTCGGGGTAATCGACCGCGATGTCGTCGACCAGGAGCGGATGGGCCTGCCGAACCTTCGCGTGCTTGGCGTAGGTATCGCCGGTGTGGATCATGACCGGAACGTCGTACTTGGCCGCGATGTGGAAGACCGTCTCGAGCGAGGGCTCGTTGATCGCGTAGAGATCGTATCCCGGGTAGAGCTTGATGCCCTTCACCATGCCCGCCCGAATCCGCTCCTCCATCGAGAAGAGATCGGTCCGGTGATCCGATCGCCAGCGCAGACCTTCGACGACGGTCGTCCGCGGATCGTTGGCCAGGATCTCGATGACCTCTTCGACGCTCGGTCGATCCAGATCGACCCGGTAAGACGTGATGACGACCGCGTGGTCGACGTTCCACTGCGCCATCTTGTCGAAGAGATCCTGAACGTTCTCGCGCGTCGGACGCCGAGTGCTCTCGTGGTAGTTGTTGAGATGCACGTGGCAGTCGATGAGCATCTGTCGCCGGGAGCTCCGAATCCGCTTGAGCACGAAGAATTGGTGCCGGAGGGGGGATTTGAACCCCCACGTCCCGAAGGACTCGGGATTTTGAATCCCGCGCGTCTGCCAATTCCGCCACTCCGGCAGCGAAGATCGAAGGGGCCTCTATACCCGTCGCGCTCGGAGCTGTCAACCGGCGGGACGGGGTGTTCGGCGGATCGGGTCCTACGTGTCCACGAGAGCACGTGAGCACACGAGCGCACGAGCGCACGAGCTTACCGCTCCAGTCGCACCTCGCCGCTTCCCAGCGCCGACGACTCGTAGCTCCCTTCGAAGCTCTTGCCGTCTTCGCTGAAGCTGCCGCTCACCTGGAGCCAGAGGTCCTTGTCCTTGCCTTCTTGCCGGAATCGGAGGAACAGGATGGCCCCCCGGGACTCCGCGTCCCAGATGCTGGGGACGACCTCTTGGACCTCCATTCCTTCCAGCTCGCCGGTCACGCCGTCCCAGCTCCCCTTCTTCGGGCAAGCGATCGTGAACGTCGCCGACTCGCCGCGACGTAGCCATCGTCCCTTGCCCGCGGTGAGCTTGCCGGTCCAGTTGCCGGCGAGGGTGGTGTCGGGGGTGGTGCCTTGCTTGATGAGCTCGAAGGTGCCGTTGCCCATCACGTTGGTGAAGGTGCCGGAGAGCTTCGTGCACGTCGGGTCGAGACGAGCTTCAAGGTTGATCGCGTAAACGCCAGCGCCCTCCATCTCGTAGTTCACCGTCATCTTGAACGGCTTCGTCGGATGGACTCTCGCCTTGACCTCTTTTACCGACGAGATGATGTGACCGGAGACTTCGGAGAGGTCTCCCTTCCCGAACTCGAGACGCCAGGCCATCGTCTGGCCTTCCCACTTCCCCTTCTCGACCTTGCCCTCCCCGGCCCACTTCCCCTTGAGCACGGTCTTCGGACTCAAGGATACCTCGTCCCTCGCCGTTGCGCCGAGGGTCAGAACCGGCAACGTCATCGCCAAGAACAATCTGTACATCCGTTTCGCCTCACTGGATCTGGAGTCGGCCCGGCTCCCGGATTGATTACGAAGCCTGTCCTCTCGCGGTAGGAGAAAGGTCCTGCGCGCTCACTGCCGGCTCAGCCGGAGGTCGCCGCTGCCAAAGGTTTCCGACTCGAAGGTGCCCTCGAAGCTCGTCCCTTTCTCATCGAAGGTGCCCAGAGCTCGCAGCCAGGCTTCCTTCGACTTGCCCGGCCAGGCGCAACGCAGGGACACGATCGCGCTGCGAGACTGCTCGTCCCAAAGGCTGGTCACGACCTCTTGGACCTCGAGGCCCTCGACCTTCGCTTGCACGCCGTCCCAGCTCTTTTCCTTCGGGCAATTCAGGGAGAGCGCCGCCGTGTTGCCGCGCCTCAGCCAGCGCCCCTTCTTCCCGGTCAGCTCGCCATTCCAGGCACCGGCGAGGGTGCTCGGCGGAGCGGTGCCCTGCTTGGTGAGCTCGAAGGTGCCGCGGCCCGCGACGTTCGAGAAGCTGCCCGTCAGCCGCGTCCCCGTCGGGTCGAAGCGCGCCTCGATCCGCGTCTCGAACGTGTTGCCGCCTTCGATCTCACAGACGATCGACATCTGGAACGGCTTGGAGAGATGGAGCCCTTTGCCCTTCGCACTCTTCACGGGCGCGACGAGTCGCCCGGTGACCTCGCTGAGATCGCCTCGTCCGAACGTCAGGCTCCACGGCACCGGAACGGCCTCCTCGCCACCGTCCGATACCGACGCACTCCCTTCCCAACTTCCTTTGAGCACCGTTTGTGCCTGGAACTCGATCGTGTCTCCACCGGCAGACACGATCATCAGCACCGCCGTCCAGAGGATCCCTGTCATCATCACGCTCGCCTCGTCTGTCTCGGAGCTCTCGTCCGTGCCCGGTCTCGAGAGGATTGACGACGAAACCGTGAGGACGGGGCCAAAGACGGAAGAGCGGCCGCGCCTGGTCTGCATCACGGTACTCGGACCGCCGGCTTCAGCCGGTCTCCGTGTCCTCCATCCAAGCGCCTCGGAGTGCACCCAGACCTCAGATCCGAGACTCCGTGGCACGATGCGGCCGGGTGCGATCGGACCATGCACCGAGCGCATGACTCGTCTGTAACGCGGCTCGGGACGGTCTCTTGCGTATTCAAGGAGTTCGGCTCATGCTGGGAGGGCCGCAATTCCATGAGGACCGGGGGCTGACCATGATCCGTCCTGCGAGGACTCTCGCCACTTGCCGACTCCCCATCGGCCTTGCCTGCACTTTCGCTCTGATGATTTCGCTCCTCACGTTCGGGCCGATCGCCTGTCGCCCGAGCGGAAGCTCCGGGATCGGCGCGACCGCGCCGGGAGCCTCCTCAGCGACCATTGCATCGATCTTTCCCGAGCCGGGTGCCGCCGATGTGGCACTCGACGAGTCGGTGTACATCGTCTTCACCAAGCCGATGTCCGCGCGCACGATCGACCGAAAGAGCCTCTTATTGCTTCGAGATGGCGAGCCGGTCTCGGGCAAGGTCTCCGCACAAGGGATCCGGGCGTCGTTTCGTCCGGACCTCGAACTGCAGCCCGGATCCACCTACGAGATCGTCGTGACGCGAGACGTGCGGGACGCCAATGAGCGCCCGCTGGAGAGCGAGCATCGGGCGAGGTTCTCGACGATCGCCGCCGGCCCTTTTCAGTTGCTGCGAACGTCGCCACGCGACGGACAACAATCCGTGTCCCGGGACGTCGTCATCTCGGCCGACTTCTCGGACTTCGTCGACCCGGCGTCGGTGACTTCGGATTCGGTGCGCCTGATCGGACCGGATGGTGTGCTCTCGGCGACGCGAAAGGTAAACGGCCGCACGATCTCGCTCGTGCCGACGGGGCTGCTCACGCAAGAGACCGAGTACCGTGTCGTGTGGAAGTCCGACATTCGGTCGATCGAAGGCGACGCGGTCGGCGAGGACACCCTGGTCGACTTCGTCACCATTCCGCGTCTCGGCATCGTCGGGATCGCGCCGCCCGATGGGGCCATCGATGTGCCGGTCGATTCCCGGGTGCGCATCGAGTTCACCGAGAACATCGACTCGCAGAGCATCGAGGACGCCAGCCTCCGACTGTCCAGTCCGCTCGGAGACGTGGCGGGACGACTGATCGTCGACGGGAGATTCCTGACCTTCGATCCCGACTTCAGCTTGCGGTCTCAGATCGAGTACTCCCTGCAGCTCGCTTCCGACATTCGCAGCGTCTCGGGCGACGAGCTGGGCGACTCGGAGGCGGTCTCGTTCGTGACCGAGCTCATTCCGATTCCACCGGTGCTGTACGTGCACGTCGGCAGCGAGGTCAGCACGAACCATGTCGTGGCATTCTCCCTCGACACCAATGGATCGCTGCAGCCCGACCCCAGGGTGATCTCCGTGGCGGGACAGGGCACTGGCAATCACGTGATGGACACACTGACCGTCACGCCCACTCAGGAGTACCTGTTCGTCAGCGGCGTCCGCACGCCGGTCATCTCGAGCTACCGGATTCTCTCGGAGGGCGACCTCCAGCTCGTCGAAGACCCGATCGCCTTCCCGGCGTCGACGACGAGCCCGCTCCTGGTCGCCCCGGACGGACAAACTCTCTACGCCGGCAACTCCGGGATCGCCACGATCTCTATCCTCCAGATCTCGTCCGAAGGCCGTCTTCAGGAGAAGCACCCGGCGGCTTCCACGGCCTCCAGCAATACCTTCAGCTTCGCGATGGACTCCAAGGGGGACCGGCTGTATCTCGGCTTCGGGGACTGCCATCCGACCGTCCAGGTCTTCGATGTCATCGCGGACGGCGACCTGCGCCCCGCCCTCGAGCTCACGGGAGGCACGAGCTGCGAGATCGCGTTGATGGTCGATCGCAGCAATGACTTCCTCCTCGCCGGCGACTGGGCGAATGCGGGCGAGCGCGTGTGGGACCTAAGGAAAGGGACGTCGGATAGCCAGATCCCGGGCTCTCCTTTCGACGACGGCTCGGCGACGATGGGACCGATCGACTCGGCGCTCTCGGTAGATGGCCGCTTCCTCTACGTCTCTTACCGGAATAGCTCGCACGTGAGCGGCTTCGAGATCCAAGGAGACGGGTCGGTGACCCACGTCCCGGGCTCACCCTTCAATCTGAGCTCGGGCGCCAGTGCCGTGGCAGTGTCGCCGACGAACGTGCTCTACGTGTGTCTGGGATCGTCATTGAATGTCGCCGCGTTCCGAATCGAGAGCAATGGGTCCCTGACGAAGCTCGGCCCCGACCGACCGGTCGGAGTCACCGGCAGCCACCTGATCGGCGCCGTCGCATTGGGGTTCTGAACCGACTGCAACCCAGGCAGACATTCGACAAGACACCGAGGAGGGTGCCTCATCGCGGCTCGTCGAGTCCTTTCAAACGGCGGGCGGTGGAGGACTCTGATCTCTGTTTCGGCGGGCCGGTCCGAGCACTGGCCCGCCGACACTCTCCAGGTACACGCGCTGGCGTGCCGGTGCTTCCGGTCTCAAGAGCCAGCCAAGGAAGAGAGGTACGTCATGTTGAAGCTCGCCGCAGCGGCGACCGTCGCGATCCTAGTCGTCTTGGCGATTGCGTTTGCACTTCAGGATTCAGACCCACCGTAGGAGAGGGACGTTTCGATCAAGAGGGATCGAGACTCAGGAGCCGCCGTTTCGGATTCGACCGCAGTCAGAACCGTCGAAGCGGACACATCCCAGACCACCGAAGACAAGGTTCTCCCTACGCCCGCCCAGGACATCGAAGATCCGGCCGACGAATAGACAGAGGAATCGGCACCGATGGAGCCGATCGTCGGCAACTATTGGGAGAAGTTCTTCGAGGAACATGATCTCTAATGGGGCCCGTTCCCCGGCGCTTACGACGGCTACCGCTTCCCGTGGGGAAACAAGAAGATCGATCCTTACATGGTCCTCCGGCCCGAGCCTGGGGTGGGACCGGCAATGATGATGTCTTCATCACGCGCCCTGAAGGGTGTTGGCGGGTGGGTGTGTCGTCCAGGGGCGACGGGTGAAGATCGCCGCCGCCCTTTCAGGGCGGGGATGGCGTTCCGTGCCTGCCCGAAACCCAGGCCTTCGGCCTGGGCTACACGCTGTCGGACCTTCGGCCCTGGGAAAGGGTCTTCCAAGTGGTCAGACCCCAAGGCGCTCCGGGCCTCGCCGTTGGCGATTTATCAGACCCTCGCTCGGCGGCCTCCGATTCGAGGCTCCCGAACGCTCAAGGGATCCCTCGCCGAGCCAGAGCCTTCAACGTTCCGGCCGCTCGGGCTCTGCTTGGCTGGGGAGATCACCCTTTCGAGGAATCGATGAACTGCTCGAGGGCTTTCAGGTAGAGGCGGTCGGCGTCTTTCGGGCGCTCGGCGCGGAGGGCGAGCTCGGCACGAAGGCGAGTGAGGTGGTGGTGCTCGTAGCCCATCTCCTCGAGCTTGGAGAGGGTGCGCTCGGCGCGTCGGATGTCGTTGCGCTCGATCAGCTCCTGCGCCAGGAGCACCAATGTCCCGACGTAGGGAAACTCGGCGAGGGTCTGGGCGAGTCGCGCGTCGTCGAGCTCATCCTGGTTGCGCAGCATGAGCTGGATGCGCTCGAGCACGGGCAAGGACGGCATCTTCGCCCACAGCTTGACGCCCTCTTTGAGGGAGTGGCTCTGGATCTCGATGTCGCCCAAAAGGACCGTCGGCAGCGCGAAGTCCCCGACCAAGGACGCCGCCTTCTTGAGGTGCTGGCGCGCGTCCTCGATGCGGCCGTCGACGAAGAGCTGCTTGCCCCACCGGTAGTACATCACGCCCAGATCGCGCTTGGCCTTGGTGCGCGCCTCGCCGCGGAGTACCTTCACGATGCGCTCCTGGACCGAGACCAAAGCGGCCGGATCGCCGTCGCGCGTGACGCGCTCGCGCAGCGTCTCGAGCAGCCTCAAGTTGCGCGGGTCCTCCTCCAAGGCGCCACCGAGCTCGCGGCGCACCGTCTCGTCCATCAACTCGGGGTTGTCGTCGTAGAGCAGCGCTCGGCCTTCATTGAGCAGTCGTCGCAGTGCCGGCGGCAGGTCCTTCTTGGGGACGCGCTCGAGCCACTGCATGCCGCGGTTCTGGTCGCCGATCGCCTGGTAGCAGAGACCCAGCTTGATCTTCGCCTCGGGAGCGACCGTCGGATAGACCGGCACGGCCTGCTCGAGATCGACCGTGCGCGAGATGCGCGCCACCTTCCGGAACTGGCGGATCGCGGCCCGGTAACGGCCCATCGCCATCTGGTCCATGCCCGAGAGGAACGAGCGCAGCGCGTAGTACCCGAAGAGCCGAGCGCCGGCCGCCTTGATCTTCCGAAAGAAGAACAGCGTGACCAGGATGCCCAGCACCAGGACCAACGCGAAGCGGCCCGCCGTCGTCTTGAGCAGCGAGTTGATGACGCCGACCACGAGGTTGAGCAGCGGCGTGATCAGGTGGATCACCGGCGAGAGGAGCATCAGCACCGCCAAGAGCGGCAGCGCGATGAGGACCCACTTGAAGAGCTTGTACCGGCGCCAGATGCTCCGGCTCCAGACCGATGCGCCACGCACCGTGTCAGAGCGAGTCAACCACTCCCACGGCTTCTTCACGAGGTCACCTCGTTCCGGCGTGCCTCGATGAAGCCGCGCAGCTCGGGATCGGTCTCGTAGGCGGCGAGCTCGCCGAGCAGCCGCACGGCGTCGTCGCCGCCGACGCGAGCGATCGCCTCGATGATCTTACGGCGCCGATAGGCCAGCCGTCCGCGATCGAGGTTCAAGAAGCCGAGCACGCCCGCCTTGCGATACTGCTCCGCCAGGGACGACAGCACCGCAGCACCTTGGGCATGGAGCAGCGCGAGGATCTTGTCCTCGACGTCCGACTCGCTCTTGCCGGTGAAGTGATCGGTCAGGCGAGAGACGGGCAAGCCGCCGAGATCGGCGATCAGGGCGCGCAGCGTCTCGGCCCGCGGACTGTCTGCGGGTACTTGGAGATAACGCTGGAACAAGTGATCGACGGCCGCAGCGCCGAACGACATAATCACCTGCCGGGCGGCGCGGCTGAGAGCGTCATCCTCGAGGCAGCCGGCCAGCGTCTCCAGCGACGTCGGGGTGAAGCCGCGCGTGACCAGCACCGAAGACAACGACTCCAGCTCGGCGCCCTCGCGAAAGACCGCGAGGATCGCCTGCTCGTGATTGAAGGTGCGGTCGACGAAGATCGTCTCGACGAGGTAGCCTCCCGCCGCCGCCGCGCGCACGAGCGGCACCACCTGCGCCCAGCTTCGCCGATTCAGGCGCGCGATGATCTCGATCGGCGAATAACCGTACTGGAGCTCGTCGAACTGCGGCGCGGCGCCGAGCAGGACGTGGACGTCGAGCACGAGCTCGCGAATCGCAACATCGTCGGAGTCCCAGTGCTCGCGGAGGTACGTCAAGGACACCGTTCCGCAGCCGACCAGCACTCGCTCGAGTGCTTGGGCGCGCGCGGTCTGAGGCCCTTTGCCACCAATCGACACGCCCACGACCCGCTTCGGACCCGCGCAGCTCTGGAAGGCTTCGAGGTAGGCCGGGATGTGGCTCGGACCGAGCGCGATCAAGAGATCGACGAGGAGGTCGGATTGGTCGACGGCCGGCAATCGCTCGAGCACGATGTCGGCGATGCGCGGGCCGATGTCGATCAGCTTGTCTCGCGCACCGATGTCGCCGGAGCCCAGCCGGTCGACGAGCGCACGGATGTAGCGATCATTCTCCTCGATCTCGTCGAGGATTCCCGGCAGGTCGTGCACCGCGTCGAAGTAGAAGCCGTGCCGGCTGGTGATCGTCCCGACGCCTTCGCAGCGCTCGCAGTCCTCCGACCAATGATCGTAGGTCGCGCCACACTCGGAGCAGCGGCAGGTGACCTCGCGCCCGAGGATCGAGTGGGCGAAAGCGCGCGGGCTCGCGCTCTCGAAGATCGGATGATCCACCTCGAGCCGCACGCGCCGGGCGGACACGGTCGAGCCCGACATCGGCTGCGGGAGGCCCCCTCTTTGGAGCGTCACCAGACGGGGTCCTTCGGGCGCGGGCAATGCCGGCAAGTCCGAGTCGACCGACTCGCCCGGTCGCTTCGCGCGGTCCGGCGCACTCGATCCGGCGTCGAGGCTCTCCCCGCTCTCGCCCAAGAGGCGCAGCTCCACGAGCTGATTCGCCATGGAGCGACGCCGGGCGTCGTCCCCTTCGTCAGCAGCCACCTCGATCAAGTGGGCGCGCGCCTCGACACGCCCGGGCGCGACCTCGAGCGCTTCCTTGAAGTAGCGATCGGCAGCGGCAGTGTTACCGCGCGCGGAGGCGTCCTTGCCCAGCGCGACCAGCAACGTCGCGAGCTGCTCGGTCTCACTCTGACGCGCGGCGGGCTCGAGCTCCAGTCGCAGGATCTTGCGCTGGCTGAAGAGCGCCTCCTCGAGCGCACCTCGCGAGCGCTGACACTCGGCGGTCAACGACCACGCCTCATAGCTCGTCGCGTCGGCACCGAGGACCTTCTCGAGATACTCCTCGGCTTGGCGGTACTCCCCCTGCGCATGCAGGTCCCTGGCGAGCGACCAAAAGTTGCGCGTCGAGGAGCGGCCGAAGACCTTGTAGACATGGAAGTGGTGCTTGTGCGCCTCGGCGGCGTCGCCCTCTTCGCGGAAGCAGTCCCCCAGGCAAATGCGCGCCTCGATGTTCTCGGGATCGTTCTCGAGCACCTTCTGCAGGCAGTGGATCGCCTCGCGGTATTCACCGCGGAAGTAGTAGTCGAGGCCCTGGACATGCTCTTTGAGAGAGCGGCGCTTCTCGAGCTCGCGGGCGAACACCGAGAGGCGGCGCAAGAGGAAGAAGGCCACGCCGACGACCAGCGCGACCAGTGCCAGCTCGAGTGCGACCGGATCGTCGAGCAGATTGCGCAGGAGCTCGATCAACGGTCCCCGTCCCCGAAGAGGAGCGACTCGAGACCGATCGTCAGCCCGCTCGAGGACCCCACGCGCCGCAGCGCGAGCAAGACGCCCGGCAGGAACGCGCCTCGATCCATCACGTCGTGACGCAGCGTCAGCGTCTGCCCGGTCGTGCCGAAAACGACCTCTTGATGAGCGACGCAGCCCGGCAGCCGAATGCTGTGGACCGGGATGCCCTCGACGCGACGCCCGCGCGCCGGATCCTCATCGCCAGGAGCCGTCGCGGCTCGCTCCGGTCCGAGGCGCCTAGCGACGAGCTCGGCGGTGCGCACCGCGGTCCCCGAAGGCGCGTCGAGCTTGGCCGCGTGGTGCGACTCGATGATCTCGACGCCTTCGAAGTGCGGCGCCGCCTCGCTCGCGAGCTTCATCAGCAGCACCGCGCCAATGGAGAAATTGGGCACGATCAACGCCGCGAGGCCGGTCGACTTCGCCTGGACGCGCAACGCTTCGAAGTCCTCGGTGGTGAACCCGGTCGTGCCACTGACAGCGCGGACGCCGCACTCGAGCGCCGTCTGCACGTGCGCGCGCGCCAGATCCGGGCGCGTGAAGTCGAGGAGCACGTCGGGACTCGAGCTCTCGAGGGATGCGGCCAGGTCGTCACCCCGCGAGATCCGCGCGACGATCTCGAGATCGGACGCCGCCTCGAGGCCCGGCATCAGCGCCCGTCCCATCTTTCCGCCGAAGCCGGCGAACGCCACTCGAATACTCACTGGATGACTCCTGCCCATTGCCCGCACCGGGCCGTGCTTGGAAATGCCGATCGACGCGTTTCAGCGCGCGGCGTCGTACCGGCTCATGGCGAGCTCGATCAATCGCTCGACCAGCTCCGGAAAGGCGAGCCCTGCCGCTCGAGCCGCCTGGGGAAGAAGCGAGGTCGGCGTCAGCCCGGGAATGGTGTTCACCTCGAGGACATGAAGCTCGCCGTGCTCGTCCAGAATCATATCGGCTCGTGACATGCCGTCGCAACCGGCCAGCTCGTGGAGCTCGATGGCCAGATCCTGCACGCGGCGCGTGGTGCCCTCGTCGAGCGGCGCCGGACAGAGCTCCTCGCTCGCGCCCGGTTGGTACTTCGCGTGGTAGTCGAAGAACTCGGCCGTCTTGGGCCGGATCTCGACGGGCGGCAATGGCAAGAGTCGCTCCGACCCGCTGTTCCCGAGAACCGCGCAAGTCAGCTCCCGTCCGACGACCCGCGGCTCGACGATGAGCCGGTCATCGTATTGGAACGCCTCCTCGACGGCGCGCTCGAGCTCCCCGGGCGTTCGCACGGCGAACACGCCCAGGCTCGAGCCGGAGTTGCACGACTTGACGAAGCACGGCCAACCCAGCTCGTCACCGATTCGCTCCAAGAGCGATGACGCGCTCGCTTGCCACCGCTCGCGGCGGATCTCCATCCACGGCGGCGTCGGAAGCCCGGCGCCCTTGAGGAGCAGCTTGAAGCGTCCCTTGTCCATGCAGAGCGCGCTCGCCGCCACGCCCGATCCGGTGTAGGGGACCTTCAAGCACTCGAGCAGTCCCTGGATGCGGCCGTCCTCACCGTCGCCGCCGTGGAGTGCCAGGAAGACGCAGTCGACGGGATCCTCACCGCCGAGAGCTCGCTCCAGCTCAGGGCGATTCGCCACGGCCAGCTCGCCGGCGTCGTCTTGGCGACGAGTCTCGTCATCGGCGAGGAGCTTCGCCATGGACGTGAGCTGCCAGCGGCCGGACCGAGAGATCTGCACCGGGCGCACCTCGAATCGCTCGGGATCGATCGAGCCGAGCACCTCGCGCGCCGAGGCCACCGAGACATCGTGCTCGGGCGACTCGCCGCCAAAGAGCACCCCGAGCCGGATCCGACGCTCCGCCCGCCCACTCTCACCGGACGCCTGCTTCATGACGACCCCTCTCGCAGCTTCCAACCCGAAGCTTCGAACCTGCCCACCGCCGTTCTTCCGGATTGTAGGGACGCACCTCAGGGGTAGCAAGGCCAGTGAGATCCTCGGTGGAGCATGAGGGGTGTCCTTGGCGGTTCGGCCCGTCGCGGCCCAAGGCGGGCAGGATGCCCGCGCACGTGGCTCGATGGAGCGCGGCCTCTCGAGCCGCTGAGCAGTCACGTTGAACCTGGCGGGCGGGGCGCCCGCGTTCCCAGTGGGTCCCGGTCGCGCGGGCTCTGTTGAGTTCGCGGGCTCTGGTGGAGTCCGTGGGCTCTGCTCGGTCGGCGGGCTCCGACTCTAGGCGATCGAGACGTCCTTCTCGGTGACTTCGCCCTTTTGGACGCGATCTTTGAAGTGGTCTTGATCGAGGGCGACACTCGGGGCAATCTCGACGGCCGCGGCCTTTTGGACATCGACATCCAGGCCCGAGGCTTCGACCCAGCTCTTGAAGAGCGTGGTCAGCGCTTCCTTCGAGGTCTCTGGCGAGTCGTCGCCCTCAGCGTTCTTGACCGGTGCGAACTCGAGCTCGCGGGGGACCTCGAGTGTGACCGAGTGCTTCGCGTAGCCGAGGGCGTCGAAGACGAAGGTCTCGAACTTGTAGCCGTTGGGCTCGGTCGGCTCGACGCGTTGTCCCGCCTCGTTCACGTGGGGGATCTTCTTGTGCGCTTTGTGGTAGGGCAACTCGAAGGCTCCCCCATGGGTCAGCCGCTCGACGAAGTCGCGCCGGATCATGTGGATTGCGATGTTGCCGGCGTTGTATCGCAGCTCGCCGCGCTCGTCGCGCTCCTCCATCTGCTCGGTGGTGAGGTCGCTGTACTCGATGACACCGAACCGGCCGCCCTTGAGACCGACGACGCCGACCTTCTCGTCTGGCGAGCGCTTGGGGACGACCTTGCTCGACATCTCGGCCTGCTCTTCGATGTGCAGTCCGATGAAGAGCGGATCGAGCATTCGGAGCAGCGGATTATCGACCTGGAAGTAGAAGATCTCCTCGACGCCGCGCTCCTTCAGTTGATCGAGAGTGCCCGACGCCCGCAATGCGAGCAAGGAGCCGCCATGACCGTTCGGGCTCCAAAAGAGCTCGCCGCGATCGGCGAGTAGCAGCTTCCCGTCGTGGCCGACGGCCGGCATCATCGCCTGACAGATGAAGTGAACATCATCTGAAGCGAGGCCGAAGTAGCGGTTCCTCTCGAAGAACTCGCGCGTCTCTTCATCGTTGGCTTGGCTGGTCATCACGATCCAGGGCACGGTCTTGCCGTAGCGCTGCGAGGTGGCGGCGATCTTCTCGGCGTGCCACTGGAAGAGGCTCTTGCCATGGACGGGCGTGATCTCGAAGCAGCCCTTGGGTCCGGGATAGCCCAAGCGGGTCCCCTGCCCGCCAGCGACGACGAAGGCGGCCACGCGTCCTTCGCGGAGTGCCGCCTCGCCGCGCTCCTTGGCCGCCGCCAGCCGCTGCGCGTCCAGGCCGCGCTCCTGGACGACGGGTGCGGGCTCGAGCTTCGGCGTCTCGCCATCGTCGGGCTCGAGGAGCTGGGCGGCGAGCTCTTGGATCAGAGGAAGGTCGACGTCCTCGAGCTGCCGCTGCAGGCTGTGTCGCTCGGACTCGCTCAGCTCGTCCCAATACCGGAGCACGTGCTCCTGACCGGCCCGGGTCAGCTTCTCTCTGAGCTCGCTGTCGGAAGACATCGAATCCTTCTCCTCAATAGGCGAAGAGCCCCGAGGCCTCGCTTTGCGAGACGTCGGAGCTCTCGGTCTCCAAGCGCATCAGCGACCGACTCGATCAGTCGATCTTGCCGACGATCAGTGAGGTGTTGTGCCCGCCGAAGCCGAGAGAGTTCGACATCGCGTAACGGACACGCATCTCGCGCGCCTCGTTCGGCACGTAGTCGAGATCGCACTCGGGGTCTTTTGTCTGGTAGTTGATGGTCGGCGGTACGACGTTGCGGAAGACCGACATCACGCACACCATCAGCTCGACCGCGCCCGACGCCCCTAGCAAGTGCCCGATCATCGACTTGGTCGACGAGACGGCGATCTTCCGGGCGTGGTCGCCGAAGGCGGCCTTGATCGCGGCGGTCTCCGACTTGTCGTTGTAAGGCGTCGAGGTGCCGTGCGCGTTGATGTAGTCGACGAGCGCGGGATCGATGCGGGCATCGGCGACGGCGAGCTGCAGAGCCCGCGCGGCGCCGCGTCCATCGGGGCTGGGCGCGGTGATGTGGTAGGCATCGTCGTTGTTGGCGAAGCCGACCAGCTCGGCGTAGATCTTGGCGCCGCGCTTCTTCGCGTGCTCGAGCTCCTCGAGCACCATGACCGAGGCGCCTTCGCCGAGGACGAAGCCGTCGCGGTCCCTGTCGAAGGGCCTCGAGGCGTGAGCGGGATCGTCGTTGCGCGTCGACAGAGCCTTGAGCGAGCAGAAGCCCGCCAGGGTCAATGGCGTGACGGCCGCTTCGGCGCCGCCCGCGATCATCACGTCGGCGTCGTTGTACTGGATCGTGCGCAAGGCCATGCCGAGCGCGTGCCCCGCCGACGCACACGCCGACGCCGTGGCAAAGTTGGGCCCTTGATAGCCGTGCCGGATCGCGATCTGGCCCGACATCGAGTTGACCATCATCTTGGGCACGAGGAAGGGCGACACCTTGCGGGGCCCCTTCTCGAGCAGCCGAGCGTGCTGGGTCTCGGTCTCGGAGATGCCGCCGATGCCCGATCCCATGATCACGCCGATGCGCTCGACGTTCTCACGGTCCGCCGAAAGATCGGCGTCCTGGATGGCTTCGTCGGCGCAATGGACGGCGAGCTGTGAGGACCGATCGATCTTGCGGGCTTCGGACTTGCCGAAACGCTCATCACCGTCGAAGTCCTTGATGTAGGCACCGAACTTGACGGGGAATTCGCTCGTATCGAAGTGCTCGAGGATGGCGACGCCATTCTTGCCTGCGAGCATGTTCTCCCAGGTACCTTCCGCGGACGTACCCAACGCCGTAGCGGCGCCGAGCCCGGTGATGACGACTCTTCTCTTCTCCATGCTTTGCAATCCGTATCCCTGCTTCGCCACGTGGGTCGCGAAGTCGCGGTTCGAGGGACGCTTTTCTCGTGGACCGCTCGGCCGGGGCGAGGCTCGCCGGGCGAGCGACGCCCGGCGTCAGCGGGTTCGCGAGGAAGAGCTGCCTGGGAGGGATCTCACTGGGGATCCCAGCTCAAGAGTTGCCCTCGATGTATTTGATCGCGTCCCCCACGGTCTGGATCTTCTCGGCGTCCTCATCGGGGATGCTGATATCGAACTCGTCTTCGAATTCCATCACGAGCTCGACGGTGTCGAGCGAGTCTGCTCCGAGATCGTTCACGAAATGGGTCTGCTCGGTCACCTTGTCCGCGCTCGCGCCCATTTGCTCGCAAACGATATTCTTGACGCGTTCTGCGATCGAAGACACGTCTCTCTACCTCCAACTCATTGCAGTCGGAGCCGTGCGCGTCTCAGCCTGGACCCCCTACGAGTCGCTCCAGCCGGACCCCGCTCCGAACGGCCCCTCATTATAGTCACGCGCCGATTGAAATCAATCGACGCCCGACCGAAACAGCTCTCACAACAATTTTCGGCTCAGAAGCTTACGACAGCGCAGCCTCGTCACATCGCCATTCCACCGTCCACGGTCAAAACGTGGCCGGTCACGTACGAGGACTGCGGGCCGGCCAGGAACACCACCGCATCTGCGATGTGCTCGGGCTGACCGAACTCGCGCATGGGAATCAGGGAGAGGGCCGCATCCCGCGTGCCCGCGGCCAAGTCGGCCGTCATGTCCGTCGCGATGAAGCCGGGAGCGATCGCGTTGACGCGCACCTTGCGCGCGGCCAGCTCCTTGGCCGACGCCTTGGTCAGCGCGATCACGCCACCCTTCGAGGCCGCGTAGTTGGCCTGCCCCGGGTTGCCGATCAGCCCGACGACCGAGCTGACGTTGACGATCGATCCCGAGCGCTGCTTCACCATCACGCGCGCGGCGGCGCGCATGAAGTTGAACGTTCCCTTGAGGTTGACGGCGATGACGCGATCGAAGTCCTCGTCCGACATCCTCATCATGAGCCCGTCGCGTGTGATACCCGCGTTGTTCACCAGCACGTCGACGCGGCCGAGCTCCTTCGCCACCGTCTCGACGACCCGGTCCGCCTCGGTCGGATCGGAGACATCGGCGGCGAACGACAGGGTCTTCACGCCATGCGCGGCCGCGCTCTCGGCCGCCTGGCGGGCGCCCTCTTCGCGAGTCGCGACGACCGCCACGGCCGATCCGGCCCGGGCGAGCGCTTCGACGACGGCGCGTCCGATTCCGCGCGACCCGCCGGTGACGATCGAGACCTTGTCTTGCAGCACCACGTTCCTCTCGAACAGTGAAAATCGAGCCCGAGATTAGACCGGTGGAGCCAGAGTCGCGCAAGGCTCCGCCCAAAAAAAGAGTACCGGCCCCGAGCCCCCTCAGACCGAGAAGCTCGCCACCGCACCCGGATCGTCGATTCCCTTCGTCTCGACACCCGAGTCGATCTTTCGCATCAGCCCCTGGAGCACCTTGTTGGGTCCCGGCTCGACCAGCGCCTTCAAGCCGCTCGCGACACATCGCCGCATCGTGTCTTCCCAGAGCACCGGCCGCAAGATCTGTTCGGCGAGCGACCGCCGAATCTCCTCGGGATCGGACACGAAGTCCCCCGTCACGTTGGTCAGGAGCTTCAGCTCCGGCGGGCGGATCGTCACGTCGGCCAGCGCGGCGCGCAGCTTCTCGGCCGCCGGCGCCATCACCGGCGAATGGAACGCGCCCGCCACCTTGAGCCGGATCGCTCGCCTGGCCCCGGCCTCCTTGGCCAGCTCGTCGGCCCGATCCAGCGCGGCGAGCTCACCCGAGATCACGATCTGCCCCGGGCTGTTGAGATTCGCCACCTGCACGATGCCCGCCGACGACGCCTCACGGCAAACCGCCTCGGCCTGCTCGCGCTCGAGACCCATCAGAGACGACATGCCGCTCGGCTTCGCCTCCGACGCCTCTTGCATGAACTGACCCCGCTTTCGCACGAGCCGCAGCGCGTCCTCGAGCTCCAGCGCTCCCGCGAACACCAGCGCGGTGTACTCGCCCAAGCTCAGCCCGCAAGTCGCGTCGAAGTCCTCGCGCCGCATTCGCCCCCGCTCGAGCAGCGTCGTGACGATCGCCCAGCTCGTGGCAAGGATCGCCGGTTGACAGATGTCGGTCCGATTGAGCTCGTCCTCGGGACCCTCGAAGCAGATCTTCGAAAGCTCGAAGCCCAAGATCGCGTCCGCCGACTCGAACACCGAGCGCGCCTCGGGGAACTGCTCGGCGAAGCCCTTGCCCTGGCCGACGTACTGGGCGCCTTGCCCCGGGAACACCAACGCTCGCTGCACTGCTGCCTCCTTCTCGGCCGCTTCCTCTCAGCGGCGGTTCTCGATGTCCTGAATGGCGGCGGCCGCCTCAGTCGCTGCCGGTCTCGCCCGTCGCACCGCTCGGGAGGTCTCCCGACAAGCTGGCGAGCTGGGCCAGCTCCGAGCGAATGTGGGAGTTGACCTGGAAACGCACGAAATCGCGGGTAGTCCGGAGCGCATTGGCGATGGCCTTCGCGTCCGAGCGACCATGGCCGATGATGCACGTCCCGTCGATCCCGAGCAGGGGGGCCCCACCGTACTCGGAGTAATCGATCTTGGCGAGGAGGCGCCCGATGATGTCCGTCCAGGCCACCTTCCACCCATCCGGAGTCTCGGACTCGGGGAACGCCCGCGAGACCTCGCCAGCCACCGCTTTGACCAAGAACTCGCTGATGCCCTCGCTCACCTTGAGGACGACGTTGCCCACGAAGCCCTCGCACACGACGATGTCGCACACGTCGGCGAAGACGTCCTGCCCCTCGACGTTGCCCACGAAGTTCAAGGGCGTCGCCGAGAACAATTCGCGCGTCTTGCGCACGACCTCGTTGCCCTTCTGGTCCTCGGAGCCGATGTTGAGCAAGCCGATCCGCGGGTGCTCGATGCCGCGACAGCTCTCGACATAATGATGCGCCATCAAGCCGTACTGGAACAGATGCACCGGGGTGCACTTGATGTTGGCACCGACATCGATGACGGTGACGCCCCCTTTCGGCGAAGGGAGCGTGATCGCGATGCCCGGGCGCCGAATGCCCTCGATCAAGCGCAAGTGCAACGTCGACGCCGCGACCACGGCGCCGGTGTTCCCGGCGGACACGAACGCGTCGGCCTCGCCGTCCTTCACCAGCCGCACGCAGCCGCCGATCGAGGAGCGCTTCTTCCGGCGGAGCGCATCGATCTTCTCGTGCATCTCCACCACCTCGGGCGCGTGATGCACTTGCATCGCGCTACCGTCGATGGCGGACTCTTCGATGGCAGCGCTCAGCGCCGATCGGATGCGGGGCTCGTCTCCTACCAAGACGAGATCGGAAGGCTGCAGGTAACCCAGTCGGACGGACTCGACCGCGCCGCGGACGATCTCGTCCGGGGCTCGGTCTCCCCCCATCGCATCCAAGGCAATCCGCATGGGCGCTGTCCCACCTCACACTGCCGGGCGTGGGCCAGCCGTTCCCCGAACGGGAGAGCGACCCGACTTCCGGCTCGGGCCCGAGTTCCGCGTCGTCAGATGATCTCTTTGTCGATCACGGTGCGGGAGCCATAGTGCCCGCAGTTGTCACAGACGCGATGCGGCCGCGAGGCCGAGCCACACTGCTTGCAGCGGCTCAGGTACATCGGCTTCAGAGCATCGTGCGAGCGACGCAAGCGCGTCCGAGAATGGGACTGCCGTCTCTTGGGGACCGCCATCTTTTCCCTCCAGTAATCGCAAGGCCACCGCCACTCGGCGATGGCCCTCATCGAAGTGCGCCCGAGCGACCTCGACCACGTGCTCCGACACCGCGCAGTCGACTCCGATCCGACCCGCTCCCGCGAAGGATCAGCCGAGACCACAGAGACCACGCCGCGCCGAAGAGCCGGTCATTCTACGGGCTCGACCCGAGGTGTCAAAGCAAATCGGGTCCGTTCAACGACCTACCTCAACTCACGGTCTCACGCACCTGAGCCTTGACGGCGTCGAGGGCCGCCGACAGCTTGGAGACGTCCTTTCCGCGGCCTTGGGCGAAGTCGGGTCGACCACCCCCACCACCGCCGAGATGCGTCGCCGCGGTCTTCACCAGGTCCCCCGCCTTGAGGCCCTTCCGGATCGCCTCGGCGCTCACTCCGGCCGCAATCGCGACTTGGCCGTCCGACGGGCTGGCCAGGAAGGCCGCCACGGCCCCCTTCGACGCCTTGAGTCGATCGAGCGTCGCCCGGAGCTCTTCGGCCGTATACCCCTCGAGCTGGGTCACGATCACCGAGATGCCACCGATGTCCTCGCTCTCGAGGTCGGCATCCTTGGTCTGCGCGGCTTGCTTGCGGACCTGCTTGATCTCCGAGCGCAGCTTCTTCAGCTCGTCCTGCATCGCCGAGATGCGCTCGGGGACCTGCTCCTCGCCGACTCGCAGGGCGGCCGCGCTCTCTTGCAGGCTCTCGTGCCAGGCCTGGAACCGCTGGACTCCCGCCCAGCCGGTCACCGCCTCGATGCGCCTCACGCCCGCCGCGACCGAAGTCTCGGTCGTGATCACGAACGGCCCGATGTCGCCCGCACGCTCGACGTGCGTGCCGCCGCACAGCTCCCGGCTCCAGCCGTCGACGTCGACGACGCGAACCGAGTCCCCGTACTTCTCTCCGAAGAGCGCCACCGCGCCCGACTGGCGCGCCGCGTCGAAGGTCATCTCGGACTTGTTGACGTCGCGATTGCTGAAGATCCGCTGGTTGACGATGCGCTCGATCTCACGAAGCTCGTCGCGGGTCACGGCCTTGTCATGGCTGAAGTCGAAGCGCAGGCGATCCGGCCCGACGTAGGAGCCCGCCTGATCGACCGTGTCGCCAAGCACCTCTTTCAGCGCCTTGTGCAGCAGGTGCGTCGCGGTGTGGTTGCGCATCGTGGCCGAGCGCCGCTCGATGTCGACGACCGCCTTCACACCCGCTCCGACCTTCGCCTCGCCGGCCTGGACTCGGCCGCAGTGCAGGATGAAGTCCTCCTTGCGGACCGTGTCCGTGATCTCGATCGCGAAGCCTTCGCCTTCGAGGCGTCCCCGATCGCCCACCTGACCACCGCCCTCGGCGTAGAATGGCGTGCGGTCGAGCACCACGAGCACGTCCCGGCCGGATCCCGCCGACCCGATCGCCTTCTCGCCTTCGACGATGGCGAGGATCTTGGCCGAGTCCTCGAGATGGTCGTAGCCGGTGAAGACGCTGGGCGGCACCTTGCCCTTGAGGTCGGTGATCGGACCGGCCGCGAAGATGTCCTTCGAGAAGCCCGAGTGCGCGCGGGCCCTCTCGCGCTGCTCCTCCATCGCCTTCTCGAAGCCGGGCATGTCGACGGAGAGGCCGCGCTCGGCGAGGGCGACCTCGGCGAGGTCGATCGGGAAGCCGTGGGTGTCGTAGAGCATGAAGGCTTGGTCGCCCGGCAGCACCTTCTCGCCCTTCTCGAGCATCGCCTCGATCATCTCGTCGAGGACGATCTGGCCGCGCGAGAACGTCTCGCGGAAGCGCCGCTCCTCCTGGTTCAGGATCCGCGCGATGCGCTCCTCGTTCTCGAGCACCTCGGGGTAAGCCGGCTTCATGACCTCGCCGACGACGTGGACCAGCTTGTGGAGGAACTCGTCCTCGATGCCCAGCTTCCATCCGTCGCGGATCGCACGGCGCATGATCTTGCGGAGCACGTAGCCTCGCTCCTCGTTGGAAGGCAGCACGCCGTCGGTGATGCAGAAGATCGAGGCGCGGACGTGATCGGCGATGCGTCGTAAGCGGATGTCGGATTGGGGGTCCTTTCCATAGGCGACCCCGGAGATCTCGGACTCGACCGCGATGATCGGCGCGAAGAGATCGCTCTCGAAGTTGGTGCGCTTGCCTTGCATGACGGCGGACAGGCGCTCGAGGCCCCAGCCCGTGTCGATGTTCTTGCTGGGAAGCGGGTCGAGCTTACCACCCTCTTTGCGATCGAACTGCGTGAAGACGAGGTTGCCGATCTCCCAGTAGCGACCGCCGTCGTTCGCCGGACCGCTCTCTTCTCCCTTTGCGACGCTCGAGCTCTCCGGGCCCCAGTCGTAGAACATCTCCGAGCATGGCCCGCAGACACCGTTCGGTCCTTGGGACGGCGCGTTCGCCGGCCAGAAGTTCTCCGACTCGCCGTAACGGAAGATGCGCTCGGCCGGCACGCCCATCTTGCGCCAGAGATCGAAGGCCTCGTCGTCGTCCTCGTAGACGGTGAAGGCGAGCTTCTCGACGGGGAGCTTCAAGATCTCGGTCAGGTATTCCCACGCCCAGGCGATGGCCTCCTCCTTGAAGTAATCCCCGAAGGAGAAGTTGCCGAGCATCTCGAAGAAGGTGTGGTGGTAGGCGGTCACGCCGACGTTCTCGAGATCGGGCATCCGCATGCACTTCTGCGACGTCGTGGCGCGCGTGTAGTCGGCGTCGCCGATCCCGAGGAACATCGCCTTGAACTGGTTCATGCCTGCGCCCGTGAACAGCAAGGACGGGTCGTTCTCGGGCACGAGCGAGTCGCTCGCGACGATGGTGTGCCCTCGGTCGGCGTAGAACTCGAGGAATGAACGGCGAACTTCTTCGGACTTCATGACGCGGCCTGATCCCTGAACCTCGGGACGAACGTGCAACGGGCGCCCACAGCGGCCCGGCGAAGCCCCATACTCTAGCGGCGAGCGGTCACGAGGGAAAGTGGTGCCTGGGTGCCTGGGTGACTGGGTGCCTGGGTGCCTGGGTGACTGGGTGCTTGGGTGCTTGGGTGACTGGGTGCTTGGGTGACTGGGTGCTTGGGTGACTGGGTGCTTGGGTGACTGGGTGCTTGGGTGACTGGGGCCTGGGTGACTGGGTGCCTGGGTGCCTGGTCACCTGGTCACCTGGTCACCTGGTCACCTGGTCACCTGGTCACCTGGTCACCTGGTCACCTGGTCACCTGGTGACCTGGTCACCTGGTCACCTGGTCACCTGGTCACCTGGTCACCTGAGCACCTGAGCACCTGAGCACCTGGTCACCTGAGCACCTGGACTCCTGGTCACCTGGTCACCTGGTCACCTGGTCACCTGGTCACCTGGTGACCTGAGCACCTGGTGACCTGGTCACCTGAGCACCTGCTCACCTGGTGACCTGGTCACCTGAGCACCTGGTCACCTCTGAACACCTGAACACCGCACCTCCTCGCTTGCCCGCGTCGCGCGTGCGCGGCTAGAATGGCGCCCCTCTCACGACCGTTCGTCTGGTGCCAATGAAGGAGTTCCTCGCGTGAGCGAGATCATGGATTTGATCGATCGCATCTGCAGCCGACGCGGCTGGCAGTACAACGCGATCCAGGAGAATCTCGTCGCGGTCGAGGTCCCGCTCGAAGGCAAGCTCGCCGGTCGCTCGCAGATGGTCTTCGCCAAGATCGACGGGGAGTGGCTTCGGTACTGGGCCGTTGCCGGGCCGCTGGAGAGCATGCCCCTCGCATCGGTCGACGCCGAGCAGTTCTTCCGGCTGCTGCTGCAGTACAACGCCGACCTGCCCACCGGGGCCTACGCGCTGATCGACGAGAGCCTCGTCGTGCTCGACACGCAGCTCATCGCGGTAGCGGACCGGGACGAGATCGCCGCTTCCCTGCTCTCGGTCGCCACCTTCGCCGACCTTGCCGAGGACACCTTTCTCGGCGGAGAAGACGCCCAGTGAGGCGAGCGTCGCTCGCTCTGACTCTCGGCCTACTGGCCGCCGGCCTCCTCACCGCTTGTGACGAGGCCGAGTACCGTGAAAAGCTGACGATTCGAAGCGACCGAAGCGGAACGTTGGTTGCCCAGTTCCGCGTCAGCCGATTGGACCAGTTCATCCAGCTCATCGCCCAACAGCTCGGCAAGGACGACATTCCCCTCTTCGACTTCTCGCTCCTCGAAAAGATCCCAGACGGGTTGAAGCTCGACTCCTTTGAGGATTTGAGCAACGACGACCAGTTCCACTACCGGCTCGTGATCTCCTTCCAGGACGTCTCGAAGCTTCGTCAGCTCGATGCGGTCATTCCCGCCGCCCAAGGCAGTCGGACCACGCTCTTTAGGGAGCTGACTTGGGAGCAGACTGGCGACGGCTGGATGTATCGCCGGCAGCTCGGCGACGGCACCATGCCCGAGAGGGCCGCCGACCGAAGGGCCGCACGCGAGATGGGCTTCCGCTTCCACTTCGAGCTTCACGCACCCGATACGATCGACCGGGCCAATGCCAAGTCGATCGAGAACGACATCGCGCGCTGGACGGTCAGCTTCGGTGACGTCATGGATGGCGGTGGCTCTTTTGTCCTGAGCGCCGAGATCGCACCCGCTGGCTCGATCCTCTGGGTGCTCCTTCCCGTCGCACTCGCCGGCATCCTGATCGGTGCGACGCAGCTTCGCGGCAAGCGCCGCAAGGGGAAGAAGCCCGCCCGAGCCCGCTGACTCTCCTCGCGGAGACGAATGCCACGCCCCTCCGGAGAATCGCCATGCTGCTTCCCATCCTCTCGATCCTCGCCGCTTTGAACATCGGCTTGACTCCTCAGGATCGACTCGAGGAGGCCGTCGCGGCCGCCGACCGTTGGATCGACGGGCTCGCCGCCGAGATCGACACGCTCTCCCTCGCCGTCTGGAAGGACGCCGAGCTGTCCCTCGAAGAGGTCGAGTCATCGAAGCGCATCGCCTCGTGGCTCGAGCAGCACGGATTCACGGTCGAGCCCGGAATCGCGGGCATGCCGACGGCCTTTCGCGCCACTTGGCAAAATGGCTCCGGACCGACGATCGGCTTGCTCGTCGAGTACGACGCGCTGCCGGGGCTCTCGCAGGTCGCTGGACCGAAGAAGCAAGCCCGGCCCGACGAGACCAGCGGTCACGGCTGCGGCCACAACCTGCTCGGAGTCGGGGCCGCGACCGCCGCGATCGCCGCTCGTCATGCGATGGAGGCGTCGGGCATTCCGGGACGCATCGAGGTGTTCGGCTGCCCGGCGGAGGAGCGAGGCATCGGCAAGGTGCTCATGGCGAGGGCCGGTCTGTTCGACAAGCTGGACGCGGCGCTGCATTGGCATCCCGGGGACCGCAACGTCGTCTCCGACCAGAGCTGGCTCGCGCTCAACAACGTCAAGTTCCGGTTCAGCGGCCGATCGGCCCACGCCGCGGCCAACCCCGACGCCGGACGCAGCGCCCTCGACGGCGTCGAGATCATGAACGTCGCGGTCAACTTCCTCCGCGAGCACATCATCGACGAGGCTCGCATCCACTACGTGACGACGAACGGGGGCCAGGCCCCGAATGTCGTCCCCGATGTCGCCGAGGTCTGGTACTTCATCCGCGCCCCCCGGCGCGATCAGGTGCAGGCGATCTACCAACGCGTCGTCGATTGCGCGAACGCCGGAGCCCTCGCCAGTGGCACCGAGGTCACCGTTCATCTTCAAAGCGCGCTCCACGACATCCTGCCCAACACCGTGCTCGGAGACGTGCTCTACCGTCACCTCGAGCGCGTCGGCGCGCCTGACTACGACGAAGCTGCCGAGAAGCTCGCGGCCGATATCGCCCCGACGCTCCCCGAAGCGAAGGAGCGTCAGCTCGCGCATCAGGTCGCGCGCATCCTCGATGCGCCCGTGTTTCCCGCCTCGACCGACGTCGGCGACGTCTCGTACTGTGTGCCGACCGCCGGCCTGCAGACCGCAACCTGGACGCCCGGCACCCCCTATCACTCCTGGCAAGCCGTCGCCCAGAGCGGCTCCACACATGGCCTGCTCGCCATGCACACCGCCGCCAAGACCCTCGCCGGCTGCACTCTCGAGCTGATGGTGCGCCCCGACATGCTCGAGACCGCTCGCGAGGAGCTGGCGCAACGGACGGGCGGCGAGCCCTATCGATGTGGGCTTCCCGAATCGATCGGACTCGAAGACATCACCGAGGACGATTGAACGCTCTGGAGTGAGAAGGCCGGCGCCGAATTCCGGCGGCCGATGAACGCTCACCGCCCGAGCCCCATCGAAGACCACAGGGGGTACTGGACGGCTATTGAATCCCCGGGTGCACCATTCCTTTCGATCTCACCCCGTGCCAAGCCTACTCGCCGGCCCACTCTCCTTTCAGTCGACCTCCGACTCATCCTCCGCGACCAGCCGTCGCAGGATTTCAGCGTGGCTGCTCAAGAAGGACTGGTCCTTCGGCCGACCGGTGGCCGCCTTGCTGCTGACGATGTGGCTCAAACGAGCGACGGGAACGCGGGTCCCAGCGACCTCGAACTCGCGCTTGGACACCCAGACCGTGTCGAAGTCGAAGCCGGTCATCGTCAAACTGAGATCGACATCGAGCACACGCCCATCGCTGGCACGCGTCGACGCGGAGACGCCAACGACCCGCCGGGCCAGGTCGAGGTCCCGCGGGTAATCCAGCGGCTCTCTGCCGGCGAAGAGCTCGAGTCCGCTCTCCTCGCAGCTTCGCCAAGTCGCGAGGAGGTTCGACGGGTCCTTGGGCAGGAAGAGATCGCGATCGAGGGTGGTGAACAGGCCGGAGGCGCTGCCGGCATAGTAGTTCGCACCGAAGACTCCAATGACGACGAAGCGGGCCTCATGCTTCTCGAGGATCGCGATCAGCCTCGCGAATACGTCGGGAAAGCTCATCTTCTCCGTGCGCTCGCCAGGTGCCTGAGGGCCTCGTCGATGGCTTCGTGGACCCAGGTCTTGTCCGCACCCGGTGCGTTGGAGGGCCGGCGCTCGAGTGCTTCGACGGCTTCGAGGTACTCCGGCGTCAGCTCAACGGGCTGGATCCGGCGAGGACACGCCCTCTCGGCTGCGTCGAGGGCGTCGAGCGCGTTCTGGTAGGCATCGTCCATGGACACTTCCCGTCTTGAAACCGGACCCAAAGGTCCTTCGAAGTGAGATTCCCGACGAGAATATCTCCTTTCCACCTAACGGCATTCCTAGCGTCTGTCCGACCAGCGTCACCACTTAGGAGAATCCAAACTTGGATCCCGGCAACACCGGTGGCTGCTCGGGGAGCTGAGCAAGTAGCCCGCGCTTTTCGAGTCGGGGGAGAGTCGCGCTCCTCCGACTCGCATTCTGCTCATCTTCCATAGGAAAGCGTCCTTACGGGCTTCTCCTCACCTCTGCCCGTCTTCCAGCGACTCGATCATTCGCAAGTAACTGTCGAATCGGCGGCGGCTGATTTGGCCCTCCCACAAGGCCTCCTTCACCGCACAATCCGGCTCGTGCGTGTGCGTGCAGCCTCGGTAGTGGCAGGCGTCCGCGTGCACTCGCATCTCGGGGAAGTAGTCCTTCACCTCGCCAGGCTCGAGATCCCAGAACGCGAACTCGCGCATTCCTGGGGTGTCGACCACGAAGCCTCCGAAGTCGAGCGGCAAAAGTGAAACGTGGGTCGTCGTGTGCGTTCCGCGCTCGAGGCCTTTCCATTTGCTGATGTGACCGGTCTTGAGCTTCAGCCCTGGCTGAAGCGCGTTGAGCAAGGACGACTTGCCGACACCCGACTGTCCCGTCAGCACCGTGACCTTGTCTTTCAGCCAGCCGCGCAGCTCCTCGAGACCTTCGCTGGTCTGGGTGCTCGTGCACAGAGTGGGGTACCCGATCGCCTCGAAGATCGCGAGCTCCTCGTCGAGCTCGTTGAGCTCTTCGTCGTCCTTGGCGAGGTCGACCTTGTTGATGCAGATCCGGGCGGGTAGCTCGCCCTTCTCCGCGGAGACGAGCAGCCGATCGATGAACATCAGCCTCAAGGGCGGCCGCCGCAGCGCCGCCACCACCAGCACCAGATCGACATTCGCGACGATGATCTGCTCGAGGCCGGCGCCGCGACCGGCTGCCCGTCGCGACAGCTTGTTCTGCCGGGGCGCGACCCACTCGACGACACCGCGAGCACCGTCGACCGCGAAGCGCACGACATCGCCGACCGACACCGGGTTCTTGATCGTCGAGCCGGTGTCGAACAGGTGACCACGAAGCGCGCACATCCGCGTCCCCTCTTCGTTCGCGACGTGCACGACCTTGGCGTCGACACGAATCACCCGGCCGCTCGGCAGTTCCAGGGGCTCGGGAGAGGGCGAGTTCAAGGGGCGGCTTCCTCCATGAGCGGCAGCTCGGGATCGGCATTCAACAGATGCCCAAGGCGCGTGTAGCGACGATCGACCTCGGTGTGGGAGACGGCCTGGGCGAGCGCGCGGCGGCTGCCGATGATCACGACGAGGCGACGACCGCGCGTCACAGCAGTATAAAGAAGGTTTCGGCGCAGCAGTAGGTGGTGCTGGTCCAGCATCACGATCACCACCGCCGGGAACTCCCCGCCCTGCGCCTTGTGGATGGTGATCGCGTAGGCGAGGGTCAACGCGTCGAGGTCCGTAGCGCCGTAGCTCGCCAGGCCGGACTCGAACTGCACATGGCAGCGTCCTTCCTCGGCATCCAGCGCGACGACTCGGCCGATGTCGCCGTTGAACACCTCGCGATCGTAGTCGTTCTTGAGCTGCATCACTTTGTCGCCGACCCGGAACGGTCCAGCCAACTCTCGGGAGGCTTCGGGAACGAGCTCCGCCTGGAGGGACACGTTCAGGTTCTCGGCGCCACCGACGCCGCGGTACATGGGCACGAGGACCTGCACGTCGTCGATCGCGTCGAGCCCGAACCGCGTGGGGATGCGCCGCGTCACGACCTCCAACACCGTCTGCACGGCCGACTCGGGATTCGGCCTCTCGATGAAGAAGAAGTCGGAGTCAGGACCGGGCGCCCGGAGCTCGGGAAGCTCGCCGGAGTTGATCCGGTGCGCGGCGGTGATGATCTCGCTGCGCGCACCTTGGCGGTAGATGTCGAGCAGCCTGGCGGTCGGCACCTTGCCCGAGAGGATCAGCTCGCGCAGCACGGCACCCGCGCCGACCGAGGGGATCTGATCGACGTCACCGACCAGGATCAACCGTGTGCGCTCGGGCAATGCGCGCAGCAATCTCTCGAAGAGCGCGGCGTCGACCATCGACACCTCGTCCACCAGCACCGCATCCGCGTGGAGCGGGTTGTCTTGATCGTGATCGAAGTCGCCGATCTCGGGCCGGTACTTGAGCAGCCGGTGCAACGTCGACGCTTCCTTGCCCGTCGCTTCTGCCAGCCGCCTAGCCGCTCGGCCCGTCGGCGCCGCGAGCAGCACCCGCGCCCGATGCCGCTCCAAGGTCCTCACGATCAAGCGGGTCAGCGTCGTCTTGCCAGTTCCCGGCCCACCGGTGATGACGGTCATCCGCGATTGCAGCGCCAACTGGAAGGCTCGTCTTTGACCTGGCGAGCAACGGAGCCCCAACAGCTCCTCCTCGCGGGCGAGCTCCTCGACCACCACCGCGGCGGAGAGCTCGGGGACCGGAGGCCGCCCGAGCGCCAGCATGCGCTGAAGGAAGGCGTGGGTGTTGCTCTCGATGACGAAGGCACTGCGACTGGCGACCGCCGCATGCCCATCGAATGTGAAGCGGTGCAGCGTCCCGTCTTCGAGGAGCTGGGCGAGCGGTCCTTCGAGGAGTGGCGCCTCGACGTGCAGGATGCGCGTCGCCCGACCGGAGAGCTCGGCCTCGGGCAGGAAGAGGTTGCCCTCTCGAAACGCTTCGCCGAGGACGTGCTGCAGTCCCGCGCGCAAGCGCTCGGGCGCATCGGCCGCCAGGCCCAAGGCCTGCGCCATGCGGTCAGCGGTCTGGAACCCGATGCCGGCGATGTCTTCGGCGAGGCAGTAGGGGTTGGACTTGATCCGCGCGATGGCGTTCTTCCCGTAGCGGCGGTGGATGCGAGCCGCCTGCGCCGCCCCGATGCCGTAGCTGCGAAGGAAGATCAGGATGTCCCGCACGGCTCGTTGCTCGACCCACGCTCGTCGCAGGTCTTCGATGCGCTTGCGACCGATGCCCGGAACTTCGCCTAGCCGCCAGGGCTGCCGATCGAGCACATCGAGTGTCTGCAGACCGAGATGATTGACGAGCCGCTCGGCGAGCTTCGGTCCGATGCCTGCCACCAGCCCCGAGCCGAGGTAGCGGATCAAGCCGTCCTTCGTCTCGGGCGTGATCGTCTGGAACGACTCGATCTTGAACTGCGTGCCGAAGCGCTCGTGCTCGATCCACTCGCCCGTCAGCCGCAGCGTCTCGCCCTCGCGCACGCCGGCGAGTGGGCCGACGACCGTGACGTCCGGATCACCCTCGCCGCGGCGGAGCCGCGCGACCGTGTAGAGATTCTCTTCGTTGGTGAAGACGATCCGATCGACGGTTCCGGTGATCGTCTTGCCAGACTGCGACATGGACTGCGACGTCCCCCGGTCGAAGCCCGTATCCGGCGCGAGTCCGCCATTCGCGCGCCGACTACACGGCTCCTGGAAAAGGCCTTATCATACCGGGCTACGCCCTGGGTCGTGTGTGGCGAGTTGGAGCCTGTCCTCGATTCCGTGCCCATGAAGAGCCGCAAGCCATTCCTATTCGATCGTGACCTCAGCCAGCCGCTCAGGCGGGTGATGCTGAATGTCGAGCTCGAGGAGAACGGCCAGCGGCTGGATCGATTCCTGGCTTCACGGCTGTTCTGGCGAACGCGCTCGAGCGTGCAGCGCTTGATCCGCGACGGCGACGTGACCGTCAACGGCGAGCGGCGCAAGCACGGGCGTCGTGTGTGGGAAGGCGACGAGATCACGATTCGGATCCCCCACCCGCCGTTCGAGGTCGAGGAAGGGATCCAGGACATTCCGATCGAGGTCCTCACCGAGGATCGAATCCTCGTCGCGGTGAACAAGCAGCCCTTCCTGCCGGTGCACCCTTCGGGACGTCACGTCCACAACACGCTCATCAACGCGCTGCACGCGAAGTACCGGCGCCCGGACGACCCGGACCTGGACGTCGTGCCGCGGCTCTGCCACCGCCTCGACCGCGAGACCAGTGGGATCGTGCTCGTCTCGAAGGTCGACGCCTACCGGGCCGCCCTCTCGACGCAGTTCGAGAATCGCACCGTCCAGAAGACCTACCTGGCGCTCGTGCGCGGGCGACTGGAGAAGGAGGAAGGCACCGTCGATCTGCCGATCGGACCTGCCGTGTCCTCACAGCTCCGCGTCCGCATGGCGATCCGCTTCGACGGAGCCGGCCTGCCGTCGCAGACGTCGTTTCGGGTGCAGCAGCGCTTTCGCGATTACACCCTCGTCGAGTGCACGCCGAAGACGGGTCGCCAACATCAGATTCGCGTGCACCTTGCGGCGCTCGGACATCCCATCGTCGGCGACAAGATCTACGGACCCGACGAGGAGTATTTCATCAAATACGCAGCGGATGAGCTGACCGAGGACGACCTGGCTGCCCTCGAGATGAGCCGGCACGCGCTCCATGCCTGGAAGCTCCGCTTCTGGCATCCCGTCGCCCAGGAGCACCGCGAGGTCACGGCGCCCCTCTGGTCCGACATCCGGGAGTTCATGATCGGGCTGGAGTAGCTCGAACCCCGATCACTCCACGGGTGGCTCCCGCGGCGGATCGTAGTCGTCGTGCACCTCACGGTCCCTTCGGTCACGGCCGCGGATCCACAGCCCGGTGATCAGTCCCCCGACCAGTCCGCTGAGACCCACCAAGACGGCGATGCCGCCCAGGACCACCAGCTCGAAGCCCGGCGCCGCGAAGATCTCCTTCGCGCGCTCCGGTAGCTGCTCGAACATCTCGCGATTCTTCTCGAAGACCTCATCGTTGCTGTCCCGGATCTGCTCGAGCCAGGCGTCCCAGAACTCCTCCTGGACGGCCGGATCGAAGGCGTTCTGAGACAGGAGGAGAGCGCAGGCGATCGCTCCGGCGATGAGACCCGCGAAGAGCCCGGCCTTGAGCCCTTCCACCGGCCCGAACGGGTACACCGGCCGGCTCGAGATCCAGGCCGAGAGGCTTCCGCCGCCGACCCACCACAGGCAACAGCAACAGCTCGTGCCGGGCAACATCGACAGCGCGCCGACCAACCCACCGATGATCGCACCCTTGGCGTAGGCCGGCTGCAGTCGCGGTTTGGCTTCCTCCATGCCTCCCTCGATCTCCGTTGCTGAGGTTCTCGTTCAGACCGATGCCGCCACTTTGTACGCCCAGCCGGCCAAGCCTGCAACGACTCCAACGATGAAGATGGGCTTCCATCGTCGCTCCAGCCAGGTCAGGTACGAGCGACCGGTCGCGCGACAATACAAGAGCCAGCCCGCATTGGCGAGCAGCCCCAGGAACATGAGCGCCCCGAACGGCTGCACGACCACCGCCTGGAACACCTCGCCGTGCGCCATGTGCGAGAAGCTCGTCGTCAGCCCGCAGCTCCCGCAAGGGTAGCCCGTCTCCTCCAAGAAGTCGCAGGGCGGCAAGAGGAGCTGCTGATGCGTCCCGTACCCGCGCGGATCGGGATACAGCCACGAAGAAGCCGCGATGACCGAAGCCGTGCCGATCAGGACCGACCAGAAGATCCAACGCTCCGAGGCAGACACACTCGACTCCCGAGATTCGCTTCGACGAGGACCCGAAGATGACATGAGGGGCGCTGCGGATCCACGCCGCAACGTCGCTCGCCCGCCTGCGAAGTCTCGATTCATTCAGATTCCGTACGGAGCCGCCGCTGCCGCACTCGTCCGGCTGGTCCAAGAAACGCCAATCGAATCCCAAAGGCCTGAAGCCGGTCCATTTGCATCGACAGCAGGCCGGGGGCTCGCACAGCCGCTCGTGAGACCACTTCGAGGACCTCGACGAGACAGTGATCGATCGCCTCGAGGACTGAGCCCGCCTCGGTCGGCCGCGCCCTTCGAGGCCGGCCGACCGGTCTCACCCGACCGCCACCTCGAGAGCGGCACGAAGCTCTTCGATCCGGTCGAGGATGAGGCCTTCGGGAGCTTCGATGCGGTCCTTTGGCGCACCAGGGAGCAGCGCCCGCTCGAAGCCGAGCTGTGCGGCTTCCTTCAGTCGACCCGCCGTGCGCTGCACCGAGCGCACCTCGCCGCCGAGACCGACTTCGCCGAGCACCACGGTCCGCGGACGCACCGGGCGGTCGACGAAGCTCGACATGCAGGCGAGCGCGATGCCGAGATCCGCGGCCGGCTCGCGGATGCGCAGTCCACCGACGACGTTCACGTGCACGTCTTGATCGGCGATCTGCAAGCCGACGCGCTTCTCGATGACGGCGAGAAGCATGGCGACGCGATTCGACTCGACGCCGGTGACCTTGATGCGCGGCGGCCCGTACGCTGCCCGGGCGACGAGTGCCTGGATCTCGACCAGCAAGATGCGCGAGCCTTCGAGCACCGGAACGACGACGGTCCCCGGCGGCATCGGGCGGTCTCCATGCGGCAGGAAGATCGCCGCCGTGTTCTCGACCTCGACCAGCCCCTCGCCGCGCATCTCGAACACGCCGATCTCCTCGGTCGGACCGAAGCGATTCTTCACGCCGCGCAGCAGCCGATAGCTGCGGTCGCCGCTTCCTTCGAAGTACAGGACGACGTCGACCAGATGCTCGAGCAGCCGCGGCCCCGCGATGGCGCCATCCTTGGTCACATGACCGATCAAGGCGAGGGTGCAGCCGCCCGCCTTGGCGACTCGCACGAGCTCGGTCGCGCAATCGCGCACCTGAGCGATCGACCCGGGTGCGCCCGGAAGCTCGGTGCGAGCGACCATCTGAATCGAGTCGAGGACGACGAAGTCCGGTCGGACGGACTCGAGATGCGAGAGGATGCGGTCGAGGTCGGTCTCGGCAACGACCAGCAGCGAGTCGCCTTGGATCCCGAGGCGATCGGACC
>JAVJTD010000190.1:0-23533 GCA_040219065.1 Planctomycetota bacterium
GCCCAAGCTCGCTTGCGCAGAGCCCTCGCCGACAGACTCGGTCTTTGACTCGCTCGACTTGGGCACTCCATCGCCCTCGCCCTCAGGAGCAGTTTCACCACTGTATGCTCCGCCGGTCCGCCGGCGGGGGCACGGCTGACCTGAAACTACTGGGAACGCGGGCGTCCCGCCGGCTTGGATCGAGGACCAGGCTCGCTGCTCCAGTAGGTTCACGGCATGCCCCGGCCCAAGCTCGCTCGCGAGAGCCCTGACCGACGGACTCGGTCTTTGGCTCGCTCGACTTGGGCACTCCAACGTACGTAAGCTCAGCCTCACTCGGTCTCCGGCTCGCTCGACTGGGCACTCGGGGAGCCCGGGCAAGACGCCCGCGCTCCCTCTGATCGTCAGCTCGTGTACTCCCGCCAGACCTCTCGGAGTAGCCAACGCAAGCGCTGGCGAGCGTCGCGCAGTCGGTACTTGACTTGGTGCGGCTCACAGCCGAAATCGGCTGCGATCTCCTGCAATGTCCAGTCTTCGAAGTAGCGGAGCCGGATCATGCGAGCCGCGCTCCCGGGAAGCTGATCGAGCGCTCGCT
Organism: Planctomycetota bacterium; assembly: GCA_040219065.1. Lineage (GTDB taxonomy): Bacteria > Planctomycetota > OFTM77 > OFTM77 > OFTM77 > OFTM77. The sequence goes on from JAVJTD010000190.1 coordinate 575, forward strand.
CCACGCGGCGGAGCAGGTCGCGGCGCAAGATCTTGCGCGCCGGCAATCCATGCTCGCCGGGGACCTCGTCCTCGGCCGGGACATCGTCGTCGAGGAGCCGCACGCGCTTTCGGCGGCGGAAGTGGTCGAGCAGGCAGTTGCGCGAGATGCCCTTGAGCCAGCCGGGAAAGTGATCGCGGCTTGCGAGCGAGGGGAGCTTGCGGTACACCCGGAGGAACACCTCTTGGAGGAGGTCCTCGGCCGCCAACGAGCTTCGGACTCGCTCTTGAAGGAAGCGCAAGACCCGCTCGGAGTGCCGGTCGTAGAGATGGGCAAAAGCCATCTGCGCCAAGTGATCGTCCGCGGTCGAGACAGTGCAAGCGATGAGCTCGGCATCGCTCGCCAGGCGCGTGATGGCTGTGGTCGAGAAGACCGGCGACTCCGGGGCAGGTTGACTGATCATGGTTGTTCCCCCCTTCGGTTCGACGAGCGCTCGAGAGAGCGACCCTCGGACCTGCGGATCCACGGAAGTGGCCGCTCCGGATGTGCTGTCTGGAAGGCGGGACGGGCTCGGGATCGGCACAGCCGATCGGGCAAACTCTCGAGAGAGCCGCCGAACCGATACACTGGACGCGAAGAAAAAACGCGAAAAAGAGGTTCCTGAAACTCACTTTTGAGCGACGATAACCGAGAAGTGACTCTTTTTCTACGTCGATTCCGAGGAAATCGTCGATAACATGGGCGAAGAGGAGAAATCGTCCTTCGCGGACAAGCTTCGTGGCCTTCGTCGTTGGCATCGCCTCACCCAGAAGGAGATGGCGGAAGGCCTCTCGTTGGCACTCTCTACATACCAGCGCATCGAGCGCGGCGAAGTCGAGCCGTCCCGACTCGTGTTGATCCAGTTGGCCGATCGGCTCGCCGTCACCCTCGATTACCTCATGCGAGACGAGGCCGGCCTCCGGCTTCCGGGAGAGGATGAACAGGTCATGACCAAGAACACTGCTCAAGGTTACAAGAGCCCGCAGTTCCACATCGTGGGGCACGCGACCGAGTCCCGGCCCGCGGATGCCGATTCGGAAGGCCGGCTGGTCCGATTCCGCAAGGACGGGCACTCTCGTGAGGCCGAGAAGCTCTTCTTCCGGATGATGGGCGAGCTCGGTCCCGATATGGACGACGAGGAGCGCCAGTCCTTCGAGGCCTTCTTCGCCCGCTACTGCGAGCCGCTCGAGGGCTGATGTCGGAACCAGAGGCGAGCGGCGCGAGGATGACCCGCCGCCGCAAGCTCCTCTTCAGCTCGATCACCTTGGCGATCGCGGTCCCGCTCCTCGGCCTGGCGGCCGAGGGGGTCGTCCGTCTCCGCCACCGTTTGAAGAACGGCACCTTCGGCCGAGTCTACACCTACGCGGTCCATGAGGAGTCCGGCCTCAAGATCCCCAAGCCTGGGACGGTCTTCGGTCCGATCCGCATCAACTCGCTCGGGTTCCGCGGTCCAGAGATCGAGATCCCCAAGCCGCCCGGCCGCATCCGCATCGCCTTCCTCGGTGGCTCGACGACCTACAGCGCCGAGACCAGCAGCGAAGACGCCACCTGGCCAGTGCGCGTCCGCGATCTCCTCGCCGAGGCGTTCCCCGACGTCCAGTTCGACATCGTCAATGCCGGCGTCGGGGGCTTCGCGGTCGAGCACTCGCATCGCAACTGGACGCATCGCGTGCGTCCGCTCGATCCCGATGTCGTGGTCGTGTACCACGCGACCAACGACCTCTGCTACGACACCCGCCGCATCGCGCTCGAGCGTGGCCTCATCGAAGGGAAGCCCGACGAGGAGAGCTGGCTCGCCGAGATCTCACTCGCCTGGCATCTGATCGAGAAGAACTGGCAGCTCTATCGCCGGCAGTCCGCGGCGCGCGGCGACGCACCGCATCTCGACTACGAGCCCGGCACCGTGAGCCTTGGCTTTCAGGAGCGGCTCTCATCACTATTGCACGACGTCAAGCAGACCGTGCCCGTCGTCGCCGTGGCGACTTTCAGCCACAAGGTGCGCGAGGAGCAGACGCCCAACGAGCGACTCGGCGCGTGTGAGACATCGCTCTTCTACATGCCGTACTTGACACCCGAGTCCATCCTGATGGCCTTCGACGACTACAACCGCGCGATCCGTCGAGACGCCGCCGAGCAGGACGTGCTGCTGATCGGGGGGGAAGACTCGATCCCGGGGGATGGCAGACATTTCAAGGATTCGGTGCACTTCTCGGACGAGGGGAGCCGGCGGATGGCCGAGCGCGTCGCCCGTGCCTTGGCGGATTCGCCCGCGCTGCGTGCTCTCGCTCAGGAGAAGAAGCAAGGCGGCGAGTGATGGGAGAAGCTCTCCCACTCAGGAGGAGTTGACGATGGGTGAGTCCCTCGAGACGGCACCGGAGTTCTTCGATCGTATCAGCGCGCGCTACACGAGCGCGATCGAGCGTTGCGTGCCTCGCTACCGGGAGATGCTCTGGGCACTCCTCTACTACTTGCCCGATGAGCTCGCCGCGCCGCGCCGGGTGCTCGAGCTCGGATGCGGCAGCGGCAACTTGTCGTTGCTGCTTCGGGCCAAGTTCCCGGGCGCCGAGCTGACCCTCGTCGACGCCTCGGGCCAGCTCCTCGAGGAGTGCCGCGGCCGATTGGCGGAATCGGAAGGCCTCGACTTCCGGCAAGAGGACTTCCGCGAGCTCGCCTTCGAGCCGGGACACTTCGACCTCGCCATCTCGAGCATCTCGCTGCATCACCTCAAAGACGACGAGAAGTCACGGCTCTTCGCGCGGCTTCACGAGTGGCTGAGGCCGGGCGGCTGCTGGACGTACTCCGATCAGTTCGCCGGTGAGACGCCCGAGCTGTACGAGAAGCACTTGTCGGAGTGGGAGAGGCAGTCGCGTGCGCTCGGGGCGACCGACGAGGAGTGGATCGACTGGATGCGTCACCAGCGCGAGGCCGATCACCATGCGCCGCTCAGGGCGCAGCTCCGATGGATGGAGAGCGCGGGCTTCGTCTCGCTCGATTGCCCATGGCGACACCTCTTGTGGACGATCGTCCAGGGGCGCAAGCGCTGAGTATCACTTGGCGGTGCTCGGGGCGAGATGTCGTTTCGTGACGTGCTGTTCGATTCGAAGAACCGACGGAGGAGAGTCCCATGGCCAAGGTGTCGATCGAGCGTCCCTTCTACCCGATCGTCTACGTACGCGGTTACGCGGGCACCGAGGCCGCCGTCGAGGAGACCGTCGCCACGCCGTACATGGGATTCAACCTCGGCTCGACGAAGGTCCGTCAGACCTGGGAGAAGAAGATCGTCCGCTACATCTTCGAGAGCCCGCTCGTGCTACTGATGAAGGAGCACGGCTACCGAGATGTCTACGAAGCCGGTGTCGAGCTGGCCGAGGATCATGATCTCTCGGCCCGTTGTGTGGTCATCTACCGTTATTACGACGTCGTCTCCGAAGACCTCGGCACGGGCGATCGCCCGGAGATCGAAGCGTACGCCGACGGGCTGGGGCAGCTCATCGAGCGCGTGCGGGATCGGCTCTGCGGCGACGACGCCGGGGCGCGCGGCGACTTCAAGGTGATCCTGGTCGCGCACTCGATGGGCGGCTTGATCTGCCGCTGCTTCCTGCAGAACGACCGGATCTCGAAGCCCGAGACGAAGGCGCTCGTCGACAAGGTCTTCACCTACGCCACGCCGCACAACGGCATCGACGTGAAAGTGCTCGGCAACGTGCCCGCCTTCTTCAGCTCGAACAACTCGGAGAACTTCAACCGCGATCGCATGGGGGAGTATCTCGATCTGTCTGGCGATCAGCGCGTCGACCGGCTCGACGGCAAGTTCGACCCGCGGCGCTTCTTCTGCCTCGTCGGCACGAATCACAAGGACTACGACGCCGCCTCGGGCTGGGCACGGCGCGTCGTCGGACCGATGAGCGACGGCCTCGTGCGCATTGCCAATGCGACGGTGAAGTCGTCGCCGCGTGCGTTCGTGCACCGGAGCCACAGCGGCGACTTCGGAATCGTGAACTCGGAGGAAGGCTTTCAGAACCTGTCGCGATTCCTCTTCGGCGATGTGCGCGTCGATGGCGTCCTGCACGTCGACGCATTGACCTTGCCGCCGAAGGTCGCCCGCGCCCACCGGGACGGCAAGGAGATCCGCGCCTCCTATCACTTCGAAGTCGTCGTGCGGACCCGCGGTGCTCGCTACGACCTGCACCGCCGGCTGGTCGAGGAAGGTTCGGCGATCTTCCGCACTTTCGACGAGATGATGCGACCCGATTGTGCCGGGTTGGACGCGCCGCGACATCCGCACCTGTTCTCGACGTTCCTGTCGGTCGCCAAGCGGACCAAGACCCAAGGAGCGCTCGTCTTCGGCGTCGACTTGCGTGTGCTGGTTCCCGAATACGAGATCGACGGCTTCCTGCTCTTCGACGACCACATCGAAGGTAGCTACCTCTACCGCGACTCGATCACAATGGCCGCGCTCCCGCCGCGCGACGAGAAGTCGAAGTGGTCGCTCCGCTACGGCTACGACTCCAACACCCCCGGGCGCGTCACCCGAGAAGCCGACGTTCGAGAAGACGAAGGCCGCCTGGTCTTCGAGGTACCGATCGTCTCCACTTCCAAGCCCGGTATCACTGCCCGCCTCGAGCTCACCGCTCGACCGTGGAACCGATCCGTGGAGGCGTGAGGCGAGTGGGGCAGCGTCGACCCTGAGCGCTTTCAAGCCGCCATGCGAAAGTCCAGCGAGCCGACCAGCTCGAGGGGTGGGGCGTGCCATGATGATGTTATCATCACGCGTCCTGAAGGGGCGCCGGTGTCGACCGAGGGCGAAGGGTGATGATCGGCGCCGCCCTTTCAGGGCGCCCTTTCAGGGCGGGGAAGGCGTTGTATACGTACCCGAAAACCCAGGCCTTCGGCCTGGGCTACACGCTGCCGGGCCTGCGGCCCTGGGCAAGGGTCTTCCTAATGGCTTGGGGCCCCAATGAGGAAAGCTTCACTTCTTCCTCGCGCGGCGCAGGGCGTCGCCGAGGGTGGGGGTTGGCTTGGGCTCGGGGGGCGGTGGTGGGGCCTCGTCGTCGGTGATTGGCTCTTCCGTCCGCGGCGCCGCTGACTGCGGACGACTCGCCGCGGGCTTCTCTCGCTCGGGTAGCCTGATCTTCGTGAGACGGGTGCCGGCGCGTGCTGCTGCTCTTACTGCGAGTGAGAGCCCGAGAGAGAGGCCGCCCGTTCGGGACTCGAAGACCTCGAGGAGGAGCCCGATCAGGAGGAGCCATGCGAAGAAGGGTCGGAGTGACAGGACGCGCGTCGAGAGGCCTTCGGCGTTCCAGGCGTCGTTGACGCCGAGGCGGAGGAGGCCGCCCGTGCGACCCGCGAGGCCTTCGAGGAAGGTGCGGCTCTCACCGGGGCGATCGTCGGGGCGGTGCTCGGACGAGTAGGCGCGCACGAGGCCGGGGCCACGCGCGACGCGACCATCGGGCAAGAGCAGGCTGGTGAGCCTTGGCTCGCGGGTGTCGACGGCGATCTCGGCGCGGAATCGGCCCGGCCCGACGGCTTCGAGCGTGACCCGCTCCTCGGCGCCTTGTGGCGTGGCCGCCACGAGCTCGGGGGCCGCGGCGCTGGGATCGTCGAGCTCGATCTCGAGGGCGTAACCGCTGTCGGTCGACTCGGTCCAGACCGGCACGTCATCGACCAGGCGCGCAGCGCTCCAATCGACACTGGCGCGGACGGTGTCGCCCAGACCTGGCCAGCTCGCGATCGAGCCCGTATCCGGTCCGTCGAGCGGGAACGTCATCGCGACGACGCGACCGCGACCGAACGACCAGAACGCGAGCAAGGGAACAGAGTCCTCCTCTTCGGTGCCCCAGCCGACCGACGCGCCTTCCAGGGCCGTCGTTCGGTGATGGGCTCCGACGGCGGGAGGGGGCTCGGCGCTCAGCTCGCCGATCTGGAGCAGATCGGCGGTGGACGTCCGGACGTTGCGAGGCTCGACGATGTACGAGCGCATCATCGTCTCGATCGTGTCGCGCGCGAACAGGCGCGGCAGCTCCTCGGCCTTCATCGTGAAATCGATGCGGCCTCCGCCGAGATGGGCGATCTCGTCGAGCAGCGGCGCGTCGACATGGGAGTCCGTGCCCAGGCCGACCACGCTGACCGTGATGCCTTCTTGTCGCCACTCCGGCAGGTACTTCCGGTAGTCGCCGGGCTCTTCCGAATCCTCGGCATCCGCGAAGAGCAGGATGTGCCGCGCGGTCGCGTCCGCCTTCTGGAGCATCTCGTAGGCCGTCTGCAACCCGACGCCGACGAAGATGCCGCCACCTCCCGGGGCCGTTCGCTCGAGCTCGCTCGCGAGCGTCGCCTTGTCCCCGACTGATACGAGAGGCACGACGACATGAGGTGCGCTGTCGACGACCACGGCGCCGAATTGGTCACTGGGCTGCAGCAGCTCGAGCACTGCGACACCAGCGCGATTCGCCAGATCCATCTTGGTGAGGCCACCGCCGGCCGGCATCGCCATGCTGCCCGAGCGGTCGAGCACCACGACGATGGCCGTCCGCACGCGCCGCTCTTGACGCCGCGGTCTCAAAGAAACCGGCAGCACCTCCTCGAGCGGGCTCTCGACCCAACCTCCGGCTTGATACGCCTCGCCACCTCCTCCGACGAGCAGCCCGGCACCGTGAGCTCGCACCGCCGCCGCGATGGCCCGAGCGCTCTCGGTGCTCAACCGATCGATGGAGATGTTCTGCAGCACGATGGCGCCGTAACGGTGCAGCCGCGATGCCGTCCATTCGCCGGGTGACGGCTCGTCGACGTCCACCTGCCAGCCCGATCGCTCGAGAGACTCGGCGATGGCATCGCCCGTCGCCGGGCCGGTGAGGACCAGGGCTCTCGGCGGCTCGAGCGCTTGAACGAGGGCCCGCGCCCGGTTGTTCGCCGAGTCGCTGTCCTCTGTCTGGAGAAGCTCGAAGGTGTAGCTGGCGATGCCGCCCTGATCGAGTACGTCCCGAAACGCGAGGCGAGTGCGCCCGACGGGAAGGTCGAGCTCGCCGCGTGCGATGATCTGGCCGTCGCGTGAGAGCCGATACGGCACACCTTGGGTCGCGCGATCCGCGAAGACCTGCACGCCAAACGAGAAGGGACGCCCGGTGCCGATGCGAAGCGGCGGATCCAGCCGCTCGACCGCGAGATCGCGCCCGGCGCCTCGTGGCTGATGCAGCGCATCGATCACGACATCGCGGCGCAGCGCCTCATGAATCGGCAGCTCGATCGACTCGCCCGGTCGTCGGCCGTCGCTGAGCACCAGCATCCGGCTGGGTCGCTCGTCGTCCACGAGCGTCAGGGCGAGGGACAAGGCTTCGTCGAGTGTCGCCCCTTCGCCGCCGAAAGGCTCTCGGATCACGCGAGGTCCGGCTCCCGACGTCAATGGCGATTCGATGCGCGCCCGCTCGCCGAAGCTGACGATCGCCAGGCGATCCTGCGGGCCGAGTGTCTCCTCCAAGCGGCGCACCGAGTCCTTCTGATCGCGGTCGCCACCGCCCGGCATCGACGCCGTCCGATCCAAGATCAGGATGAGGTCGATGCCCTCGCCGGTGCCCCTCTGGATCGGTCCCGCCAAAGCGACCGTCGCCAGGACGATCATCACGGCCCGCAGGACCCCCGAGCCCAGGGGCTGACGCCAGTACCGCCACCAGAGCACGCCGAAGGGGATCAGCAAGAAGAGGAGCTCGGGAATGGCGAGGCTCATGAGGCGACCTCCCGCCGAGCGGCGACGATCGAGCCGAGCCAGGCCAGCGCGGCGAGCGCGATCAAAAGCGCCGTCGGATCTTGCACGTCCACGGTCGCCGAGCGCACCGCCGGAGTGCTCGCCTCCGGCTCGATCCAGCCGGACTCACACGAGCGCAGGTCGCTCTCCTTCGCGTCGACCGCATGGATCGCGAACCTTCCGAGCGTCTCCCCGCCTTGCCGGACCTCGTGAACGCCGCTTCGAGACATCGGCGGCAGGACCTGCGGTGGTGAGCCCGGGAGTTGAACCGTCCGTCCCTCGGGATCCACCAGCTCGACCGAAGAGCCACTCGTGGCCCGCACCGTGACGGGCTCGCCGGGGAGCACGTGCCGCGGCTCCAGGCCAGGACGCTCCTGCCGGGCTCGATCCAGCACGTTGCTGACCAGCATCGGCCAGCCGACGGTATCGGGGAACGTGGACTGTCCCAGATCACCATTGAGCAGCAGCGTCGGTACGTCGGCCTCCAGCGACTCGGCGAGCAGCACCCGGGTACCGACGTCGACGATCGGCCGAATCGGGCCTCGAAGCTCACGCACCGAAGGCCAGACGATGCCCTCGAACGAGACCTCTCGGGTGAGAGGCTCCTCGGCGCGCACGATGAACGGACCGGCGAGGGTCTTGCCCTCACCGCTCGCGAGACCGCTTCCGAGTGGGCCGAGGTGCCAGATCATTCGTGCGTCACCCGCAACGACATTGCGTGTGATCGACAGATCCGGCCGCTCGCCGGGACGCGCCAGGCGCCAGTCGGTCAAGGCATCCAACGCGCGCTCGACGGCGCTGCGGCCGTCGCCGGTCAGGTCGCTCTCCAAGCGCACGCGAACGGGTGGCTCCCTCACCGAAAGGAGATCGAGCCGCGAGTCGAAGGCGACGGCGTCCCCTTCGAGCCGGGCCAACAGATCTCCGATCAGCGCCGGCGCCTTCAAGGTCCAGCAATATGACGCGTCAGGTGCGAGGGTGATGGCTTGCTTCCGAAGAGGCTCTTCGCCGTCGAGGTGCAACGTCACCGAGCGCTCTTCCGCCGCGAAGGACCGCACCTCCAGCCGGACGATGTCCTGGGTGCCGCCCGAGGGCTCGGGCCATCGCGCCGCCGCGATCCAAGCGATGTTGTCCCGCGGCTCTCCGAAGGCGCCCCAGCGAACGCCGGTGATCGGCTCTTCGAGCGAGTCCGTCAGGACGAGGACCTCACCGCTCTTCCCGGCGAGATCGAGCGCCAGGAACGTGGCGGCTTCGAGGGACGAGCCGAGCAGCTCCGGGCGCCAATCCGCGAGCAGGTCGCCCAGATCACCAGAGCTCTCGGCGACCCCGAGCGAGACCGGCCTCTCGCCCGAGCCGATCAGGTGGACGCGGGCACCGGCTTGGGCGGCCGCTTCCTCGAGCCAGCTCGCCGCGCGATCGCGGGGCGAGGGGTCACCGGCCGACATCGAGAGGGACCGATCGAGAACGACGTACCACTCGAGGACGGACGACTCGCCGGTGAGGCGTGGGAGAGCGACGGTCAAGGACAGCAACGAGGCGGCGAGGAGCTGGAGCAGCAGTGGCCAGGAAATCGGCGGACGTCGGCGGATGCGACCGGCCGTCGGCACCTGCCGCCGCTCGTCCCAGAGGAACAGGCCGGTGACGATCAGCCGGCGCCTTTGCTGGAGGAAGGTGTGGATCCAGACGAGGATCGGCAACGAGGCCAGTGCGAAGAGAGCCCATGGTTGGAAGAAGCTCATCGGCACGCCCCCGCAGGCACGAGGATTCCGGCAGGGAGGAGCACGTCTCGGGCGAGCTCGCCGAGTGGGCGATCGGCCTCGAGGAGGAGGTACTGCGCGCCGTGAGCCCGAGCGACGTCCGCGAGCTCGGCATTCCAGCGCTGAAGACGCTCGCGGTAACGCCGGATCTCCTGGGGTCCGATCGCGGTCATCTTCTCGGTGCCGCTCTCGGCATCGACGAGCCGGTAGAAGCCGTGCAGGTCGGGACGGAGCTCGCGGGCAGTGAGTATTTGCAGCAATGACAATCGCGAGCCGCCGCTCGCGAGCGAGGTGACGAGCTGCCGCGGATCCGTCTCGAACAGGAAGTCGGAGAGCACGATGCGCCAGGGCCGACCCGCGCCGGAGACCGGCGCTCTTCTCAGGCCCTCGGCGAGGTCGAGCCGCCCGTCGAGGTCGAAGTCACCTTCGGCGTCGTCGGGTCCGCCATCGGCAAAGCGCCGAGCGCGCGCCCGGAATCCGTCTCGAGTCGCCAGGCCTTTGAGTAGCGCGACGAGCTCTCGCAGCCGGCTCGCCTTGACGGCGAAGGCACCCATCGAGAGCGACGCGTCGACGATGACGTCCAAGCGCGGCTCGATCTCCTCGCGGTAGAGGCGGAGCATCCACCGATCCGTCCGCATCGACGAGCGCCAGTCGATCCGGCGGATGTCGTCGCCGAGGCGGTACTCCCTGAGCTCGTGGAACTCCGAGGAGCTGCCCAGGCCGCGCGTGCGCAGCTCACCCACTTGCCCATGGGGCAGCCTCGTCGGCGGCGCCAGGCGAAAGCGCGCGAGCTCGCGGCTCACGCTCGTCCGGTCCATGCGCCCGTCCTCCGAGGTCACGAGGCCGCCTCGGTCGAAGGCCGAGCCAGCTCCTGCCGCAGGCGGGAGCGCTCTCGGGTCTCGCGCTCGGTCCGAATCAGGCGCAAGAGGGCGGCGAAGACGACGAAGAGCGCGGCGAAGCCGGGCCAGCTCAGATCGCCCCCCTGATCGAGGTCGTTGGTGAACGGCGAGAGCATCCCGATGGGGCTGGGGTCGGCTTGCGGGGAGACCGCCGCGAGCAGGATCGCGATCCAGTTGACGAGCAAGCCGAAGAGGATCCCGGCCACCGGGGCGACCCTGCGGCCACCGAGCAGGCCGAGGATCGCGGCCCAGAGCGGATTCCCGACGAGGAAGAAGATCGACAAGAGGATACCGAAGCTCAGATGGACCGAGCCGGTCGGGCGGCTGTTTCCGAGGAGCATCAGGACGAAGAGCGTCTCGCCGGCCATCGCCAGGCAGAGGAGCATGCCCCGGTGCACACCGGGTCCGAGCAAGAGCGCGCGCGAGACGCGAGCGGGAAAGACCGCGATCGATCGCTTGGCCGGCTCGAGCGGACCGCAGCAGAAGCAGAGTGCCGCCAATACGAAGTGGGCGACGATCAGGCAACTGGTCACCAACACCAGCGACTCGCTTCTCGGGCTGAGTGAGACGAGATGGTACTGGGAGCTCCAGATCAGCACACCCAGGAGGACCTGCTGGACGAGCACGGCGACCAGTCGGAGCTGGGGCGTGTCGAACGAGCCGGTTCGACCCAAACGACCTTGGGCGGCGGCGAGGAAGACGGGAACGCAGCTCACCGTCAGGATGAGCGTGGGCGCGATGTTGAGCCAGGGGCTCGTCTCCTCGCCGAAGCGCATCAGGTTGAAGCCGCGTCCGAGGTAGTAGCCGGCGAAGAACAGTCCGAAGATGCCGGCGCCGATGCGAGCCATCCAACGCGTCGTGCGATGCAGACCGATGCAGCCGAGGAAGATCGCCCCGGTGATCGCGAAGGTCGAGAGGAGGAGCAGTTCGAGCTCGATGAAGAAGATGTCCTCCAGCGAGACGCCTCGCTGAAAATAAGCGAAGGTCGCGAAGGGGAGGATCAGGATGAGGTTGACGATGGCGAGGGCGAGCGGGCTGGCGATCTTGCCGACGGACAAGTTCCAACCGCTGGCGCCCGTGAGCAGCAGCAGCTCGTGCGTGCCGGACTCGATCTCGCGCGTGACGCTCTGGAGCGCCAAGGTCGGGATGAGGAGCACGTTCACGCAGAAGCCCAGGATCCACAAGAGACCGAGCACCGTCGATCCCGAGCTCTCGCTTTGATCCCGCCATTGGACGAGGAACAGGATCACCGTGCCCAGGAGCAGCGTCCCGAAGCAGAACGAGAACGCCGAGTGGGCGCGCGTCCCTTGCCGGAGCTCTTTGATCGTGAGCGGGCTGATGAAGTCGGGCAGCTCGACGAGGTTCGCGAAAGAGCGCGGCTCTTCTTTGCTCATTGGAGCTGTCCCTTCGTCAACTCGAGGAAGAGGTCTTCGAGAGTGCTCTCGAGCTCCCGCACTTCGCGGATGGGAAAGCCGCTCTCGAAGAGCTTTTTGAGCAAGGCGACCTGCTCCTGCTCATCGCCCTCGAAGCCGAAGGTGGCGCCATCGAGGGTCAGCTCCACTTGCTGCACGTGGGGCTGCTCGAGCAGAAAGCGCCGAAGTCGCTCGTCGCTCTCGAGCAATCGCACCTTCAATGAGCGGCCGCGCCGAAGCGCTCTCTCGACGTCTTGGACGCGACCCGAGGTGAGGACGCGTCCTGCTTCGACGACGACGACGCGATCGCACAGATCCGTCAGCTCATGGAGGATGTGCGAGCTGATGAGGATCGTGCGACCTTGCTCGGCGAGGATCTTCAAGAGCTCGCGCAGCTCCCGTCGAGCCCGCGGGTCGAGGCCCGAAGCCGGCTCGTCGAGAAGGAGCACCTCAGGATCGTGGATGAGCGCGCGGGCGAGGGACACGCGCTGACGCATGCCCTTGGAGAGCTTGGTGACCAGCCGGTCCACCATCGGATCCAGGCCGACGAAGTCGATGATGTCGGCGAGCCGCTCGCGTCGTGCCGAGCCCTTCAGCCCAAAGGCACGCGCGTAGAAGTCGAGGCACTCGACGACGGTCATGTTCGGGTACGCGCCGAGGAAGTCGGGCATGAACCCGAGGAGGCGCACGACCTCCCGCGGCTGTGAGAGAACCGAGAAGCCACCGATTCGCGCGTCGCCTGCGTCGGCGACCTCGAGAGTGGCGAGGATGCGCAGCGTCGTCGTCTTCCCGGCGCCGTTGGGACCGATGAAGCCGGTGATCGTCGCCGCCGGGCATTCGAAGGTCACGTCCTCGAGGGCATTCAGCTTGCCGAACGTACGCTGCAGCGCTTGGACCTCGATCATCGGCCCGACTCCGGGAGCTCGAAGCGACCTTGCACGACGCACTCTCCAATGCGGTCGCTGGCGATCTCGTCTGTCCCCCAGTTCACGAGCCCTGAGCTCTCGAAGTAGGCGCGGTAGGTTCCTTCGGACGACTCGTTGACCTTGCTCGAGATCGGAGCCAATGCAGAGATCTCGTGCACCGGACCGACGGGATGGACGTCATCGACGGAATCCAGCTCACCGGCTTCGCCGGCGGCGATGTTCTTCGCTTCGAAGCTCCGTCCGTCGATCCGCACCCCGAGCCAACGAATGTCATCGGCGAATCCGTTGAGGGCGCGGTATCCACCGTCATCGTCCTTCTCGATGACCAAGCGCTCACGCAGGGACAGAGGGAAGCTCGCGCGGAAGGCGGACCGCACGCGCGGTTGGAAGACACCGCTCGAAAGGACCAGCTCCGAGCCGCGCTCGAAGAACCGTCCCATCTGACTCGTTCTCGCATCGATGAAGACTTCGGCGGTCGCCGGTAGTCGGAGTCCGCCCCTCGGGCGCATCGTGCCGAAGAGATGGACCTCTTCCCAAAGGAACGCTTGGCCCAGCGTCTGGTCGTAGTAGATCAAGGTCCTCGCGTGGCCGTGGATGGCCAACCCCTCTTTGAGGAGGATCGCCGCGACGAAGGCAAAGGTCAGGAGCAAGGCGATGCCCGGGTAGGTGACCAGGATGTAGATCTGCCGCCCGCGCCGCCAGAGGAGGAAGTGGACCAGCACGACCGAGACGAGCGCGATCAAGGACAGGGCGGCCGGCAGCAGGCCGAAGCTGGGCGTCTCGGCGACGCCCGGGATGGCGAGGTCCGTGAGCTCCGGCAGCTCGTACGAGCCGGGGACGAGGGACGAGTACTGCCCCGTCGTCAGGATCGCGGCGGGACAGAGGTCGATGCGACCGGCGACGTAGCTCGTGCTGCCCCAACCGTTCGCCGTCAGGAAGCGCCGATCGAGAGCTCGCCCTTCCGCTTCGTCCGGAAACAGGGCGCTGAGCTCGACCGAAGAAGGATCGGCGCCTCCGTCAGCGAGGATCAGGTGACCACCGCTCGCGATCCAATTCCGCAGCGCGCTCTGCGCTTCGGGGGTCAGCTCGTGCAGATCGTCTCGTTTGGCGACGACCGCGTCGACGTTTCGGTAACCGCCCCAGAAGGTGGGGAAGCTCGACGGAGTCGTCAGCGCCGCTTCGATTCGCCAGGCGGACACGTGGTCGATGAGCTTCTCCGAGCGCGGCGTCGTGAACAGCCGGAACGGTTGCGGCGAGCGGCCTCGATGGGGCGACCTTGCGCCACGGAGCGGGCCGAGCGTGATCTCTCCGGCACCGGGCACCCGGACTTCCAGCATCACGAATCGAGCGTCGCCGATGTTCGAGTTCGCCAAGGTCTCGGTCACCAACTGACTCTCGGCGGGCTGGAGGGACACCATGCGCCGGATGCGCAGACCGGATCCTCCCAGTCCGAGACCGAAGGTCAATTCGACCTGGCGCGGCTCGCCCGACAGGTTGGTCAGTCGCACGCGCAAGTCGACGACGCCCAGCTCATGCACCTCGCCAAAAGGCGTCTCGAACAGATCGACGTTCACATTGGCGATGCTGTCGGAGAGCAAGAAATCCGAGGTCTTGTGGACCTGCGCTTGCGCAGGTCGGGAGAGCAGGAAGAGCAGGCTCGAGACGATCCACACGAGTCGCAGGGCGGGCTTCCTCATCGCGCGGGCGTCTCCGCGACGGCCGGCACCTCTTCGAGCAAGCGTCGAACGACCGCGGGTCCGCCCAGCCCGTCGGCGCGAGCGGCATAATCGAGCACGACGCGGTGCCCGATCGCCGAGGCCGCGAGCTCCTGGACGTCGTCGAACGAGACGTTGGGCCGTCCCGAGATCAAGGCGCGTGCGCGACCGGCGCTGGCGAGGGCGATCGCGGCTCGCGGTGATGCGCCGTGCTTGAGGAGCACGCTCGAAGGCGCGGCTTCGCTTTCGTTCTCGCGATGCGTCGCCATGACCAAGCGGCAAGCGTAGTCGGCGACGGCGTCCGGGAGGTGGATGCGATCGGTCAATGCGAACAGCGCTTGCAGCGTCTCGATCGTGACTTGCGTGTCGGGCCTGGGCGCTTGCCCACGCGGCCGCGTCATGATGATCTTCTTGAGAACATCGCCGCCAGGCATCGTCACCTCGAGCTTGAGCAGGAACCGGTCGAGCTGTGCTTCGGGAAGCGGGTAGGTGCCTTCCAGCTCGATCGGATTCTGTGTCGCGAGCACGAAGAAGGGGGCCGGCAGAGCATGCGTCTCGCCGAGCACCGTCACCGCGCTCTCCTGCATCGCCTCGAGGAGCGCCGACTGTGTCTTCGGGGACGCGCGATTGATCTCGTCAGCCAGCAAGAGATGCGTGAAGATCGGGCCCTTCTGGAAGACGAGGTCGCGGCGACCTTCGCGCTCGATCATCACGGGCGAGCCGGTGATGTCTCCCGGCAGCAGGTCCGGCGTGAACTGCACACGGCCGAAGTCGAGCCCGAGCAGCGCGGCGAGGCCCTTGATCAGCTCGGTCTTCCCCAGGCCGGGCAAGCCCTCGAGCAGCACGTGTCCGCGCGCCAAGAGCGCCACCACCACCTGCTCGATCAGGACCTCCTGTCCGATCAAGATGCTGCCGAGTGAGGCTCGGAGCTGGCCGAGCGTCTCCTGCGCGTTGGCGATCTCTTCCGGGGTCGGGAGGCCTGGTTCGGTGGACATGTCGAGACGCTCCGACGGGCCGTGGGGGAAGGTCGAGTCGACGGCGAGCTCAGCGGTCGCGATTGAAGTAGCGCTCGGCGATGTCGCGGGCGCGGCGGGACAAAGGGGCGCCGCGCGAGGTCGCTGAGCGGGCAGCCGCTGCTTCGACCGGGACGTCCGAGACCTCGGGGACTTCGCCTTCATCGCCGCCCTCGCCGAGACGGATGCTTTGCAGCTCACCCGGCTCGGATCCGGCCGAAGGCTCGAGCTCGACGTCCTTCAGCCGCACTTGCAGGTCGTTCGACTCGGAGTAGAGCTCGAGCTGTGCGTCGCCGCGGCCTCGATTGATGCCGCCGCGGCCCGGTGAGCCACTCGCCACTTGCGAGGACACGCCGGCGCTCTGGGAAGCAGTAGGCTGCGGCGCGCCTGCCGCACCTGCCGCGGCGAGCCCACCTGCGCCGGGCTTCTGACCCGCGCATTGGCTACCGCCTTGGCAACCGCCTCCGTTGCACTGTCCGCCGTTGGGACAAGCGCCACTGCCGTTGCACTCGCCTTTGCCGAGGCGCTCTCCGATCGCTTGACAAGCCTTGGCCGCGCGCTGCTCGGCCTGCCTCAGCTCACGCGCGACCTGGGCGCGCTCGGTCGGATCGAGAGAGGCCAAGGAAGCCGCAGTGCTGGCGGACACCGGAATGCTCGTGCGATTCGAGCCGTCGTTCCTGGCAGACCGGGAAACGTCGAGCACTTGGCTCTGTTCGGCTGCGCGGCTCTGCTGCTCGGAGGGGCTCGCCGCGGGGTGTTTTCCGCCAGGCATCCCGGTCCGGGACGCCGAGAGGCCCTTCAAGGACTCGAGCGTCTCCTTGGCGACGGGGCTGCCGCCGACCGCGCCACTCGAGAGGAGATTCTCCAGATCGTCGATGTCCATCCGAGTGCTTTCGCCGAGGGCGGAGCCGTTCTCGAGCTGATCGGCCAAGGAGCCGAGCTGGTGGTGCGCCTGATCGAGCTGCCTCTGTGCCTCGGCGGCTTCGGCCGTGAGCTGCGCGGCGAGGAGATCGGCGGCGAGCCATTCGTCGGACGACCAGGGCTCGGTGCGTTGATTGGCGAGAGACCGGATCTCCTCGGCCAATCGCTCTTGGCGCTCGGGTGAGAGGACCTCGAGCTCTTCGAGCTCGTCGGCCAGCGCTTCGAGCTCTTCGATCGTGGCCGCCGCGACGGCCGTTTGGTAGGGGAGGATCATCCTCTCGATGGGCGGCAACAGCCAGAGCGCGACGAGCAGTGAGAGGGCAGGAACGAGCTGAAGGCCCCAGCGGCGCCAAGGCAGCTCGGGCCGGACGGCCGTGTCGAGTCCGGGGTTGCGCTCGAGATGCGACAGCCAGGCGGGGTCGGACACCTCGAGCAGCGTGAGCAACAGCCCTTGGCTGTGGGACTCCCGATCGAACATCGCGGCGGCCTGCTCCTGAGAGAGGCTCGCCGTTCCGCGGAGCGCACGAGCGAGGAGCAGCCCGGCGAACGCCGGCATTGCGAGCAACAGCCAGGGCCAAGAGATCCCCGCGATGGCGCGCAAGGCGAGGAAGACGGTTGCCGCAAGGGCGGTCATGATCCAGATCGGACCGATCGAGTCGTCGATTGCCCGCGTCCAACGAAGACGACGTGCGTCGTGAGCAATTCGCTCATTGAGCTGGGCTGGGAGCGTGGTGCTCGGCATGACGGTGTTCCCCGAAAGTCTCCCGAAACCGAAACCTCGAGCCATCGAACCTAACAAAGCGCCCGGCGGAGGCGCGACGATTTCCTCAACGCAGTGCCCGCGCGCCGGGCCTCACGGAAAGGTCGACGATCATGTCCAAGGACACCATGGCACAGTTCCCGAAGGAGCAAGGCCGGCGCGGTGAGTTCGTGCGTCAGGAGAGCGTCTTTCGAGATCACGTGCGCGACGTTTCAGACGCTCCTTATCCGGCTGTCGCCGGTCGTTATCACCTGTACGTCTCCTACGCCTGTCCCTGGGCGCATCGCACGATCCTGTACCGAAGGCTGCTCGGGCTGGAGGACGCGATCGGCATGACCGTGGTCGATCCGATCCGCGACGAGCGAGGCTGGGCCTTTCGGGAAGGGCGTGGCCACTCGAAGGACCCCGTCAACGGATTCGAGTACCTCTCGGAAGCCTACCGGGCGAGCACGGACGACTTCGATGGCCGGGTAACCGTGCCCGTCTTGTGGGACAAGGAGACGAAGCGGGTCGTGAACAACGAGTCGTCCGACATCATCCGGATGCTGGGCAACGAGTTTCGAGGGGTCGCCAAGACCTGGGTCGACTTCTATCCCGAGGCGCTCCGCTCGGAGATCGATGCGCTCAACCAGCGCATCTACGACAACGTCAACAACGGCGTCTACCGAGCCGGCTTCGCGACCTCGCAGGAAGCGTACGAAGACGCGGTCCACTCGCTCTTCGAAGTGCTGGACGAGCTCGACGCACGATTGGCGGATCGCCCGTACTTGCATGGCGAGCAACTGACCGAGACCGACTGGCGCCTGTTCACCACGCTGATTCGCTTCGATCCGGTCTATGTCGGCCACTTCAAATGCAACGTCCGCCGCATCGCCGACTACGAGAACCTCTCGCCCTACTTGCGCCGCCTCTACCAAACCGAAGGCGTCGCCTCGACCGTCGACTTCGACCACATCAAGCGCCACTACTACATCACCCACCGCCGCCTCAACCCCACTGGCATCGTCCCCGTCGGCCCCGAGCTGAGCCTGGGCGAGTAGAGCGGGTGAGATCGCGGGCGTCCCGCCGGTAACCACTGGGACCGCGGGCGTCTGGCCGGCAACTACTGGGACCGCGGGCGTCCCGCTGGTAACCACTGGGAACGCGGGCGTCCCGCCCTGGGCGCCCCGCCCGCCTCGATCACGGAAGCTGCCCGAGCCTCCCTCTCGCCTCAGGCAGGAAGACTGATCCGGTTGACGTGGAAGGAGCGCCGAGGTTGACCGAAGCCGGCGCTCCGATCTTTCGATCGGAGCGCCGCTTGGATTACTGGCCGATCGAGAGGCCGTTGATGTCCACGCCGCCCGGCAGGCCGATGGCGCTGCCGTCGAGGAAGAGGGTGAACGTGCCGCTCGTCGTGCTGCCGAGGCTGGTCGGGTTGAAGTCCATCACGTCTTCGTCGGTGCCGGACGCGCCGGTGACGGAGAAGTTGCCCAGCGTCGACATGAAGAGGTGGCCGCTGCCGTCGATCCAGAGCGCATCGACGTCTTCATCGGCACTCGAGCTGAGGCCGACATCGGAGCCGTCGAAGTAGATCGCCCAGGAGCCCGAGGTCGCCTGTCCCAACGATGTCGGCGTGAAGCGCAGGATGTCTTCGTCGGCACCAGAGGCTCCGGGCACCGAAGCGCTCGACGTGACCGAGATGTGAAGCCTGCCCGATGCGTCGACGTACAGGGCATCGATGTCCTCGCCGCTGGTCGTCAGGCCGACATCGGAGCCGTCGAAGTAGAACTCGAAGACTCCCGAAGTCGTGCTGCCGAGGCTGGTCGGTGTGAAGCGCACGATGTCGGAGTCGTCGGCGGTCGTCGAGCCGCCGGGGCCGCCAATCAGGCCCGGCACCGAGAAGGCAGCGGTGAAGCTCATCAGGATGTCGCCATCGGGCAAGATGTGCAGCGCGTTGATGGCGGCGCTGGCGAGCCCGACGTCGGAGCCGTCGAAGTGGAGGCTGAACGTGCCCGCCGACGGATCGTAGCGGACGATGTCCTCGTTGGTGGCCGTGCCGACGCCCGGGATGCTGTTGCTGCCCACCGAGGCGAAGTAGACGAAGTCGCTGCCGCCGCCAACCGGCGAGATCGAGGCGAGGGCGGTGTCCTGATCGGTGGCCTGACCGTCATTGACCGTCAGGGTGACCGTGTAGTTGCCCGCCGAGGCATAGGCGTGGGTGACGATCGCGCCGTTGGCGTTCGGGGATCCGTCGCCGAAGCTCCAGGTGTAGGTCAAAGGGTCCAGATCCGGATCCGAGGAGCCCGTGCCGTTGAAGGTGAGCACTTGGCCGACCGTGCCTGCCTGATCGGGACCGGCATCCGCGTTGGGCGGATTGTTGCCGCCGCCACTGCCCACGGCCTGGATTGCCGCGAGGAACTGGACCCGGCCGTTACCGTCCCAGTTGGTGCCGCCATTCGGCGAGTCGTTCGGATCGTCGGGGAGGTTCTGAGCCGTGTTCTGGATCAGGGCCTCGATCTGGTCATTGTTCAGGCCCGCGCCGACGTCGATCGACCGGGAGACGACGAGCGCGGCGAGGCCCGCGACGATCGGACCCGAGAACGATGTGCCCGAGGCGAGGAAGTAAGAGGGGGCGCCGGGGCTACCGTCGGCGACCGAGAGCACGGCCGCGCCGACCAGGCTGCTGCCCGGAGCGACGACGTCGACAGCGTTCGAGCCGTACTGCGAAAAAGAGGCGCGCCCGTCGATGTCACCCGAGCCACCGCCCAGCACCGAGCCCGAGTCGCTGGCACCGACCGAGATCACGAAGGCGTAGGATGCCGGGAACTGCTGCGCGCTCGAGTTGCCGTTACCGGCCGAGGCGACCTGCACGACGCCTTGCGAGTGCGAGTAGTTGACAGCCGACTGCATGGTCGCGCTGCCACCGCCACCGAACGACATGTTCGCGACGTGGGCGCCGTTGTCGGCCGCGTAGACGATCGCGTCGGCGATGTCGGAGACGAACGCGCCGCCATCGTCGGTGAAGATCTTCAACGCCATGAGCCGGCAATGCCAAGCCGCGCCGCTGAGCCCGACGCCGTTGTTGCCGACGGCCGAGGCGCAAGAAGCCGCGAACGTCCCGTGAAAGACGTTGTCGTCGGCTGCGCCGTTGAAGTCGTTGTCGACGCCGTCTCCCAGGTCGGGGTTGGGATTGCTGTCGTTGCCACGGAAGTCCCAGCCATTGACGTCGTCGACGAACCCGTTGCCGTCGTCGTCGATGCCATTGCCGGCAATCTCACCGGGATTGGTCCAGATGTTCGCGGCGAGGTCGGGATGGTCGAGGTCGATGCCGGAGTCGATCACGGCGATGACCACATCGGTGCGACCCGTGGTGATGTCCCAGGCAGGTGGCGCGTTCAAGTTGCTGTCGCCGCCGATGCCGCTGTAGCACCAAGCCTGGAGGTCCGTCGCGACACCATTGTAGTTGTCGTAGAACGGATCATTGGGGACCTGGTCGAGGTAGTAGATCCAGTTCGGCTCGACCATCGCAATCCGCGGATCGCGGCGCAGAGCGCGAATGCCCTGGGCGACGTTGATATCGGCTGGCAACCGGAATCGGTGGATGCCGAGCTTCTCATTGAAGCCGAGGGACGTCAGGCCGAGGGCCTGCTCGAAGGCGAGCGCTTCGGGATGACCTGGCGTGAGGTCGTTTCGGAAGCGGATCAGGAGCTCGTCTTCAGCGAAGACGGGGCGGGGCTCGGCGAGGAGTGTCGAGCGAGCGGGAATGTCACGGACGGGGAGTTGCGCGAGGGAGAGGGAAGGCAGGCTGACCAACAGACAGACGGTCACCAGCCCGATCCGGCACGGCCGGACGAGATCGGTCCTCATCAGGGATCCTCCATTGACCTACGACGAATGCCGCGGAGCGCCCATCAGAGCAACGGTGGAAGCCGTCGCTAGGACTTGGCCGGAGAAGCAAACTCATGAACATGGGTTCGCGGCGTTTTCTTGGCGCCGAGATTCTAGGGTCGGAACCACCCGAGAATCCAGCCCCTAGAAAAACAATGATCGCCGCCGAGGACCCGAGGTGCTGTCAGGGGCTACCGAAGCATTGACCCTTCAGGCCGCCCGGCCTCGGTAGGGTGTGGTCTAGCGAGTCGTGAAGCCCGTCGAGAATTGGGCTGCCAAGAACGTCGAGCGGCTGAACGCTGAACGCACGACCTCGAGCTCTGGCGGGCAGCTACGCGGTGCCTTTTGGACTTCCCCGAGAGGCCATCCGTGAGGTGACCGCTCCCCGCTCCATCCCGCCGCGGGCTCTGGCTGCTTGCGCCTTTGAGAAGAGCCGGACCCCCGATCATCGCTTTGCAGAGATCGGTGAGCCGGGCCAGGAGAGCATGTTGGCTACCAGGCCGACTCTACACATTTGGGAATGTGGGCGCCCGCCGATCGATCGACCGCCCTTGCAGGATCCCCCAACGAGCGATCGGCGGACAAGCCCGGAGACTCTTTGGGAAGGGTGCGAACGATCCGCTGCCCTAGCCTCTCGAATCAGTAGTCTGAATGGCTCGCCGACCGCCGCTTCGCAGAATCCCCCAGCGAGCGGGCGGCGAGCTGAACCCGTGAATCTTCTCTTCTCGAGAGCCTCGAGCGAGTCGAAGCTCTGTCCCTCGATGTTCCCGAGGCGTCACCCTGAGTTCAAAGGGGACGCCCGTCGACCGCCGCTTCGCAGAATCCCCCAACGAACGACCGACGGGCGCAACCCCGGATTCTCGTACAGGCCGCGATCGGCGCTGCCTTCTACCCTCGAGCCTGGTTCGCCAGATCCCAGTCTCGAGGACGATTCCGGCCGAGTCCCCGCGTGGACTCCATCGCCTGAACCGTGCTCCCTGTGCGGCCGAGGGGAAAGCAACGGATGTTCCTAGCTCACCGCGATTGCCGAGTTTCTTTCCCGGCGAGCCTCAAAGCAAGATCAGTAAGCGGCTTGCGCTTTTCTGAGGGAGTGAGCGCGATCGCACGACATGGACGTCACCTATGTGCGATCTTTGACGGGCGCGCAGAGGCCGCAGCGTAACTCATTTCAAATCAAACGCTTCGGCCTCGATGCCGCAAGTTGCGCCTGCAAAGGAATGTGCACCCCTTTGCGGGGGGCCCGTCAGGATTCCGGACGACCCTATGAGCTTCAGTCCTGGTCCGGACGTCTGAGGTGCCGACTGATCGTGGGCCTGGAAATGCCCAACATGCGGGCTGCGGCGCTCTGGTTTCCATTCGCGCGTCGCAACGCTTCCACGACCGCCGCGCGCTCGATCGTGCGAAGGGTCGGCATCGGGGAAGGAAAGCCGACTTGCTCCGCTTCGGCAGACGGCCCGGACTGCTTGGACATCGGCTTCATTTGACTGAGGAATGCCTGGATCGGCATGACGCCACCCGGATGGCGAGCCACAGCGTCGAAGCACATCGATTGCAGCTCGCGAACGTTCCCCGGGAAATCGTAGTCGGCGAGGTGGACGAACAGCTCGGCCGGAACCGTGGGCTTTGGCTTCTCGAGGTCCTGCGCGGCCAATTCGAGGAAATGGTCCACGAGGAGCGGCAAGTCGACGATGCGCTCGCCCAGCCGGGGCAACCGAACCTGGTAGGAGCGCAATCGGTAGTACAAGTCCTGCCGGAACCGCGTCGGATCGGAGTGGGTGGCCGCCACGACGCGGGCTTTGAGCTGCTTGGGAGTGTCCGAGCCTAGGGGGAAGTACTCGCGCTCTTGGAGGAGGCGTCCCAGGTCAAGCTCCTCCGCCTCCTCCAAGAGCGCGAGTACTTCCCCCTAGGCTCGGACACTCCCAAGCAGCTCAAAGCCCGC
>JAVJTD010000208.1:0-58668 GCA_040219065.1 Planctomycetota bacterium
CGCGGCGCTCGCCGCCGACGTCCGCCAGGTCGTCTTCTCGTCGTCGTGCTCGGTGTACGGCACGCCGGCCGTCGTCCCCGTCGACGAGCAGCAACCGATCCACCCCGAGTCGGTCTACGCCGACACCAAGGCGATGGTCGAGCGGGTCCTCCACTGGTACGGCGTCGTCCACGGCGTCCGCAGTGTCAGCCTGCGGTACTTCAACGCTGCCGGCGCCAGCTTCGACGCGGCGATCGGCGAGGACTGGACCTACGCGCTCAACCTGATCCCCGTGGCCATCCGCGCCCTGCTGACCGGCGACCAGGAGCTGCAGGTGTTCGGCGACGACTACCCCACACCGGACGGCACCTGCATCCGCGACTACATCCACATCAACGACCTCGCCGAGGCCCACGTCCTCGCGCTCGAATCCCTCGAGGCGGGGGGGAAGACGACCGCTTACAACCTGGGAACCGGAACGGGTTACTCGGTGCGGGAGGCCGTCGAGACCGCGCGCCGAGTCACGGGTCACGCCATCCCGGCCCGCGAGTGTCCGCGCCGTCCCGGCGACCCGCCGGCTCTGGTCGCCGGTGCCGAGCGAGCGGCGAAGGAGCTGGGCTGGAAGCCGCGCTTCGGAAATCTCGAGAGTATTCTGGGCACTGCCTGGAGCTGGCATCGTAATCATCCCTCCGGATACGATGATGCTCGAGACAACTGAGAGGCGCGGTCCCCGGGAGCCCGAGCTCCGCCAGGAAGCAGCAAGTTGAGCGGCCCTTCGACACCGGTACTCCCCAGGGAGCCCGAGTTCCTCGACTCGGACGAACAGCTCGAGAGCGTTTGGCCCGAGCTCCAAAGGTGCTCGATCCTTGCGATCGACACCGAGATGGACAGCTATCACTCGTACTTCGACTGCGTGTGCCTGATCCAGATCTCCACCGAGGATCGGGATCTGCTCCTCGACCCACTCTCGCCGTCGCTGAGCTTGGATCCACTGGGGGAGATCTTCGCAGACGAGAGCATCGTGAAGATCTTCCACGCCGGTGAGAACGACGTGAAGGCCTTGAAGCGCGAGTACGACTTCGAGTTCCGAAATCTGTTCGACACGCACCTCGTCGCCCAGATCCTGGGATACCAGCGTCACGGATTGGCCGGACTCCTCGCCGAGTACTTCGACGTCCACCTCGACAAGAAGATGCAGACGAGCGACTGGAGCCAGCGCCCGCTGACTCGAGAACAGCTCATCTATGCTGCTTGTGACACCCACTTCCTCACCAAGCTGCGCTCGCAGATGCTCGCCGATCTCGAGAGGCTGGGACGAGTCGAGGAAGCCCAGAGCGAGTTCGATCGCATCGTCGAGACCGAGCCGGCGCGCCGCGAGTTCGACCCGCTCGGCTACCTCTCGATCCGAGGGGCGAAGGACATCAAGCCCCAGGCGCTCTCGGTACTGCGCGAGCTCTATCTGATGCGGGATGCACGGGCTCGCTCGCTCAACTGCCCGCCGCACCGGGTGCTCTCCGACCAGGTCCTCATCGTCCTGGCTCGCCGAAGGCCGCGTACTCGGGAGGACCTCAAGCGGACGCGGGCGCTGAGTGCGTGGCGCTCCGAGGACTACGGGGCCGAGATCATCGAGGCGATCGCACGGGGTCGCGCGGCGGGTCCGCACGGTCCGATCCCGAAGCGTCACAAGCGCAACGACCAGAGCATCGCCTTGAAGCCCGCCGAGCGAAAGGTCTTCGACCGGCTGCGCGCTTGGCGCGTCGAGCGCGCCGAGCAGCGTGGTGTCGACGCCTCCCGGGTGGCGACGAACCGGCTGCTCGCCGACATCGTGCGCACCGACCCGAGAGACCTCGACGAGCTGCTCGAGGTGCCGGGCATGGAGCCATGGCGCATCCGCGAGTACGGGGAGGAGATCCTCTCGGTCGTGAACGGAGCTCGCGGCTCCGCTTGAAGAAACCCGGGCGCGCCAAGTCACGCGCGTCTTGGCAAGCCGGGTGCGCCTACGTTTAATGGGCGCCATGCGGTTTCCGGGCCGGCGAGTGGCGGCCCCGAATGACCGGAGGCGAATGCGGAGGGAGATCGGCCGGATGAGCTCCAACACGGGCGAGCGGCGACGCGGTCAGTTTCGTTGGTGGGTCGTCGTGTGGCTCTGGATCGGGTGCCTCGGCCCGGTCCTGGCGCAGGACGGCGGTTATGGCAGTTTCGTGATCGAGAACGCGATCGATCGCCTCTTGCGCTCATCGCATTTGAAGGGCGCGGACATCGGGGTCGTCGTCAAGTCACTCGACGATGGCCAGATGCTCTACGAGCGGAATCCACTGAATCCACTCATCACGGCGTCCAACACCAAGCTCGTGACCACCGCGGCCTCGCTGGGAGTCCTCGGGGAGGGGTTCCAATTCGAGACGCGATTCGGGCTGCGCGGCAACCCGGGAGAGAACGGTGTCTTCCTCGGTGACCTGATCGTCGAGGGCGAAGGGGATCCGGGTCTGGGAGCGCGCTTCCACCACGGTGATCCCGTCGGTGCCTTTCGAGCGCTCGCCGCCGCGCTGCGCGAGCGGGACATCCGAACGATTCGCGGAAGCCTCGTGCTCGACACGACGGCCTTCGACGATGAGTACGTCGCGCCCGGCTGGCCCCAGAATCAGCTCGACCGCGAGTACTGCGCTCCCGTGTCGGCCCTCCCTCTGACCGAGAACTGTGTCGATGTCCTCATCGGACCTGGAAGTGCGATCGGCGCTCGAGCGACCGCCCGTCTGGCGCCCGCGACCTCGTTGCTCGGATTCGAGAACACTTGCGAGACATTCTCGAAGCTGAAGCGCGGTCAAGGGCCCAAGCTCTTCCGCTACCAGGAGACGATCCGGGTCAGTGGCGAGGTGCGCTTGGGCGACGGGGAATCGCGCTTCGTGCTGTCGGTTCCCGACCCCGATGCCTACTTCGCCGACGTGCTCTTGCGAACGCTCGCCGAGGAGGGCATTCGTATCGAGGGCAGTACGCGGCGTGCTGGATCCGGCGGCGCCAATCTCGACGATCGCGAGCGCGTCTACACGCATCGGACGCCGCTCGAGCAGGTCGTGCTCGTGATCAACAAGGAGAGCCAGAACTTCTTCGCCGAGTGCCTGTTCAAGCGCCTCGCACGTCAGCGGTATCCGGAGCAGCCTGCGACCTTCGCGCTCGCCGGCAGCGTGGTCCGGGAGTACCTCGATCAGCTCGGCGTGCCCAGTGAGCACGTCGAGTCCGCCGACGGCTCGGGCCTCTCGCGAGACAACCGGTACGCACCGGCGCACCTGGTGCGATTGCTCGAGGCCGCGTACCGAGGACCGTACCGCCAGATCTTCGTCAGCTCCCTGCCGATCTCGGGCGTCGACGGCACGCTCGATGACCGCATGGGCGGCGCGGCCTATCGGGGCCGAGTGCGTGCGAAGACGGGATACATCCGCCAAGTCAGTGCACTGTCCGGCTTCATCCGCACTCGCTCGGATCGCACGCTCGTGTTCTCGATCCTGTTCAATGGCTTCAAGTCGGGCAACGCACACATGAAGAAGATTCAGGACGATATCTGTCGCACGCTGATCGATGGGATGTGAGCCGATGAGCTCGACCCGGCAGGAGATCCTCGAGCTCGCGACCGACATCGCCCGCGAGGCGGGCCGCACGCTGATGTGGTTCTACGAGCGCCCGCGCGAAAAGCACGCGCGCATGAAGGGCCTTCGGGATCCGGTCACGGACGCGGACGTCGCCTCCGAGAACTTGATCGCCGAGCGGATTCGCCAGCGGTTTCCGGACCACGCCATCCTCGCCGAGGAGAAGGACCGCGGCCGTGCCGATGGCGAGCACCTCTGGATCGTCGACCCGCTCGATGCGACCGTCAACTTCCTCCACGGGCACCCGCTCTTCGCCGTCTCGATCGCTTACTACCACCGAGGTGTCGGAGAGGTCGGAGTGGTGTACGCGCCGTATCTCGGCGAGATGTTCACCGCGGCGCGCGGCGAAGGCTGCCGGCTGAACGGCAAGCTCCTCGAGGTGTCGAAGACCGAGGCCCTCGATCAGTCGGTGCTCGCGACGGGCTTCCACTACCAGCGCCACGAGCAAGTCGACAACAACGTCGCGCGCTTTACTCATTTGATCCTTCAGGTGCGCGGGATCCGCCGAGGAGGCTGTGCCTCTCTCGACCTTGCCTATGTGGCGGCCGGCCGGTTCGACGGCTACTGGGAGCTGTGGCTGTCGCCGTACGATGTGGCGGCGGGGGCGATCCTGGTTCGCGAGGCGGGTGGCCGCGTGACCGACCTCGGTGATGGAGACGAGTGGCTGCATGGCGGGCAGATCTTGGCGACGAACGGCCCGATGCACGAGACGCTCAGAGCCGAGCTCGCGGCAGCCGCGCCACGCTGAGCCGCGAGCGGCGGAGACGGTCTCGTGAGCCGGCTGCCGGACATCGTCTGCCGCGGGGCTCGCGAGCACAATCTGCGCGACTTGGACGTCCGCATCCCGGGCGGCTCCCTGGTCGCCTTCACCGGAGTCTCGGGATCGGGGAAGTCGTCTCTCGCATTCGACGTCATCGCCCGGGAAGGACGGCGCCGATACCTGCAGACCCTCTCGGCACTCGCCCGAAGGCGCGTCGGGGCCGAGCGGCCGCCGGCCGTCGACGCGGTCGAGGGCCTCACCGCGACCATCGCCCTCGAACAAGCCGATCCGGGTCGAAGCCCTCGCTCGACCGTCGGCACCGCCTCGGGTGTGGCGGGATACCTGCGGTCCTTGTGGACGTTCGCCGGTGTCGTCCATTGCGCCCAATGTGACAGTCCGGTCAGCGAAGGCTCCATCGCGCAAGTCGTGCCGTCGATCCTGGACTGGGCAGCGGATCGCCGAACGATCCTGCTCGCGCCCATCTGGAAGGGGCGGCGCGGCAATCTGGCCGAGCAGCTCCGAGATCTCCAAGAGCGCGGCTTCGTGCGCGTGAGGCTGGACGGCGAGGTGAAGCGGCTGGACGAGGTGAAATTCCCGGCCGGGCGTCACCAAAGGCACGACCTCGATGTCGTCGTCGATCGCCTTCGGGTGGACGGGAGCAAGGCGTCTCGGGTGCGGGAGGCCGTCGAGCGCGGGACGGCACTCAGCGAAGGACTGGTCACCGTGATGCTGGAAGACGGGACCGAGCGCACCTTCGGCACCGAGCGCGTCTGTCTGTCCTGCGGCGTCGCGTGGCCGCGCCCTGTGCCCGCCTGGTTTTCGTTCAACGACTCGCTCGGCGCCTGCGAGCGCTGCCGCGGCACCGGAGAGATCGAGGAGGCGCCTTGCCCGGATTGCGACGGTGAGAGGCTGCGGCCGTTGTCGCGCCAGGTCCGGTTCGAGGGCCTCCGGCTTCCCGAGGCGCAGCGCTTGCCGCTCGATCAGCTCACGCGGTGGATCGAAGAGCACATGGATCCAGAGGATCCAGATCGCCACGAGCTGCTTCGAGGGGCCCACGAGAGGCTGCGGTGCTTGCTCGACCTCGCGCTGGGATACGTCTCCTTGGAGCGCCGCACCGGCACCTTGTCGCGCGGCGAGCTGCAACGGGTGCGCCTGGCGGCGGTGCTGGGCGCCGGGCTGCATGGGGTGACCTACGTCCTCGACGAGCCGGCGGTCGGGCTCCACGCCGTGGATCGTCTTCGGCTCTCCAGGCACCTCCGAGGATTGCGCGATCGCGGGAACAATGTCCTGTTCGTCGAGCACGACCTCGATCTGATCCGCGCCGCCGATCATGTCATCGATCTCGGTCCCGGGGCCGGCGCCGCGGGGGGACGTCTCCTCGTTCAGGGGACCCCATCGGAGGTCGCTGCCGAGTCCGCTTCTCCCACGGGCCGCGCCTTGTCCGAGGGACCTCTCCGAGTCGAGCCGATCGCATCCGACGAAGATCCACCTGCGCCAGTGCTGCGCATCGTGGGAGCCAGAGAGCACAACCTGAAGGATATCGACGTCGCGATTCCCCTGGGGCGACTGGTCGCTCTGACGGGGGTGTCTGGCTCGGGGAAGTCGACCCTCACCGAGTCGATCTTGTATCCGGCGCTCGCCAGCCGTCTGCAGAAGGCGAAGCTGCCGGCCGGAGAGCACGAGCGCCTCGAAGGAGCGGCCGAGCTGGTGCGTGTCGAGCACGTGACGGCCCGCTCCTTGGGCCGATCCCCGAGGAGCTGTCCCGCGACGATCGTGAAGGCCTTCGACGAGATCCGCGCCTTGTTCGCTCTCTTGCCCGAGGCGAGGGCACGCGGGTGGACCGCCAGGCGATTCAGCCTCAATGTGGCGGGAGGGCGGTGCGAGGCATGCAAAGGCACTGGATTTCGATCCGTGCGGCTCGAGCCTTTGCCACCGGTCGAGGTCACCTGCTCGAATTGTGATGGTCGACGCTACGAGCGATCGATGCTCGATCTGCGATTCAAGGGAAAGACCATCGCCGAGGTGCTCGACCTCTCGGTCGACGAGGCGCGGGAACTCTTCCTCAACCAGCCGAAGATCCATCGCGCGCTTCAAGCTCTCTCGAAGGTAGGTTTGGGTTACCTGCGCTTGGGGCAGCCCTTACCTCGCCTCTCGGGCGGCGAGGCCCAGCGGCTGAAGCTGGCGGCGGAGATGCGACGACGTCGCCAAGGCAAGACGCTGTTCATACTGGACGAGCCCACGAGGGGCTTGCACGCCTTTGACATCGAGCGTCTCCTCGCATGCTGGCGAGAGCTCGTCGACCGCGGGGACACGGTGCTCGTCGTCGAGCATCATTTGAGTGTCGTGGCTCGCGCCGATTGGGTGATCGATCTCGGCCCCGGACCGGGAGAGGCCGGCGGGCAGATCGTCGCCTGCGGCCCTCCGGCGGCGATCGCGGCCAGCGAGGCTTCGGTCACCGGAGCCGCCCTGCGAGGGGAGCTGTCGCCCGAGGCCGCCGAGAGGCGAGGCCACGAAGATCCGGCCGAGGAGCCTGTCCGGATCGAATGCGCCCGGGCGCGCAATTTGAAGTCCCTCTCTCTCGAGATCCCGAACGGGAAGATCATCCAAGTGAAGGGGCCGCTCGGATCGGGAAAGACGGCGCTCGTCTCAGAGACCATCGCTGCCGAGGCGCGCCGCGTATTCTTGAGCGCGCTCGCAAGCGGTGGATGGGGCGGGCTGGAAGGGGCCACTCGCCCCGACGTCCGATCGGTCTCGGGGCTGCGGCCGGTTCTCGTGCTCGAAGAGCCGGGCAGCGCTGGCCGAGCACGGGGAACCGTCGCGACGGCTTGCGGGCTCGATCGGCCGCTTCGGGAGCTCTTCGCGCGGTGCGGCGTGCTGCACTGTCCCGAGTGTGGACTCGTCGCTCGAGGCGAGTCCCCGGATCAAGCGGCGAGCCGGATGCTGGAGGAGCACACTGGGCGTGCGGACGTGCTGGCGCCGCTCTGGTGGCCGCAGTCGGGACGGACGACGGCGATCACGGATCCGGCGCGCGTCGAGGACGCGCTCGAGTGGTGCCGGCAGAACGGGCTCACGCGTATCGTGGCGAATGACGACGTGCTTCGCATCGACCGGGACGATATCCCGTCCCCCTTGCCGGACGAGACGTTTCTCCTCTTGGACCGACTCGAGTTGACGGAGGCAAAGCGCGGGCGTCTGCGTGAGGCGATCGAGACCGCCTTCGACCTGGCGAGCGGTCTGGCGATCGTCGTCACTTAAGGACGCAGGAGCTTCATCGCGCGCGATCCGGGATGCCCCGAGCACGCCTTCTGGCCACCGACGCCAATCGATGCGCGTTGGCTCTCCTTCCAGGACGCGGCCGGACGATGCGGTACCTGTCACGGGCGTGGCGAGCTCCTCGGCGGGGAGCAGTGCCCCACCTGCGAGGGTTCGCGGCTGGGCCCGCTCGCCCGGGGGCTTCGCGTCGGTGAGCGTCGGCTCGAGGACTGGTATCGGCTCGATGCCTCCGGTGTGCACCGAGCGCTCGAGGGTGCAGCCGGAAAGCACGAGGACGTCGCGGCATCGGCCGGGCCGCTTCGGGAATCTCTCGATCGCCTCATCCGTCTCGGACTGGATGGCTTGCCGCTCGATCGCGCCGCCCGGTCCTTGTCGGATGGCGAATGGCAGCAGCTCCGGCTCGCGGATCGGCTCCCCACGGATCTGGCCGGCTCGCTCGTGATCGCGGACCGCGTGCTGGCCGGGCTGGATCCCGGCAGTGTCCAGCGCTCGTTGGACGAGCTGGCCCGTCTCTCGGACCGCGGCAACTCGGTGGTGCTGGTCGACGAGAGCGAGCCGGCCGCCGAGAGAGCGGACGCGGCGATCGAGCTCGGACCCGGCTCCGGCATCGATGGCGGGCGAGTGGTCACGGCTCCGGCGATCCACCATTCCCGCAAGTCCCGGGCGAAGCCTCGCCGCGTCGAGCGCCATCTCCGAGTCGAAGGGCTGCGGCTTCCCACCGGCGATGAGCTGTCGGTCGAGCTTAAAAAGGAGCGGCTGGTCGTCGTGGCGGGGCCCAAAGGTGCCGGGAAGTCGACGCTCTTGGATTTCCTGTGTGAGGAGGTTCGTCGTCGCCTGGGCGACGAGGCGCCGGGTGGGACCTTCTGCGAGCTGGTCGGTGCTCGGACGTTGCAGCACCTGGGGCGGCTGCCGAGGTTCTTGCCGTCTCCGCAAGAGAGCGTCTCCTGGTACGAGTGGGCCGGATTGCGCGGGGCGCTCTGGGCGTTGTTCGCGGCGACGCCGCGGGCACGTCTGCAAGGGGACTTCCAAAAGCTGCGCACTGGCGCGACTGCGCCCGAGCTCTGCCCGGAGTGCCGGGGGCGAGGGCGTGTGGCCGTGCGGCTGCCTCTCTTGCCGGGCGCCGAGCGGACGTGTCCGCGCTGCCGGGGACGGCGCTTTCGCGACAGCGCTCTCGGCATCACGGTGCGCGGCATGACCATCCTCGATGTGCTGGCCCAGAGTGCGATCGACGCTCGGGACGTTCTCGCACACGACACCGACGTCGTTGGTCGGCTGCAGCTCCTCGAAGATCTGGGAGTCGGACACGTGCCGTTGGAGCGCTTGGCGACGGAAGCTTCGAGCGGTGAGGTGCGCCTCGGGTACCTCGCGCGGATGCTGCATGAGACCGGGAGCCCTGGAGCTCTCTTGGCGCTCGAGTGGCCGGCTCTGGGACTCGATCGAGCGGGCGGAGAGAGGGTCGCGGCCGTGCTGACACGCCGTGCTTCGAAGGGGGACACGGTCCTGTGCATCGACACGCATCCGGCGCTGAACGAAGCGGCGGATGCGGTCATCAGGCTCGGCTGAGGCCAAGGACGCGGAATTCGCCTTGCGGAGTCCCACCTGGGATTCCCGAGGTTTGCAGCGTTGGCGACAGGTGTTCGGATCGGTAAACTCGACGGTTTCCCTATCGAAATTGGGAACGATCGCAGACCCCTCTACCCGAGCGGTGGAGGGCTCTCGAGGAAGTCGGTCGACCGCGACTTCGGATCTTCGAGAACCGGTTCCGTGTGTGGAGGATACGACTCGGATGGGCGCTCCAGCCCGGCCTCTGATCGTGCAGAGCGATCGCTCGCTCCTGCTCGAGGTCGACTCTCCCAACTTCGCGGAAGTTCGAGACGGCCTCGCGCGGTTCGCGGAGATCGAGAAGAGTCCGGAGCACTTTCACACCTACCGATTGTCGCCGATCAGCCTCTGGAATGCGGCGGCAGCGAAGATGAGCGCCGACGAGGTCGTTGGCTTCCTCGAATCATTCAGCCGCTACCCCGTTCCCGACAACATTGCCGAAGAGATTCGCGAGTCGATGGGGCGTTACGGACGGCTGCAGCTCAGCCGGCAAGACGGTGAGCTCGTCTTGACGGCCGCGGAGCCCGAGCTGATGGCCCGTCTGCGCCGCATCAGCTCCACGAAGCGACTGTTGGAGAGACCGGTCGACGAGCGTCGCTCGATCGTCTCCGATGCCAATCGCGGCGAGATCAAGCACGCCCTCATCAAGATCGGGTACCCGGTCGAGGACTTCGCTGGATACGTGGACGGTGCGCCGTTGGCGGTCGAGCTGGCCGAGCAGCTTCCGAGCGGCGACGCGTTTGCCCTGCGTCCCTATCAGAAGGCCGCCGCGGACGTGTTCCACGCGGGCGGGACTGCGGCTGGAGGCACGGGCGTGGTGGTCCTGCCTTGCGGCGCGGGCAAGACCGTCGTCGGCATCGGGGTGATGCAGCGCATCCAGATGCACACCTTGATCCTCACGACCAACATCGTCGCGGTCCGGCAATGGAAGCGTGAGCTGCTCGAGAAGACCTCGCTCACGCCCGAGCAGGTGGGGGAGTACACTGGCCGTCGCAAAGAGATCCGGCCGGTGACGGTGACGACCTATCAGATCCTCACCTATCGCCGTCGGCGGACAGACGAGTTCACGCACTTCGGGCTGTTCGCCTCCAACGATTGGGGCCTGGTGATCTACGATGAGGTGCACTTGCTGCCAGCCCCCGTCTTTCGCGTGACCGCTGAGATCCAGGCGCGCCGACGCCTGGGCTTGACGGCGACCCTCGTTCGGGAGGACGACAAGGAAGATGAGGTCTTCAGCCTGATCGGGCCCAAGCGTTACGCCGTTCCGTGGCGAGACCTCGAGCGGAAGGGGTGGATCGCGACGGCCCGCTGCGTCGAGGTCCGCGTACCGCTCGGCACCGACGACGCGCTGCGCTACGCGGGCGCGGACGCTCGAAGCCAGTTCCGCATCGCGGCCGAGAACCCCGAGAAGCTGCGGGTCATCCGCCAGCTCCTCGAGAAGCATGCTGGCGACTCGGTGCTCGTGATCGGCCAGTACCTCCGCCAGCTCCAGCAGCTCTCCCGTGCGCTCGAGGCGCCTTTGATCACGGGACAGACGCCGGTGGCCGAGCGCGAGCGCCTCTACGCTGCCTTTCGCTCCTCGGAGATCCAGCTCCTGCTGGTCTCCAAGGTCGGCAACTTCGCGATCGATCTGCCCGATGCCAGCGTGGCGATTCAGGTCTCGGGTACCTTCGGGTCGAGGCAAGAAGAAGCGCAGAGGCTGGGGCGAATCCTGCGTCCCAAGACCTTCGACAACACTGCGACGTTCTACACCCTCGTCTCTCAGGAGACGCGGGACCAAGAGTTCGGCACGCGCCGTCAGCTCTTCCTGACGGAGCAAGGCTACAGCTACGAGATCCTCAACGCCGGAGACCTGGTGTACCTGTGACGAATCGGGAGCCTCGAGCAACGTCGAGCCCGGGCATCGGCCGGGACGTCGAGTCCTTCTTGTGCGATCTCACGATCGAGCAGCTTCGTGAAGTGCATGCGTTCTGGTCCGATGGCAAGCCGGAGGGCTCTCCGGTCGAGATCGAAGACCTGCGGGCGGATCTGAGGCGCTGGTGGTCGGAGCCGCCGCGAATTCGGACTCGGCTCCGAACGCTCTCCAAGAAGCTCCAACAGCTCCTCGGTGCCCTGCTGACGAGCGAGCGGGACTCGGTCTGTCAGACCGAGCTCATCCAGAGGCACGAGCTGGGCTTCTTCAGCGACTACGAGCTGAAGGCCGCGTTGAAGGCCCTCGAGCAGCGAGGCCTCGCCTTCGCCTGGACGGGCCTCCACGGGGAAGCGCGCTTCGGGATCCCGCTCGAGCTGCGCCAACGCATCCGATTGCTCCAAGGCAACGACCGGCGCCGGCTCGCCATGGTGTTCACCCTATGGGGAGCCTGGCGAGAGGAACAACGCCTGGCGGGCCGGAGCCTGGGAGATCTGGCGCTCGAGGAGTTCGAGGCACTGCGATCACCGGCAGCCATTCGCGCCCGCATCGCCACCTTGTCCGAGCCGCTCCGGACGCTGGTCCAGTCCGGAGTCGAGAAGTACGGCGGCCTGGTGCCTCGCTCGCTGCTCACCTCGATCATCCCGGGATTGAGCTGGCACGGTCCGATCTGGCGCGTCGAATTGGAAGAAGCGCGGCTCGGCACCGTTCATCGTCTCGATCTCGACGAGTCGGGCATCAACCTGACCGACGACACATTGGTGGTCTATGCCGAGGTCGTCTCGGCCGTCGAGCGGACGGCGGAGGAGTCATCGGGGCCCTGGGAGATTCGCGAGGCGGGCGTCGACATCCTGCACGACCTCTCGACACTCCTCGACTTCATCGCGCATGAGCGGCCCCGGATGACGGTCGCCGGCGAGCTCTACAAGAGCAGCCGCAATCGCCTCAAGGCGAAGCTACGGGGCGGGAGCGATATCGGCTTCGCTCAGTATTTCTCAGTGCTCTATCGATTCGTTCAGGGCATCGGGCTGGTCGAGGCGGACGACGAACGCCTGCTCCGACTCTCCCCCCGTTGCCGGCAGTGGGAGACGTTGCCGCTCGCCGAGAAGATCGAAGGGCTCGTCGACCATCTCGTCGAGGATCCCGACTTCGGCGGCGAGACCATCCACCAGCCTCTCATGCGACGACTGCTCGTCAGTCGCCTGCGAAAGCTGCCGGTCGGGAACTGGTTCGATCCGATGGTGCTGCCTTTCGTCATCCGCAACGAGTTCCTCTCTCGTCTCGATCGCAGCCGAGCGAAAGAGGAGTTCCGGATCCGCTTCCAGAACCGCCCATACGTGGCGCTGGAGGATCCGCGGCAGATGGCGTCCAACTTGTTCGGATGGCTCAAGAACCGCCTCCACTTCAGCGGCCTCATCGATCTCGGTCGAATGGGCGGGCAAGTGCGCGCGGTCCGGCGCAGTGCCCTCGCCGCCGAGCTCGCCGCCAGCGGCACCGAGCGAGAAGAGGACCGATGCCTCCTGGTCAATCCGGATCACGAGGTGGTCGTCTTTCCCGAAGGCTGCACCTACGAGCTTCTCTACCAGCTCGACCGTTTCTGCGAGCCGAAGCAGAGCTCGCCGGTTCGCCTGTACCGAATCACCCGAGAGAGCGTCGCCCAAGGCGCTCTGCGCGGGCTGTCGAGTCGCCGGGTCCTGACGCTCCTCGAGGATCACGCCCGGGCACCGGTTCCGAAGAACGTCGCCGTACACTTGATGGAGTGGGGCGAGCGGGTGCGCGTCCTGGCCATTCGTGACCTGCTCTTGCTCAAGGGCGAGCGCGCCGAGACGCTCGATCGCCTGTGTCAGGACGAGCTGCTCCGCGACTGGGTAGTCAAGCGGCCTTCGCCCACCGTGGCCGTCTTCGATCCGCAGATGACGAAGACCCGGCTCACGGCGCGGCTCAGGGAGCTGGGTGTCCTGCCTTGAGTCGGGGCACTCCGGAGTGGCGTCAGCTCCTGATCACCGACGGCTCCGCGGATCGCGACCGAATCGAGCGCGTCCTCGAGGCGGCACTCCGGGGCGGCATCCGCGGCATCCTGCTGCGCGAGAAGTCGCTATCGACTCCTGAGAGAGTGGATTGGACGAAGCGGCTGCGTGAGATCACCGAGCGATACGAGGCGACCCTGCTCGTCAGTGAGGACCTCGAGGCGGCGGCCTTGGCCGATGGCGTGCATCTGAGCTTTCGGTCGCCGCCTGTCGAGCAGGCTCGAGCCGAGCTCGGCCCGAAGGCCTGGATCGGTGTGTCGACTCACGACGAGGGCGAGGTCGAAAGAGCCATCCATGGCGGCGCGGACTACGTGACGTTCGGACCCGTGTTCGACACCGCGTCGAAGCGCGGTATCCTGGAGGCCCGCGGGGTGGAGCGAACGCTCGCCGTGACTCGAGCTCGTCCGATTCCCGTTTTCGCCTTGGGTGGGATCGACCTCCTGCGCGCTCGAGCTCTGGCCGAGCGAGGGATCGAGCGCCTGGCGGTCATCGGCTGCGTGTTCGGAGCGGACGCCCCCGAGCGTGCGGCGCGGGAGCTCACCCTATCGAACCCGATCGAGCGAAGGAGCGTCTGATGTCCCGGGTGCAGGTCCTGCGAGTGGTCCGTTGGGTCCTCTTGCTGGCTGCCGCTGGCGCACTGTATTACGTGACGCAGCGATACTCGTTTCCCCAGGTCCCCGAAGCGGACGATTCCATGTTGCCCACGCTCGCCAGTGGCCGGCGCTACCTCGCCGAGAACCTGTCCTGGAGCGATGAGGGCCCGGAGCGCGGTGATATCGTCGTCTACTTCGTCAACGTCGGTACCGAGGAATCGCCGGAAGCCGCTCGTCACTTCGCCCGCGTCCTCGCCGTTCCGGGCGACGTGCTCTCGGAGAGAGACGGGTGGATCGCGGTAAACGGCGAGGTCCAAGAGCGCTTCGCCTGGACGGCGGCGCTGAAGGAAGGACCGGTGACCAAAGGCCGCTATGTCTTGATGAACGACAACGAGATGTCGGTGATCTCGGACAGCCGCCGGTTCGGATCGGTGGATGAGCGCGCGCTGATCGCCGAGGTCTTCCCGAATGCCGAGCTGTTCTGAGGTGTCCCGATGACGGTCGAGCGTCGTCTCGCAGAGGTGGCCGAGAGCCACGACGAAGAAGCCCTCGTGTCCTGGCTCGAGAAGCGCTACGGCGCGGCTGACGATCTGGAGGTCGGCATCGGCGACGACGCGGCCGTGATGCGCTGTGCGCCGGGCGGTCGCCTCGCGTTGAAGATCGATCAGGTGACCGAGGGCGTCCACTTCAAGAAGGGCGAGTCGCCCGAGCGGATCGGGTACAAAGCACTGGCGCGGAGCCTCTCCGACCTCGCCGCGATGGGCGCGCGTCCGCGCACCGCCTTGATCGGACTCTCGGTACCGCGCGATTGGAGCCTCGAGGATTGTCAGAAGCTCTATCTCGGCATGGAGCCTTTGCTCGAGAAGTTCGGAGTGAGCATCGCCGGAGGCGACATCAACACGGGCTCGAACGGTCTCGTGATCGGGACGACCGTCATCGGCGAGGTCGGGCAGCGGCCGATCCTGCGAAGTGGTGCCACGCCGGGTGAGCAGATCTTCGTGACCGGTCCTCTGGGAGGCAGTCTTCTCGGTAAGCATCTCGACTTCGAGCCGCGCGTCGAGGAAGGCCTTCATCTGGAGCGCTACTACGAGGTCGGAGCGATGATGGACCTGAGTGACGGGCTCGGGATCGACCTGAGCCGTCTGCTCCGGGCCTCGGGTGTGGGCGCCGAGATTCGCGAAGAGTGGATTCCGATATCAGACGCCGCCAGGGTCGTCGCCGCACGAGATGGTCGCAGTGCCGTGGCCCATGCTCTGGGTGACGGCGAGGACTTCGAGCTCTTGTTCACGCTGCATCCGAACGAGGCGCTCCGGCTCGAGAGCGATTCCGAGCGCTGGTTCCCGGTCCATCGGATCGGGACGATCCTCGAGGAGCTCGGTTGTTGGATGGAGCACACGAGCGGCCAGCGAGTACCGTTGGAGCCCCAGGGCTGGGCTCATCGGTTGGGCCCGGGCCGATGAGTCGGAGCGAAGCGGTGATCGAGATCACGAGCGAATCACCCGAGGAGACTCGCGAGCTCGCCCGATGGATCGGTCGCCTTCTCCAGCCTGGTGATGTGATCGCGCTCGACGGCTGCCTCGGTGCCGGTAAGACGTGCTTCACTCAAGGGCTGGCCGCGGGCTTGGAGGTCGATTCCGAGGAGGGCCTCTCGAGCCCGTCGTACACGCTCATGAACGAGTATCCTGGACGGCTGACCCTCTACCACTTCGACGCCTACTTCTTCGAGAAGGGCGAGAGCCTCCTCGATGCGGGCGCCGACGATTACTTCTTCGGTGAGGGCGTGTGCGTGGTGGAGTGGGCCGAGAAGGTGCGAGACGTCTTGCCGGAAGGGCACCTCTCGATCCGAATCGAGCCGATCGGAGCAACTCGCCGTCACCTGCGGCTGGAGGGACCGAGCGCCTGGCTGGAGCGTCTCAGGCCCAAGTCGGCCCGAGAACTCGGCGATTGACGCAAAGCCAGGCTTTCCTTTAGCTTCAGGGAGACCGTCGTCCGAGGGAGCAACGTGACCGACGAGGGATTCCTCCAATCGGCCAGGTCCCGAGGCCGATGATCTGGAAGAGGAGGCAGCTTTTCAGCCGCTTCCTGAACCTGGATCGATCCTTGGCGTTTGGCTGGTTCATGGCGAGAACAGACCAAGACATCCAATTGATGCTTCGGGTGAAGGATGGCGACCTCGAGTCGTTCCAACGCCTGGTCGACCGCTACCAGCAGCCGCTGATCAACTTCTTCTTCAAGATGACCTGGGACCATCAGGTCGCCGAAGACTGCGCCCAAGAGGTGTTCCTCAAGCTCTATCGGAGCCGCAGGCGATACGAAGGAACGGCGAAATTCTCGACGTTCCTCTACCGGATCGCGAAGAACTGCCTCACCGATCTCCACCGCCGTCGTCGCGTGCGTGTCCAGCCGACTTCGCTGAGTGAATGGCGAGATGCTGGAGGCGCGCAATATCGCCTGGGGGATCTCGTTCCGGGCAACGGTCCTGGACCTCAGCAGATCCTGGAAGGCCGAGAGCTCCAGGCCCGAGTGTCGAGCGCGTTGGACTCTCTTTCTCCCGAGCAGCGGATCGTCTTCGTGATGAGCGAGCACCAGGGGCTCAAGTACGCCGACATCGCCGAGATCCTCGGCGTGCCGGTGGGAACGATCAAGTCCCGGATGTTCAACGCGATGGGTCGGCTCCGGGAGTCGCTCGGTGTCGACGGTGACCGCAAAGCGCGGCGAGTCGGTGAGTGAGCGACCGAGGCGCTAGGCGAAGGGACCTGAGGCGAGTGATCCATGTGGACCTGTGAGCGAATCCGCGAAGAGCTGCCCGAGTACGCTCGGCTTCGTGGCCGCATGGACCCGATTGCGGTCCGAGCAGTGGAGCTCCATCTCGAGTCTTGTGACTTCTGCCACTCCGAGCTCGAGTCGATCGAGCGAGTGTTC
The DNA here is from genome assembly GCA_040219065.1 of Planctomycetota bacterium. GTDB lineage: Bacteria > Planctomycetota > OFTM77 > OFTM77 > OFTM77 > OFTM77. The sequence continues at coordinate 16,707 of JAVJTD010000208.1, forward strand.
TCGATCGCCGGTGGCCTGAGTGCTCCCGAGGCAAGGCCCCGCTTTTCGCTGGAGCTCGCTTCGATCGCGGTCCCTCGCTTCGAGATCCAGAAGGGCTTGAGTGAGGTCGGCCGGTTCCTGGCGTTGCCGTTCTGGGCGGTTCGTCGGCAAGAGCGTCGCCTGAGAGTCGGTGCCGGCGCTCTGGTGGCCTCGCTCCTGATCCATGCTCTGCTCTGGGGTCTTCTCGGTGCCGGTGTTTGGAACAGCCTCGACCCTCCCAGGGCTCGCTCGGCCCGGCGCGGAGTGGCGGGCGAAGGCTTTCAGCCGTTCGTCGAAGCGGCGCCGTCCTTGATCGTGTCGTCGTCGACTTTCGACGCGACGCAAGGGATGCCGCTGGCCTCGATCGAGGTGCCCCCGCACACGGGACCCGAGAGCTGGTGGGTGGCCTCAGACGAAGAGCCGACGCTGTCGGGGCGCATCTGGCACGACGGTCCCCAAGAGCGCGAGACGTTCCGTCGGGCGCTGGGCAATGAGAACCTCAGAAAGCTCACCCGCGTCCGCCGGCTCGCGCGGCAGGAGTCCGAGCGCCGTCAGGCCCAACTGGTGAGCTCGGGCCTGAACCCCACCCTGGTCGGGATCATCGACTCGAGCCTCCGCTGGCTGGCCGGGCGACAAGCGCCCAGTGGACGCTGGCAGGCGCCTCTCGGCTACCGTCAGCTCGACCTCGGCGTGACCTCGCTCGCCCTGATGGCATTCCTCGGGGAAGGTCATACCGAGAGCTCGGGAGCCTATGCCGAGGAAGTGAGGCGCGCCGTCGAGTTCCTGGTCGACTCGCAGGCCGCTCCCGGAACCGATCGTGCCGGATTGTTCGTCGGCACCTTGTCTCACGAGGGAGCGACGCCACTCGACAGCGCGGCCCTCTACAACCATTGCCTCGCGACGCTGGCTCTGTTGAAGCACTACGAGCTCACCGGTCAGCATCGCCTGGTGATTCGCCGTGCCCTCCACGTCTTGGTCGACGTCCAGACGGCAAAGGGTGGCTGGCGCTTTCCCTACCGCGCTCTGGCGGATGACAGCTCGATCACCTGCTGGGCGCTGCGGGCGCTCAATACCGCCCGTGAGTTGGGGCTCACAGCGGGATTGCCGGGGGTGGATCGCTCCATCCGGGCCGGCTTCACTCGCCTGCGCCAGTTTACGGACGTCGACGGCGCGGTGGGTTACCGACGACTCCCCATGAACCGGGGAGAGCTACCGATGACGATCATCGCGTCGGCCGCGCAGCTCCAGTCTCGTCACTCCGAGATGTCAGGTGCGAACGAGAGCCTCCTGGCCGCGCAAACCGAGCTCCTGAAGAGCCATCCGCCGACCCGAAGCTGGCGGACCACCGGCACCGAGCTGGGCAGCTCTCCGAGCAGCTCGTTCGAGACCCGGCTCGCACCGGACCTGTTCTACCTCTACTTCGGCACCCTGCATTTCCGCGAGCTCGGCGGGACCGCCTGGACCGATTGGAGCTCGGCCCTGCATCGGGCGCTTTTCGATCGCAGCCTGCAGCACCTTCCCGAAACGGGTCGCTGTGAGTATTGGGATCGGTACTTCGCCAGCGGTGGATACGTCTACAGCACGGCCCTCCGTGTCTTGATCGTGCAAGCGTACGAGGGTGAGCCGACGGCCGTCGATTGGGGGCTCTTGTCGGGAACCGGCCAATAGCGATCGCTCGGCCCCGGGCATTCCAAAACGCGGGGAATCGCAGGAATCGCTGCACGGGTGGCGCAGGCCGTGGGCGGAGGAGTACAATCGGCGGCTCGACCCGATCGCCCTTCCCCCGGTTGCCCGAGCGCATGGAGGACGCCGCATGTGGATGACGATGTGCCTCATCCTCGCCATCGCCCAAGATCCCGCCCCGTCCGATCCCGAGCGCGATGAGAAGGTGCCGTCGCCCCCGGTGAGCCAATTCGCCGCCGACTTCATCGAGCCGGCCGACGCGATCGCTCTGGGGCGAATCGTCTCGGTGCGTCAGCTCTCCTCCCGAAGTGTCTTCGTGGCTCGGTTCGAGGTCGAGCGATTGCTCAAGGGGGAGACAGAGCACGACCTCTTGCTCATGGCGCATACCCCGGAGGCGTTTCAGGTGAGCGCCCAAAAGCGGATCTTGTTCGCCCGGCAATACCGCGAGAACAGCCGCTTCTACCTGGCCCTGGGCGAGTTCGGCGAGGCCGACGCGACCTGGAAGGAAAAACTCGCGCGCTTGGAGTTCTTGATTGCGTTGGAAGAAGGGGACGAGCCGCTGCTCGCTCGGAGACAGAAGCTGCTGGATCGCTTGTTGGAAGAGGCGAGCCTCGCGCCGGAGTGGACGCGAAGCAACGGAGTAATGGAGCTCGAGTTCTTGGCCCGAGAGATGCCCGAGCTCTTCACCGAGAAAGAGCGGACGCGGCTGGATCGAATGATCGAGAACGAAGACAATCGCGCCCGTCGGCGCCGCCTGGAAGCCGTGCGCCGCAAGCTGGACGAGCCCCGAAGAGACTCCTCGAAGTCTCGGGGCCCCCTTCGAAGGAGGTCAGGTTGAGCGATCGTAGGTGGTGCACGCGCGTCGGACGGCTGCTCTTGGTGTTCTGGGTCGCCGGTGCGGGCGCGATTGGGTCGGCGCAGGAGGTGACCGAGACGGCGCAGAAAGCTGACGAAGTTCCCTCCGAGCCCCTGCCGGAGGATGATCGACCCAAGCTCGAGCTCACCCTCGAGGAAGCCGTGCAGGTCGCGATGGAGCAGAACTTGGGCCTCAAGGTCCAGTCGCTCGGTCGACGTATCGAGCGAACTCGGATCGCCGAGGCGCAAGGCGAATTCGAGCCGGTCCTGTTCTCGACCATATCGGACGGTCGCAGCCGTGTGCCGACCAATTCGCAGCTCCAGGGTGCGCAGCGCCTCGAGTTGAACACGACACACATCGACTTCGGAGCCCGGCAGGTACTGCCGACCGGAGGCTCGGTCACGCTGACCGTCAACGGCGACCGGCAACGCACCAACAGTCAGTTCGCGACGCTCAATCCGAACGTCAGCAGCTTCTTCCAGATCGAAGCCCGACAGCCACTCTTGCGCGGCGCTTGGACTCGTTACGGCTTGAGCTCCATCGACCAAGCGAGGCTGGGTGCCCGCGCCGTCGATGCAGACTTCGAGCGGCAGAAGTCCGAGATCGTCTTCTCCTGTATCGAAGCGTACTGGCGCCTCGTCTTCTCGATCGAGGACGTCGAGGTCAAGGCGCTCTCCCTCCGGCTCGCCCAGGACCTCTACGAGATCAACCAGGCGAAGGTGGACGAAGGGGTGCTGGCTCCGGTCGAGGTGCTCGACGCCGAGAGCCAGGTGTTCAGTCGGCGTGAACAGCTCATCTCCGCCCAGAACGCCGTGAAGGATGCTGAGGACATCCTGCGCCGTATCCTCTTCAACTTCGAGCTCCCCGAGCATTGGGACTTTCACCTCGTCCCCGGCTCCTCTCCGAGCGAAGACGCGGTCGAGCTGCCCGCGTGGCAGATGGCGGCAAAGGTGTCTCGGGCGCAGCGAGCCGATCTGCAGGCACTCCGCGAGCGGCTCGAGCAGAGGCGGCTGACCGTCTTCCAGGCGACCAACGAGCTCGGCCCGCAGCTCGATCTGTTCGGGAGCGGACGGAGCAACGGCGTCGACCGGACGTTCCGCGAGTCGTTCTCCGAGACGTCCGAGATCAATACGACCGCCTGGCAAGTGGGCCTGTCCTTCGAGCTGCCATTCCCCTTCAATCGGACACGATCCGCCCGGCTGCGCCGCGCTCGGCTGGAGCTCCGGCAGGCCGAGATCGATCTCTACGACCGCGAGAGCTCGGTCGTCGCGGAGGTCCGGGCGTCCCTGCGGGAGATCGCGACCCTGCGTCAGCAGATCGTGGCGAGCCGGAAGGCGACCGAGCTGGCACAAGCACGACTCGAAGCGGAGCAAAAGAAGTACGATGTCGGCTTCTCCACGAACTTCCAAGTGCTCGAGCTCCAGGAGCGGCTGGCGAACGAGCTGACGCGCAACCGTCAGATTGTCGTCAACTACCAGATCGCCCTCCGCCGGCTCGAGAATGCGCAGGGCACGCTCTTGACCTCCTTCGGGCTCGATGGCGCCGAGATCCGGCCGGCCAGCGAAGATGACGGTGAGGAGAGTTGGTGGCACGTGCCTTCGACCGAGGTCGGAGCACCGCTGCCGAACGGACCGGCGGTACGGCCTCAATAGTGGAGCTGTGCGATCTCGAGACAGCAAGATCGCACGGTTCTCGAGCCTCGAGGTCCGGCCTGGCACTCATCGGTGAGCGATTGACCGCAATGAGTAGCCGAGACGGATGGTCTGAAGGTTGCAGCACCGCCCGTCGGACCACTCGAGTGCCAGAACGAGACCATCGATGATTCGAGCACTGACGATTCTCCTGACCTTCTTTCTGAGCGAGTCGGTTCAGGAGCCGGCTCCCCGAAACGACGAGATCCTGATCGAGCGTCTCTTGACGCGCATCTCGACCGGGCAAGTGGATTCTCGCGGCCATCAATATGCCGTCGCGACGCTTCGCCGACTCGATCCCTCCATCGTCCCGCAGGTGAATGCTCGGCTGAAGGCGCTGGCGCATCGGGCCGATGCCAATCTCGATAACCTGTGCGAGGTCCTCGAGGTCTATCCCGACGAGAGCTCGGTCGGCCCACTCGTCGACTGTCTGGACCGACCGGAGCTGCGCATCCAGACACGGGTCGTTCCACTTCTCGGCGCGATCGGCGACCCCTCGGCAGTCGGAGAGCTGCTGCGCTACGGCGAGCGGGCTCCCGAATACCAGAAGCAGCTCGTCACCGACGCCGTGATTCGAATCGGCGGACCCGCCGCCGAGGAGTTCGTCCGCGCGCTCCTGGATGCACCGAGCTTCGATGCGTCCCAGCACGCCCTGGCAGCTTACCGCTTGTGGAAGCAGCCGGAGATCTTGCCCGTACTCCGCGAGCGGCTCGAGAAGCTGCGAGCCTCGGGAGCCAACCCTCTCGATCGGATCGCCACGGCATGGACGGTCGGGGTGCTCGGAGATGAGACGGGACGCGACGACCTGATCACCTTGCTCGATCGGGAGCTGCCGGGACGATTGCAGGACTTCGTCATCGCCTGTCTCGGAGAGGTCGGGGACGAGGCCTCGTCCCGCGCACTCGCGAAGCGACTACCCGAGGCCGATCAAGACACCACCATCCAGCTCGCCCACGCCCTGTCCTTTTGCGGCGATCGCATCGCACGCCGCGAGCTGCGAACCCTCGCCCAGTCTCCGACGCGTCGCATTCGCGAGGAGGCGCTCGATGGCTTGGCCCGGATGGGTGAGCGCGAGGCTGCCTGGACGTTCTGGCTCGAGATCCGAGAGGACCCTTGGAGCGCGGAGAGCCAACGTTGGATCGACTTCTACACCGCGCGCCTTCATGAGGAGCGCATCGCTCCCGACCTGCTGCAGTGGTTCGAAGATGCCGGCGTGGAGCGCCAGTTCTCGCTCGTCCGAGCGCTGGGTCATCTGGGCGATGGGCGGGCGATCCCTCCGCTGCTGGGCATCCTTCTCGAAGAGGATGTCCTGGCCGAGGACGGGAGCTCGCTCTCGGACCTCGCCGTTCAAGCGCTCGCGAACTGCGGCGTCCAGTCGTTGAGCGCACTTCGGGGTGCGCTCGATGAGGCCGACGACGCTGATTCGCTGCGACGCATCTTGGTCGCCCTGCGAAACGCGGCGGATCGTTACGGCGAGGACCCGACCACACGAAAAGAAGCGCGGCTCGCCTTCGATGCGGTCGTCGAGCGCTTCGACACCTGGGATCCCGAGCTGCAGGTCCTGGTGATCCAGCAGATCCTGCCCGGGTTCTTCGACCTCCGCTTCGGGCGATGGCTGGTGGAGCGGCTGCGCCTGGGCGATCTCCCAGAAGATGTTCTCGAGGCCATGAGGTCGGCGCGGCGCAGGTACTTCTGATTCTGAAGGCTCTGTAGCTTTCGTCGACGCGGACGCTTCAGCTCGAGGGCGGTTGTGTTCGATCGTTGGATTGGCGCCGGCGAGGATCCGACTCGGACCGACGGCGACCCGTTACGAGCGAGCGCCGTCTGGCGAGCGTCGGGGAGATGCGACAGTGACTTCAACCAGCCCGCAGCCGAGCCGATCGAATACGCAGGAACGCGGGCCGGTCTCGGGATCGAGTGTGTCAGGCGGCCCCGAGGAGTCGGTGACGGACAGTCGCGGTGGAGCCGATCGTCGGCGTCGGCCGACTCCGATGCTCAGCCGGTACACCTTTTTTGGTGGCCGAAGGCGCCAAGTGCGCCGTTCCGAGGACCCGCAGCACGTCTACGTGGACCGCTTCGGACCGAAGTGGCTCTTCTTCCTGCTGTTCTTGTTCGTCCTCTGCTTGAGCGACGGGCTCATGACGCTGATCCACCTCCAGAATGGCGGCGTGGAGGAGAATCCGATCATGGACTTCTTCCTGCGTCACGGCATGCAGACGTTCTTGGTGGTCAAGCTGGCCGCGACGATCCTGGGGATCGTGCTCTTGTGCCTGCACAAGAACTACCGCTTCGTCCGGTTCCTGATGGGCCTGCTCCTCGTCCTCTACGGCGCCCTGCTGGGGTATCACTACTACCTCCTGCAGTTCACTCTGAAGTCGACGTGAGCTCCTCGGCGAGCGCCATCGGTCCCCAGAACTGATCGTCCTGGCCCTTGCCGTGACCGAGCCACTGCGATTGATCCTCGATCAAGGGAGCCGTTCCCGAAGGGGCGCGTGAGCCGGTTCCCTCGTAACGGTGGAGCGAGTTCGAGGAATGGAAGATGGCTTGTCCATCGGCGGCGAAGAAGCGCACGCCGGACTGGCCATAGACCTCTGGCCAGGCGAGGAGCAGGTAGCGATCGGGGTCGACACGAACGAGATCGGTCGGATTCCGCTCGATGGGGACTCGGCTCTCTTGGGGCTTCTCGAACAGGACGATCTCGAAGACGTAGCCGTTGGCGATCAAGCGCCCGCCTTCGAGGCGACCCTCGGGAACGTCCAGGAGGCTCGTCTCCACCAGCTCGTCGAGGTAGGCGAACCGGAGAGAGGGCTCGTCCTCGGCGCGCAGCGTCTTCCCACTCTCGCCCTTCCACGACGCCTCGGCCGCGAGGATTCGCGGAACGATCGTCAGGGCGAGCTCCTCGTTGTGGACGATACGGGCGGCCCTCAGCCGCGGGATCACCAACGAGATCGCGATGGCGGCCACGATGCCGATCATCATGACCTCGATGATCGTCAGTCCCGCATCCGATCGCTTGTACATGGGCCGCCCCTCCAATGTCCTCGCTCGCGCGTCAGACACTTTTATCACAACCGAACCACCACTCAAACCTTCGAAGGCTCCCCTCGTCCGAGATGGAGCCTCACGGTCGGGAGTGACTCTGGACGATAGGGGGGACGAACACGGCCTATCTCGCGGAACCCCGCATCCAGCATCGAAGGACAGCGATCCATGAATCACGAGAACGATCCGTTCGAGGACTTTCGCAGGAAGCGCGAGCTTCGAGAGGAAGCCAAGAAGAGGGATCAGCAGACGCGCCTGGCGCAGCTGCGATTCGCTGACGATGCCCGGTCGGAATACATCGACCGGCACGTCCACGACGAGATGCAGGATTTCTTCGATGAGTCCTCTCGAAAGGCTGCCGAGTTCTTGCGGGAGATTCACGCCGACCACGAGGAAGCGCGCGAGACCCAAATCCAGGACGAGGCCGAGGACTTCCTCTCGGTCTCGAGAATGCAGACGGAGTCCTTGCTCTCCAACCTGAGCGAGGAAGACCTCGGTGCGATCTCCTGCTCCTTGGAGCCTCCACTGCCTGAGACGCGTCCTTTGGACTCGGCGGTGACGAACGACGAGCACGCCGCCCCAGGGGAGGCTTCCGAGCCAACGATCTTCGGAGCGGACGACTCACTCGAGGACGAGGCGATCGAAAAGGTGCGCGACTTCTCGTTGCAAGGCGAGATTCGCCATCAGGAGATCATCTCGGCACCCAACGAGACAGGGCTCTTCCCCGCCTTCGCCTTGCCGGAGTTCGATGTCGGCATCGAGCCCGATGAGCCGGCCTCGGCCAGGGCGGACGCCGTGTCGAGCGAGGCACTCGCCGACCTCCAAGAAGAAAACCGCCTCCTGGCCGAGACCGTGGACCAGCTTCAAAAGCGAGTCGAGCACCTGGCGTCGCTTCTGATCGAGAAGGAGCTCGTCACCAGCGAGGAGATCGAGTCCGAGGTGATCCCGCTCTGAGTTGGCTCAGGTGGGCGGGACTCGACGAGCCAGCATCCCGGTGACCTGATCGGCGACCACGAATGCGGTCGCCGTCAGGAGCTGGGGGACCGGCTGGGCGATCAGCCATGTGCAGAAGACTCCGTGGAAGAGCAGCACCCCGCGGAGCACTCGCCCGACCGTGCGTCCCATCGTCGCGGGCTCGGGCTCTCGCCAGGCCAGGAGCACGGCGGGCACGACTCGGCTCGACAACCCCAGCCAGAGGAAGGTCGGGACCAGCCAACGAAGGCCTCCCGCGTCCGAGATGGCCAGCCAACCGCTGAGCAAGGGAACGAAGGTCAAGGCCGTCGTTGCCGCCACCAGGACGGGGAGCCGCCTGTGGACGACCGAGCGGTCCTCCATGCTCCCGAAGGCCGACGCGATCAGGATGTAGCCGCCATAGCCGATGGCGTAGGGGAGCAGGATTGGCGATGCTCCTGGAAACGGCCAGCCGGCCAAGGTGGCACCGAGCAGCACGTTGGCCGTTCGACACAATGGCACGAGCGTGATGCGAAGAGGTCCCAAGCGACCTGAGCTCGCATCGTACGAGACGGCCAGGATCGTGATGCCGGCGAGCACACCGAGCGCGGCAGTGCCGACGAGGGCGGCCGAGGAGAAGGCCAGGACGAGCAAGAAGACGCCGATCCAGCCCGCCGCTCTCCGGGAGATCTGACCGGACGGCAAGGGGCGACTCGGGCGAAGCTCCCGATCTTCCTCGAAGTCGAAGTAGTCATTGAAGACCATGCCGGCGCAGTACACCGAGACCGAGGCGAGAATGCCGGCGGACCACGCGGCTGGCGAGATCTCACGGCCGTCGAGCAGGACTGTCAAGAGTGCACCCGCCACGATGTCCGCGGCGGGCGTCAGGACATTGGAGATCCTCAGCAGGCGGGCGAGCGGCTCGAGTCGCATTCCGATCTCGTGAGAAGAGGGCTGGCGGGTAGAGGCGGGCCTGGCGTTGCGGCCGAAAGCGCGAGTCCCTTCGGCCAGCACTCGAAGCTTTGGTGTGCCGCTTTCGAAGCCTCGGGCAGTTGCGCTCCGATCAGTTGAGGATCCAGCGCTGGATGTCGTTGTACGTCACATACAGCATCAGCGCCAAGATGATGATCAGACCGGCGACCTGCGAGTATCCCAGGACGCGCTCGCTGACGGGGGAGCCCTTGAGCTTCTCGATGATGAGGAACAGGAAGTGTCCTCCATCCAGCACCGGGATGGGCAGGATGTTCAAGAAGGCGAGGTTCAGGGAGAGGATCGCCAAGAAGTAGAAGAGCTTGGCCGCACCCGACTCGGCGAAGGAGTACGAGACGACGCCGATGGTGATGATGCCGCCCAGATTCTTCGAGGCGACGTCGCCGGCGAAGATCTTCTTCAGCGTCAGGTACAGGTTCTTGATCATGTTGAGGGAGCAGTCGAAGCCGACCGCGATCGACTCGACGAACGAGTACTGACGAACCACCTGGGCGAAGTGGATCTGGATGCCGTAGTCGGGCGCTTGGATCTGAGCGGGCGTGATCGAGAACGACAACGTGCCTTCGACGCCGGCTCTCTGGACTTCGATATCGAGCTTCTCACCCGAAGAGGCCGTGACCGCCTCGACGACGTCCTCGAAGTCGGAGATATCGGAACGACCGATCTTGACGATGCGGTCCCCGTTCTGAATCCCCACGGCCGCAGCAGGATAGCCCTCTCTGACGAGCACGCCGCTGGAGTCTGCCGCATCGCCGAAGGAGAGCTGGTCGAGGAAGGCATCATAGTCGAGGTCGTTGGAGAAGCTGACGGGGATGTCGAGACCCTCGCCCTTCCGCTGTACCCGGAGCTGAATACCGGACACCTCGTCCTCACCGAGGATGCGGCGGAGATCAGAGGCTTGATGAATCTCTTGGCCCAAGGCTCCGACGATCTTGTCTCCAACCTGGAGCCGCGACGCATCGACGCCGAGCTTCCGGAGCTTCTCGTGCCGAATGCCGGTCAAGACGTTCTGAAAGGGAGTGACACCGACGCGCCAGGCATCGAGATCGGAGAGCTCGGGCTCGATCGTGGCCTCGATGCGCTCGCCGCCGCGATCCACGACGAAGCTCGCGCTTTGCTCGGACGGGAAGAGCCTCGACGAATCGGAGTAATAGGTCGACGCATCGACGGGCTCGCCGTTGACCGACATCAAGGCATCGCCCGTCTTCAGGCCAGCCCGGAAGGCCGGAGAGTCGTCCTCGACCGTGACCTGGACATGACCGTCTTTCGATTCGAGAGCGGGGGCGATTCCGATCGCGTAGATGCCTTCGGTCGGATCGAACTTCGGATAGAGACGCTTCTGCAAGATCTCGACGCCGTCGCCGCTGGGACGGTGAACGGTCAAGTCGATGCCTTCCTCGGCGTCCGAGAGGGCCACCTCCATCCGAATGTCGGGAAAGCCGCGCAGCTCCTTGCCGTCGATCTCGTGGATCAAGTCGCCTGGGCGAAGATCGGCCTCCCATGCGGCGCTTCCGGGCCAGACGTGGCCGACGCGGTTCTCCTCGAAGGGCACACCGGCGGTGAAGACGATCGGAAAGGCGATGAAGGCGAAGATCACGTTCATGACCACGCCGGCGACGATGACGGCCATGCGCTGTCCCACCGTCTTCGACGAGAACTCGTCATCCGATCCCGTGACCACCTCACCCGGTGTCTCGCCGGCCATCTTCACGTAGCCGCCGAGTGGCATGATGGAGACTCGGTAATCGGTGTCGCCGTGGCGAAACCCGAAGAGCCGCGGGCCGAAGCCCAACGAGAACGTCTCGACTCGGATGCCGACCTTCTTCGCGACCAGGAAGTGCCCCAGTTCGTGAACGAAGATGATCAATCCCACGCCGAGGACGACATAGAGCAGGCTAATCGTGTTCCCGAGATCCATCTTGAATTCAGCTCCGTCGGACCAGACTGCGTGAGACCGTGTCGAGGGGTGAGGCGCACCGGAGTCGCGTGACACGATCCATGGCGCCGCCATACCTTCCGGCCCGGGTATTTGGACGAGGTGGGTGGTGCCCGCAATGAATTGGCGAGGCTTCTCCTGGCGAGGCACTGGAAGCGCCAGGTCCGGATACTCTCTCCGGAGCGCCGCTTCATCGCCGAGGACGATCTCGACTCTCGAGGCCCGGCCGAACCGCCCGAGTCCCTCCGAAAGGCGCATCATATAAAGTATCGACCGGATGGCGCTGAGAAAAAACCCGGCGCGGGCTTCGGAAGTCCTACGGTCTCGGCGCCTTGCGCCGAACGCGGCGAAGCCGGTATGCTCGAAGCCCGAGGCGGAGTGCTCCGACTCGAGGACGCGTTCCGGGCCCGCGCACGCGCGCGGCGGACGCGGCGCCATCGAGCAGGGACCGCCTCGAATCAGGGGAGTCAACAACGTGAGCGAATCCCGCTCCTGGACGTACCGAGACGCCGGTGTCGACATCGATGCGGCCACCGAAGGCCTCTCGAAGGTGAAGCCTCAGCTCCGCCGCACTTTCGGCGAGCGCGTGTTGACGGACATCGGGAGCTTTGGCGGCTTGTTCGACGCGAAGTTTCCGAGCGTCGACCATCCGGTGCTCGTGTCATCGTGCGACGGTGTCGGCACCAAGCTCAAGCTCGCGTTTGCCACCGGACGTCACGACACCATCGGCGCCGACCTCGTCAACCACTGCATCAACGATATCCTCGTCCAGGGGGCCAAGCCGCTCTTCTTTCTCGACTACTTCGCGACGGGCAAGCTCTCCTCCGACACCGTCGCCGAGGTGGTGGGAGGGATGGCTCGTGCCTGTGAGGCCGAAGGCGTCGCCCTGATCGGCGGAGAGACCGCGGAGATGCCCGGAATGTACGCCGATGGCGAGTACGATCTGGCGGGCTTCATCGTCGGCATGGCCGACAAGAGCCGGCTGGTGATCGGTGACCGGATCCAGCCCGGGCACAAGCTGATCGCCCTGCCCTCGACTGGGCTCCACACCAATGGCTACTCGCTCGCGCAAAAGGTCGCCTTCGACGTCGCAGGTCACTCACCGCAGACGAAGCTGGATGAGTTGGGGGGGGAGTCGCTGGGCGACGCTCTGCTCCGAACTCATCGGTGTTACCTCCGCCCGGTGATGCGCGTCCTCGAGGCGACCGACGAGGTCCACGGAATGGTCCATATCACTGGAGGTGGCCTCTACGACAACATCCCTCGCGTTCTGCCGAGCGGCTGTCGGGCGGTCGTCGACGGCAGCTCTTGGCAGGTGCCCCCTTTGTTCCGCTTGCTCACCGAGTGGGGGAATGTTCCGCCGAAGGAACGCTTCCGTGTCTTCAACATGGGAATCGGCTACGTCCTGATCGTGCCCGAGAGCAAGGTCAGCGACGTCTGCCAGCAGCTTCGAGACAGTGGTGAGCAGCCCTGGGAGCTGGGAGGCATCGAGGAAGGTGAGACGGGAGTCACGATACTCGGAGTCGACTGAAGCCTTCGGCCAGAGAGTTGCGAACAGGGCGACGGACCCGATACACGAGAGGAGCCCGTCAGCATGACCTGGACATCCACGATTCTGCTCATGATCACTCTCTGGAGCCCATTCGCCCAGCAGGACTGGGGGGAGAGGGTCGATCGGTGGATCACCGAAGGAGCCTACGGTGAAGCGGAGCAGCAGCTCCGATCGGCGCAAGAGGCTCAGCCCGACGACCAGCTCCTGAAGTACCATCTCGGGCGTCTTCTCGCGGCCCATGCCGCCTCAGCCGAGTTCCAGTCCTCGGCGCCGGCTGGCTTGATCAAGACGCGCTTCGCCGAAGCCGCCGCGAGCTTCGAGGAGTCCCTCGAAGGAGATGTCCCCGGCGACGCCCGTTTACGCTGCGCCGAGTCCTACTACTGGGCCGCGGACGGCGAGAGCTGCTCGCGCGTGCTCGACCCGATGCTCGAGTCCGATTCCGCAACAGGATGGCGCCTCGAAGGGGACGTTCGCGGATTCATCGGCGGAGATTGGCCGGCGGCGCTCGAGGCCTACGAGAGGGCCCGCTCGATCGACCCCGCGACGCCGGGTGTCGACCTGCGGATCGCGGACGCACACGCGCGAGAAGGCAACCTCGACGAGGCGCTCGCCGCCCTGAAGCGCCGAATCGAGCGCGAGCCGACCGACCCGGAGGTCTTCGATCGCATCTGGCGGTGGCTGGTCGCGACCCGCGGCTTCGCTCAGGCGAGTGAGCTGTATGGGCTGGCTCTCGACGGGCAGCCGAAGAACTTCACCGCTCTCTATCACCTGGGAATCGTGCGCCGGCTGGTCGAGGACTACGACGCTGCGGATGAGCTGCTCGCCAAGGCACTCGAGTTGAATCCCGCGGCGAGCGAGGTCGTGTATCATCGAGCGCTCGTGTCCTATGCGAGGAAGGACTTCGAGGAGGCGGCCAGTCGCGCCCGAAAGGTGCTGGATGTGGATCCCGGTCACTCCGGTGCTCGTGAGATCCTCCAGACGGTCGCCGGCTGGTACGGCTCGCAGCGCGATTACGAGTCGGCGCTCGGAGTGTTTCGGCAGCTCGCCGAAGCCGAGACGAGCTCGCAGCTCGAGATGAACATCGCTCTGACGCTAAAGCATCTGGGCCGGTCGGTGGAGTCCGAGGCGGCCTATCGCCGAGCGATCGAGCTCGATCCTCTGGCGGGGGCGCCCTGGAACGACCTCGGCATCCTGCTGCAGTCCGTCGGACGACTGCGTGACGCGGCTGATTGCTACCGGCGCTCGATCGCGACGGACATCGACGTCTCGAACTCCCTCGAGAACATTGCGGTGCTCGGACTGCGTGAGTCGGAGGCATCGGGCGTCAGCCGAGAGGAAGCCCGGCAAGCCCTCGAGCGGCTGCTCGACCTCGAGCCCGAGCGATCCCGGGCGCGATTCTACTGGGAGCGACTGCTCCGAGGTGTCGAGGAATGAAGGCGGGTGACCTTCCTGTAAGTCCAGATGAAACGCCCGTCTACCGGCGGTTTGACATGCTTTTGGCCGAGCTGGTACGATTCGTCTCGGCACGATTGGAATCCCAAGGAGACCTCTTCGATGAAGTTTCGAACAATAACCTTGATGACGGCCCTCCTGGCGGTCCTCGGCCTCTTCGCCAACTCGCCGGCTCGAGCCCTCGACGATGAGCAGGAGCTCAGTGGAAGCGTCGAGAAGAAGCTGACCGACCTCATCGCCCGCTACTACGAGTACAAGGACCAGAGCAGTTACTTGAACATGGAAAAGGCGATGAAGGAGATCCGCGGGGCTCTCGCCGACGCCGCGAAGAAGTGGCGGATCGACATCGAGAGCGAGGACGAGGCGCTCCAGTACATCAATGCCTATGTCCCGGCGATGAACCTGTTCGCGAAGTATGACTCCAAGATCAAGTCGGGCAAACTGGAAGAGGGAGAGCTCGACGACGGACCCAAGTTCCACATTCATCTTCCCAAGACCTACAAGGGCCGGTCCGTGCGGAAGATGGAAGACTTCATCCCGGTCATCGTCGACATTCGCCCGGCAGGCGAGGACGCCCAGGCCTGGTTCGAGAAGCACTGGGACAAGCAGCCGGTGCTCGACGAGGCGGCGCTCCTCCTTCCCACGCCGCCCGAGGATGGCGAGTGGGACACGGACGAAGGGCTGGCCAATCTGCTGACGCCGCTCGGTAGCCTGTCCTGGGACCAGGTGGCGTTCGATCAAGACCGGATGTTCCTTTGTGGAAGCGGTAAGACCGCCGCCGCCGCCGCTCGCATTGCCGCCCGATTCTCGGATCGGTTCGCTGGCTGCCTGCTCCGGTCCGGTGGGACCGATCAAGACTACTACGCTCCCAACCTGGCCCGAATCGCCGTGTTCGCCGCCGAGGAGTCGCCCCTGGTGAAGGCCGTCGAGGCCAAGCAAGGCAACGTGACCAAGGGTAAGGTCGAAGGCGAGGCACTCGAGAAGTGGGTCACCGAGACGAAGCGGATTCGCTACCCCGAGAAGATCTCGGGAGTGGTGAGCAGCTTGGCCTGGAGCGACGCCGTTTGGCTGAAGGTGCGTGAGTTCAGCGTGACTCCGGAAGCGGACAAGCCTGACACGTACCCGCAGTTCCAGGCTTCGCTCGACCGCGAGGCGAACAAGATCAAGGTCGACTGCAAGGGCATCTCCAAGTTCTACTTTCGGCTCAATGATGCCGTCCTCGATCTCAAAAAGGAAATCGTGGTCGAGATCAACGGCCAGGAAGCCTTCAAGAAGAAGGTGGAGCGAAACGTGGATGAGATGCTCGATACGGCTTGGTTGACGGGTGAGCGAGCGAGGCTCTGGACACGAATGATCGAGGTCAACGTTCCGGCCGACACCAGCAAGCCCAAGTAATCGGTCGCATACAGAGATCTCGGATAGCCGCTCCAGCGAGAAGCCCCCGTGAACGACTCTTCGGATCTCCCGGCCACACGGACATCCAACGCGCGCCCCGACTCCGGTCGTGGGCGCGCGCTCTATTTGTGGGGCATCGCATTCGTCTGCGGTGCGGCCACGATGATGGTCGAGCTGACCATCGTCCGCTTGCTCGCCCCGTTCTTCGGACAAACCGTCTACGTCTGGACGAACATCATCGGCGTCGTCCTCGGAGCCCTCGCCGTCGGCTACTTCCTCGGCGGCCGGCTGGTCGATCGCTTTCCGAGTCTGCGACTGCTCTGCGGCATCATCCTGGCCGCCGGAGTGCTCTTCGCGACGTCGCCCCTCGCAGTCCGGCCGCTGTCCCGTTTCCTGATCGCCGAAGACTTGCCACTTCAGGAAGCGTTCCAGCTCCTCAACCGCGGCTCCTTCGCGGTGACCGCCTTGCTGTTCGGCGCGCCGATGCTGCTCCTGGGAATGGTCAGTCCGTTCGCCGTAAAGCTGGTCCATCTCCAAGGCGAGCGCGTCGGCGCGGGTGCCGGCACGGTGTACGCCATTTCAACCGTCGGTAGCCTGGTCGGGACGTTCTTGCCGACGCACGTCTTCGTTCCGACCTGGGGCGCCACGACCACGGTCTACCTCGCGGCAGCAGCCCTGGGATTGGTGGCTGCTCCCGGGATCTGGCGCGGGGGAGGGGCGAAGGCCCGAGCGGCGAGCATGCTGACGATCGTGCCGCTCGTGTGGCTCGTCATCGAGTGGGGGAGCCCGATCGAGCGCAGCCAGGACGCGATCGTCGCCAAGGACTCCGCATACCAGTTCGTTCAGGTCGTGCGGAAGCCAGAAGAGGCGGGAGGCCGGATCGAGCTCAAGCTCAACGAGGGGCTCGACAGCTTTCACTCGGTCCTGGTTCCTGGCCAGGTTCTGACCGGCGGACTCTACTACGACTACTTCAACCTGATGCCGCTGCTGCTCGAGGATCCCGGCCAGCCTTTCCGTGGGCTGATCATCGGATTGGCCGCGGGAACGGTCAGCCGTCAGCTCCATCACTTCTTCGAGCCCGATCCCGGCATCGAGCTCGACGGGGTGGAGATCGATCCGCTGACCGTGGAGATGGGGCGGAGGTACTTCGAGCTCGACGAGGCGAATCAACCGAAGCTCGAGGTGATTCCGGATCAGGACGGGCGCATCTTTCTCGAGCACACGCGCGAGTCCTACGATCTGGTCGTGATCGATGCCTACTCTCAGCAGATCTACATTCCGTTTCACCTGGTGAGCCGCCAGTTCTTCGGCCTGGTGCGTGATCATCTGCGAGATGGCGGTATCGGCGCCATGAATGTCGGCTTCTACTCGGCGGGACAGGTCGATCCGATGAAGGATCCGGTCGTCGCCGGATTGGCCAACACGGCCGCCGCAGCGTTCGGACGTGTCTTCCTGGCACCGGTGGAGAACAGCCGGAACGTCATCCTGTTCTTTCGGCGAGACGACCTCGGAACGGGGGAGCTGCCGCTCGAGGAGCTCTCCAAGCGCGCCGAGGCTAGGCCCGAGCTGTTGGCCCTCGCGAGCTACCTGAGCCGGCCAGGGATCACCCGCGAGCATCTCTTCGATCCCGATCTTCCGGTCTTCACGGACGACTGGGCACCGATCGAGCAGCTCAGCGAGCAAAGCCTCGAGTCGACCGCCAGGGACACACGATGACACTCTGGCTCTTGATGACACTCCTGGTCTGGTGCGAAGAGCCGGAGAGAGCTCAGGATCGCCAGCAGCTCGAGCGAGAGGCGTCGCAGGCGATGCAAGCCGGTGACTTCGCTTCGGCAGTAGGTCTCCTCGAGCGGCTCGTGTCGCAGATCCCGAACGACACCAATCTGCGCAACAATCTCGGCTACTGCTACAAGAAGCTCGATCGAATCGACGACGCACACCGTGCCTTCGAGGCGGTCCTCGCCCGCCAGCCGGGCAATGCCTTTGCCTCCCTGCAACTCGGCAACTTGGCCTGGGAGCGCGGCGACCTCGACTCGGCGAGGCGGCTCTATCAGCGAGCTTTGACCTCGGATCCCGGTAACGATTCAGTGAAGCAGAATCTCGCGGCCCTATTGGGGGAGATCGCCCTGAGAGACCGCCTCGATCTTCACCGAGGTCGCGTCCAGGCCACTTTTTGGCTGGCGATCGTCGCCTGCGTCCTCGTCGCCGCGGCCGCACTGGCCTGGGGGATGAGGTTGCACTGGAAGGTCGACCACGCGACGCCTCGCGGTTGATTCTTATCGAGGACCATGCGTCCGAGAGGCGCTGAACTCTTGGCTACCCATGGGGTGAGCACCCGGATCTCTTCGTGACCCGTCGTTTCATGTCCGGAGGTCCGAGAGATCGGCAGATGGTAGCCCTGGGACTCCTTTGCGAGTGACTTCGCACGCTTCGTGCGTGCGAAGGTCGGGGGGCACATGAAAACAGCCCACCCATCCCGAAGGATGAGTGGGCTGCATGAGATTCATCTGATCAGTTCGCCTCGGCGGGCCGAGGCCAGGACCGACTCTCCTCGATCAGAGGATGGTCAGCAACTCCGCCATGAAGTCGACCTTCGCGCGGTAGTTGTTGTCCTCGGCGACACGGCTGAGACGAGGCAGCTTGTCCTTGTCACCCACGATACCGAGACCCACCGTCGCGAGAGCACGGCCGATCTTCTTGACATCTGGGTTGCCGGCGATCTTGACCATCGGCTCGATGGCATTGCGATCACCGATCAAACCGAGGGCGATGGCCGAAGAGCCGAGCACGAACGCGCTGTCGGTCTTCTCCATCGTGTCGGCGAGCAGCGCGACGACATCCTTGTCACCCATGAGACCGAGACCGATGGCGGCCTGCTGCTGCAGCTTCGGGAAGCTGCGGCTGGTCTTGAGGACGTTCTTGAGGTGGTCCATCGACTCGGTGGCCTCCATGAGGCCGAGCGCGACGCAAAGATAGCCTTGGAAGTCGACGTCACGGCTCTGGGCGAGCTCGCGGGTCATCGTCTCCCAGTAAGCCCGGTCCTTGAGAAGTCCGAGAGCCACGGCGTGGCCGGACCTGAAGGACGGGTTCTTCTGCTCTTGGAACGCACGACGGACCGACTCGACGATGGTGTCGTCGCGGTCCTTGTTCCAGCTGAAGACGGCCAAGGACATCGAGATCCAAGGCATCTGCTCGGCGCGAGCACCACGGTAGGCGCTGAGTAGCGTCGTGCGAGCCTTGTCACCACCGATGTAGGCGACGCCCATCGTCGCGAAGTTGCGAGTCTGCGGGTTACCATCCTTCATGAGAATGGTGAGCAGCTTGATCGCGTCTTCGTTCTCGGAGCCCTTCAAGAGGCGGCTGTAGCCAATGATGGCCGACCAGCGGACGAGGTCGTTGACCTTCTCGTTCTTGATGAACTTCTCGAGCATCGGGACGACGGACTGATCGCCGATCTTGCCGAGGGCGATCGGGACTGCGGACACGATGAAGTCGTTGAGCTTGGCGTTCTCGAGTACCTTGGTGAGCATCGGGACCGCGCTCGGGTCTCCGATGAGGCCCAAAGCCTGGATAGCAGCGATCGGAACGTCGTTGTTGCTGTACGAGCCGGCGTTCTCGACGATCTTCAAGAGATCGGGAATCGCCTGCTTGTCATTGATCAGGCCAAGGCCGATCGAAGCAAAGGCTCGCGTGCGATTCTCGACGGAGCTCGACTTCAGAAGGCGGCGTGCCTCCTGGCTGTCGTTCATCAGCTCGATCAGGGCCGGGATCGCATCGGGTTGACCGAGGATACCCAAGCCGAGGGCAGCCGACTCACGCACCGAGCTGTTGGAATCGGTGAGGCCCTTCTTGATGTCTTCGATGACCGAGGAGTCGGTTCCACACTTGCCGAGGCCGATATAGCCCGCGGCGCGAGTGTCGAAGTCATCGTCGGTCAGGGCGCGCTGGAGCGCCGGAATGACCTGCTCCTTGATCTGGGCGTCGGTGGGTCGCAAGGACGTCTTGACCTCGTTCTTCTTTCCGCGACCGAGGTGGTAACCGGTATCACCGGTCACGACGCCACCGCTCTGGACCTTCTGACGGAGGTTCAGGAAGCGGTCCTTGTTGTTCTCCCACCAGAAGCTCCACTGCTCGAATCCCGGACCACCTGCGGCGGCGTTTCTCTTTCCGGTCATCGGTCCCGAGATCGGCCCCGGAGCCGCGCCCGGAGTGTTCGGGCCTGCGCCCGGCGTGTTCGGACCGAAAGGCGTCGGGCCTGCGCCCGGAGTAGCCGGTCCGCCCGGGACGGGAGGCGGGGTGGAGTCACCAGGGCCGCCGAGCTGCGGCGGGACGGTGTCGCTGGGTCCGCGATACTGGCCACCGTGGGCGAAGGAGACCCCCTGCAAAGCAAGGAGGCACCCCATCAAGACGACAGCCACGACAAATGCTCTCTTCATCTGGCTCCACTCCTTCACAGAGTAGTTCATAGAATTGCTCAAACTCGGATCCTGGCCTGAGACTGACAGACGGTATCACACAGGCTGACACCCCACGCAAAGTAGGGGCCACGGCCGTAAGGGCCCGATTGACGAACCATAACACCCCAAATCAGTGGACTTTGCAAGACTCGATCTCGCGCAGCCGATCAAGGCGACCCACTCGAGAGGCACCTCTGGGAAGGGTGCGTTACGTCAAGGTGACGCTTGTCCGAATCCGAGCCTTCGCGAAATTCTCCGAACGAAACCTCGAACGAACGGACAGCATCTGTTGCCGCGTGGCTTACGAATTGCTACGGAGCAGTTCGAAGCTGCTCGACCAGTGGCGACTCGGCGTGAAGATCGATCCAGAGAGTCGGAAGATCACGCCAGGAGCCGGCGGTCGAAGCCCTCGTCGAAGGACGTCCTTTCCGTTCTCTCGATGGGTTGCTCGGTGATACCGAGCTTGAAGGAGGGAAGCTCCACAATGAAGCCGAAGAAGAACCAGGCTCTGATCTGGGATCTCGATAAAGAGCTCGCGGCTGCTGAGCAGTCCGGAATCCTGACGCGCGAGCAGATGACGCCCTTCTGGGATGACCCAGAAGTCTTCGAGAGCATGCTCGATCGGCTCGTCGACGAAGTCGATCGACGAGAGCTCACGGTCGAATACCATCGACTCGAGCAGACCGCGGGTGGAAGCGGTCGAGAGCTCGCCGAGCGGGGCAACCCGACGGCGATCTATCTCGGTGAGCTCCAGCAGCTCGAAGCGTCCACTCGCGAGGACGAGATCCTCCTCGCCAAGGAGATCGAGCTCGCCCGTCGCAGGCTCTCCCGCGTGATCGTTCGCCTCGCCGAGGAGTCCGACCGCGCCGCCTTGGCCAAGGAGTTCCGCAAGATCGTCGAGCAGGAGGGGGGGATTCGCCTCCACTTCGATCCGGTGCAGCAGCACTTCTCGCTCGACGTCGAGCTACCGCTCGAAGAGGCCGCCGAGTGGATCCAGGGCTTGAGCGACCACGCCTCGAAAGCGCTCCATCGGGCCTACGAGGATCTCCAGGCGCTCAAGGGCGACATGATTCGCTCCAACCTCTACCTGGTCCTCGTCAACGCCCGCCGCTACCGCAACAAGGGACTCCCTTTCATGGATCTGATCCAGGAGGGCAACACCGGTCTCCTGCGCGCGGTCGAGAAGTATGATTGGCGGCGAGGATTCCGGTTCCAGACCTACGCCTCTTGGTGGATCATCGAAGCCATCAAGCGGGCGCTCTACAACCAAGCGCGCCTGATTCGCGTCCCGATCTACCTCTCCCAGAAGCTGGACAAGGAGGGAAGGAACCAGGACCCGAGCGAGGACGCCAAGAAGGAGCTCGAGAGCTCGGAGCGGGGACTCCCGACCGACGTTCCGGGTTATCATCGCCGCGTGTTCTCTCTCGATCAGGTCTCCGATCGCTATGACGATTTGTCCATGGTCGACATGCTGGAGGACAAGAAGTCCCGCGATCCTCTCGAGTCTCTCCATGAGGAGAGCCTCAAGGACAAGATCAACGTCGTGCTGAAGACTCTGACCGATCGTGAGCGGAAGATCCTCGAGCTGCGCTACGGGCTGAACGATCAGCGCCCGCACACTCTCGAGGAGATCTCCCGAAAGTTCCACGTCTCTCGCGAGCGCATTCGGCAAATTCAGCAGAAGTCGCTGCGGAAGCTGCAGAGCCCGCTCAAGTTCGACGAGTTCGCCGACCTCGTCATCGGCTCGGAATGAGAGACTCCCAGCCGATCGAGAACGAGCCCGACGACCCGACCGGTCGTCGGGCTTTTTTCTTGCCCGGCTCTCAGTCGCGCTCGAGGCGTCGCCTCCAAGCCTCCACCTTCGGGTCGGGTGTCGGCCCTTGTTGCTCGAGAAGTCGATCCAGGTAGGAGGCTGCCTTCTCGAGATGACCGGCCTCTTGCTCGAGCAGTGCCAAGAGCCTGAGTGACTCGGCTGCGACTTTGCGCGCCGTCTCGTTGTCCTTCTCCTCACTGGCGAGCTCCAGCGCCGACTCCAAGTGCGAGCGTGCCGTCTCGCGTTTGCTGTCACTCTTGCCCGTGGTCATCAAGAAACGACCCAAGGCAAGGTGAGGCTGAGGGTGCTTCGGACGCACCTTGACCGCCCACTCGAAATGCTCCTTCGCATCTCGCAGCAGGGGGGGGCGCTCTCCGGGCGGCGCACTCTCGGCGCGCTGGACCAGCACGTTGCCGAGCTGGACGTGCGCGAGCTCGGCGCCCGGGATGCGCTCGGTGAGCTCGCGGTAGAGAGCTTCGGCACCGGTGAGATCGCCGCGGGCCTGGAGGCTTCGGGCGAGCACCATGTAGAACTCGTCCTTGTGCGGGCAGAGGGCGATGGCCTGTCGCATGGCCTTTTCGGCTTGGACCGTCGATGTCAGCTTCTGTGCCTGGTTGAATCGCTTGGTCGCCTGGAGCTCGAGCCCGTTGGAGTGCATGCAGAAGGCGAAGGCCAAGCCGACCACGATCAGGGAAACGATGGCCACGGCGTTCTTCCACGCAGCCGCCTCGGAACGAAAGGTGCGATCCAGGATCGCGAGATAGGCGATGGGGAGGAGTGCCCAAACCGCCGCTGCATCCGAGCCAGTCAGCAGGGCGAGGATCGAGCAGCCCGCACTCACCAGCGCGACGACAGGTATCGGGAAGGGGAGAAATCCAGCGGCGACCAGGCCCACGATCGGAATCTGTGAGATGAGCAGGAGGGGGCCCCCGCGAGTGACCTGCATGAAAGCCGTGATGCCGATGACCGTGCCGGCGAGGAGCAGAGGTCCCCATTGGCCCCCTTGGCGGCGCAGCCCTCGCGTCTTCAGAGGCGCGACGACCATGCCCAGCAGCAAGGTGAGGATCATCAAGAGGTGGAAGGTCGTGAAGAACGGCACCTTGAGGGTTTGATAACCGAGCTCCAGATCACCGTGCGTCCACTTGATGTGGATCGGGAACGCAGCCGCAGCCAACAGCCCCCACCAACGGACGCGGTTGCGATCGCCGAACGTCAGCAGGAACGGCAACAAGAAGTCGAACGGAACCGAGAACCATGCGATGACGCCGGCGACGGGGACGTCGAGCGTGAAGGGGTTCTTGACCGAGATGTTCCACCACCACCAATTCGCGGCGGCGGCCGCCACTTCGACGGCGTAGCCGATGGCGGCGTTGGCGATGCAGGCAATCGCCAGGACCGGAAACAACCGCGGCTCCTCGTTCTTGGGCTCGAACCTTCGAACGATCGCCTCGGCGATGGACCACGAGGTGTAGATCGAGAAGAGCCATCCGATCACGGCCTGAATCGAGGCGTCACCCAACCGGAGCACCGGCAAGGCGAACTCGTAGGGCATGCGCAGGTCGCGATCATCGATCATCGCATCCTGAATGAAGGCATCCCGAAGCACCCCATAGAGGGCGCCGAACACGAAAAAGCTGATCGTGACGGCTCGCCCGCGGTGGCGCAGGCTGTGGATCAGGATGAGGACGAGCCCGCTCAACGAGGGCAAGAGCAATAGCAGGGATCGTTGAAGGGGAGTCAAGCGTCCGGTCTCCCAGTGGGAATCGCGGTCGATTGGAAGGAGCGCGACAGGAGTCGGCGAGTGCCGACCGCGGTCAGTGTCCCGATTCCGTCAAGCATGCAATCGTTCGAACAGATCACTCGAGCTCAAGGGCAATCGCTCCGGAGACCGCGTCGTGAGGATCGACTGAAGCGCATCCAGATAGGCGGCCGCGGCGACACCCGGTGGACGATCGGCCTCGGCGAGCCCCTGCGAGCCGCCCGGGCCGATGATCTCGATCGCGGGCAGCGTCTCCACCGTCGGCAGCTCGTCCGTCCGACGATCGGTCGAAAGGCGCCACAGCCACTCGAGCTCGGAGACGATCTGCGCTCGTAGCGACCGCGGTCCCAGCTCCGAGTAGTTGCGGACTCGCCAGCGGACCGGGCTCGGCCGAGCCGTCCAGCGGTCGAGTGCCAACGCGACCTCGTGGACGATCCAACCGGTTCCCGCGCGACCGATGGCGTGGCCGACTCCGAAGAGCGCTTCGCCTTTGGCAGATGAAGGCAAGCTCGCCTTCGAGAGCTCCGAGGCCACTCGCCAGCCCAGGCCGTCGCCTCCCTCGGGCCGCCCGCTTCGCGTGGCTCGCTCCGAGAGCGTCGTGACCCAGGTGCAGAGGACGTCGAGCGTCCCTTGGCAATCTTCGGTGGGTGGGCGGTGACTCGCGACGAAAGCGATGTCCCAGTCCTCATGCTCGAAGGGGAGGAAGCGGACGATCTCGGGCAGCTCTTCGGGCTGAAACCCGTGGGGGAGTCGCCCCCCGCTCTCGATGATCGCGCGGACCCTTCGACGAATTGGACGGCCGTCCGACCCGATCTGCAGGTCGATCGTCACCTGACAACCGGCCGAGGCAGGCAGGGGAGCCGCTGATGCGGGAGCGGCAACGCTCGGCGGCAGCGGCAGGAGGACCGGCTTCTTCGTCTGGCTCGCCAGCAAGATCGCCAGAGCATCGGTCTCCCAGTGCACACGGCGCGGCACCGAGCACCCATCGGCGCACGGTTCCAGCCGGACTTTCGGGGCGGCGGCTCCGACGATGTGGCGTAGCCAGCTCCCGAATCGTCCTTGGCCGTCGACAGCCGACGAGATCAGTTGGAGAGACCCTCGAGGCTCAGGGATCGCCAGGGCCGCCCCGGGCTCGAGCGCACGGCGAGTCCAGCCGGGCAGGTGCCGCCTCAGCCGTATGGACCAGGAGCCGCCCTCGCCATCTCCGCCTCGCTGATGGCGGACGCGACTCAGGATTCTCGAATCGCCGAGGAGCTCGTCGAGCGGCGAGTCCGGGAGCAGGGTCGGTGTCGCCGTCCAGTAAGGTTCGCCTTCATACTGAATGTCGAAGCGCCCGACCGCCGATTCGACCACCGAGGCCTCCGAGGCCGCGATCACAGCGACCGGATCACCCGCAAACACGACTTCCTGCAGGGCCAATAGATCTCGGCGGGGCGGAGCCATCTCCTCGCTGATCAAGATCGCTTCGAGCTGACCACTCTCCTTGGCCCAGCGGGCCTCGAGGGCTTGGACGCGCGCGTGGGAATGCGGGCTCTGGATCCAAGCTCCGGTCAGCGTCCCTTCCGGGGCGAGCTCCCAGACTTGGAGTGGTCGAATTCGAGGGCGCGCCATGATCAAACAGCTCCCTCTCGGGCTACCTCGACGGCCGCCGCGGCGATCTCGTCTTGATAGAGACAGGCACAAGGGTGCCCTCGCATTGCGGCCCGTGCCGTCTCGAGGTCGGGAGGCTCGGGCGCGTTCTCGAGACAGGAGAGCGCGGCCAGCAAGAGCCCGGGGACGCACCGGCCACAGCCGAGCTCGTGCTCCTCGTTCGAAGCGGAGAAGCGATCGAGCAAGGCGCGCCCCATCGCACTCTCGCTCAACCCCTCGGCCGTCAGGACCTCACGGCCGGCCACCTCGTCGGCCGGCAGCCGGCACGCGCGCACCGGTGAGCCGTCCACCAAGACGAGACAAGCCCCGCACTGGCCATCACCGCAGCTCGGAGGAGCCTCGTCGAGTCCGAGCCGATCGCGCAGGAGATCCAAGAGCGAGCCGCCCTGGGTCACGGGGATCAGGAGCTCTTCGCCGTTGACTTGGAAGCCGATCCGAAGCTCGCTCATTGGGGATCTTCCCATGCGGTCGGCCAGCTCGGATCGATCGGGATGCCGATCATCCGGTCTTCGCCATTCAGCACCTTGCGACCGATCCCGAGGAAGGCATCCTGAAGCACCGCGACGCGATGACGATAATTCAGGGCGTGGACGAAATCGTCAGGACATGCCTGGAGGATACCCTCGGCCGCCGCTTGGAGGCTCTCTTCCGAGAAGATCTGCTGCGTGAGCGCGGCCTCGGTCGCTTCAGCCCAGACCACCTGAGGCGCGATACCGGCCAGAACGATCTTGGCCATCGTGCAGAGCCGCGAGGCCTGATCCAGGAAGAAGGACGCCGCGAGCACTAGCCCGGGCCTCGAGAGCTCGTTTCCGAGCCGGAGACAGAAGAGCCCTTGGAACGAGCTCTTGGGCAGAGCCGGGATCACGGCTTCGACCAAGACCTCATCGGGACAGCGACCGATCTCGGGGTCCTTCTGGATCCAGAGTCCGAGCGGAACCTCGCGCTCACAGCCTCGGCGTTGAAGCCTCAAGTTCGTATGGATGGTCATGAGGGCCGGCTGGACCGGTGAATCGACATCGTTGGCATGCAGCAATCCGCCGAGGGTCCCGCGCTCGAGCGCGACGGGCGACAGGGCCGCGAAGGCCTTGGCCAGTGCCGGGAAGTAGGATTGGATGAGCGGCGAGTCTCGCAAGACCCGGAGTGGCAACATCGGACCCAAATGGAGGTTTCCACCTTCGTCGCGGTGCAGCCCGTGGAGCTCGGGAATGGTCGCCAAGCGAATGACGTCCCGAGACTCATCGGCACGGGGCAGGACCTGTCCGGTACCTGCGGCGCGCAGACGCGAGCCCGGCCCGAGGATCTCGAGAGCTCGATCGACCGAGGAAGGCTCGTGAAGCTGGGGCACGTTCGGCAGAGCACGCAGAGAAGCGACAGAACGGGTGAACCACGTGGCCGACGATGCTCGCGACGATCTCCCGATGAGGCTTGCCATTATGAGCGGTGCCGCGAGTCGGTCAACGGATTTCGA
This sequence comes from Planctomycetota bacterium, assembly GCA_040219065.1. Classification (GTDB taxonomy): domain Bacteria; phylum Planctomycetota; class OFTM77; order OFTM77; family OFTM77; genus OFTM77. The sequence goes on from JAVJTD010000208.1 coordinate 43,420, forward strand.
CGCGATGCGGACGGGCCCTGGGATCGGGACTCGCAATTCAACATAAGAATCATTATCGGAACTAATCAGGCTGTCGCTTCCTGAGGCAATCCAACCCGCCGACCCACACGCCAAACCGCATCGCTCAGGGCCCGCAAGGACCATCCCCCCCGAACGACCACCTCTGAACGATCAGAACCCGACCACGAGCTGAACGTTTCCGCCTCCGAACGCAGGCTCGTCGAGCTCGAAGGTCGGGTTGATCACGAGCCGAACCGTCGGGCCCGGTCGCCACTCGAAGGGCACCGCGATCTTGGCCTCGATCCGATGGGCGCGGTCGTTCTCGAGGCCGTCGAGAGGATAAACCTCGGCCAGATCGACCCAGGCGAGCCAGAGCGCGGGCGAGAGCCACCACTCGTCGTCCAATGGAGCCTCGAGACGGATGCCCACTTGGGCCTCGTGCCGATCGATCATCCGGGCCTCGTTCAGACTCAGGCGGCGACGCTCGTTCTCTCTCAGCCGGAAGTACTTCAAGATCAGGCTCGCCTCGACGCCGTTCTCGTAGAAGTGACGCCACTCGAGTCCAGGCCAGTAGAACTCCCGGTCGCGATCTCGCCGCTCGAGGTCGCTCAGCGTCAGCCGCTCGCTCGCCGAGAGCTCGAAGCTGGTCTCGACCTGCAGGACGTCCCGCCGACCGAGGCGCCAACTGGCACGCAGGCTCTGACGGATCTTGCGGAACTCGAAGCTCAGGTCCTCGCCGGGGTCGACCACCTCCATCGGAAGTTGTGCATCGAGGGTCGCCCCGAACGACCAGGCCAGGGACGGGCTCCAGTCGAAGGCCAGGTGGGTCGCATAGGCGCTGCGGAGGAACTCGCGGCCGTCTTTCCCCTTGTCGTCATTGAAATCGACGAGACCGAGCGAGGCCTCGGCCCGCCAGGGGCCGCCATCGTGCACCAGACCGAGAAGGAAGTCGTTGTCCTCCTTGAGCTGTGTCCCTTCGAACCAGGCGGAGATGCGTGTGCCGAACATCAGCTCCTGCTCGATGCCCGCTCGGAATCGACGGTAACGGGAGTCGAAGTCTTCGCCCTCGAGGTATCCGAAGCGGAACGCCAGACCTCGACCTTCGACGAGCTCCTGTCGGACGCGAAGCTCATGGGACGTGTAGAACTCGTCGGTGCGGATGCTACCGATGGAGCCCCTCACCCCGGTCTCGATGTTCGACCAGGTCTCGGCGAAGCTCGACGACGGCGTAAACGAGAGGACATCCAGGAAGTAGCTGTCCGTGTAATCGAAATCGCGTCCATCGATCTCGTCGCCGCGAAACGTCGCTCGATTCCAGTCCTGCGCCGGGAGCTCCATACTCAAGACCCCCACCGCGAGCCATGCCCAGAGCTGCCTCACCGATTGCGATCCTCCGTCGGTTCATCGATCCGCCTGGTGACACCCGATGCGTTTCCTTATCATTCGGCCGCGTTCCGACGAATCAAGACCCGGCGTGTGAGACCCAATGTCCAAAGCTCGAACGAAGGCGATGACGGTCGGCACCATCCTGGCGCTGGCCTACTTGGCGACTCAACCACCGATCCTCGGCTGGGTCAATCGCGTCGAGCCCGACTGGAATCACGTCCCGTTCGTCGTGCTCTGGCTCTCGGGTGCCTACTTGCTCTTTCTAGCCGGTCTCCTGCTGTGGGTCTGGAGGCGAGGCTGATGGACGGCTGGATCATCACGACGTCCATGATCGGCGTGTTCCTCTTGGTCTCGTTGGGACTCGGCTTCCTGGCGAGGGCTCGGTCGGATGAAGGAGCCGAGGACTTCCTGATCTGCGGGCGGAAGACCCGATTCTGGCTGCTCTATTTCACCGTCGTCGCCTCGTTCCACAGCGCCTTCGTGCTGCTCGGAGCGCCGGCGGCGTTCTACAAGCACGGCGTGTCGTTTTGGGTCGCCGGTGTCTGGACGATGCTCGTCGGTGCACTCGGGATCGTGCTGGGCCCGAGGATCTGGGCGCTCGGCAAGCGGTTCGGCCACATCACGCCCGCCGATCTGCTCGGGCACTTCTACGGCGGCTCAGCCGTTCGGCTCATGGTGGCCGGGATCTCGATCCTGTTCACGATGACCTACATCCAAGCCCAAGCGCAGGGTCTGGGGTACATCTTGACCGAGGCCACCCAAGGCAAGATCCCCGAAGCCGTCGCGACCGGCATCCTCATCGCCGTGGCCGGTCTCTACCTGACGATCGGCGGACTGCGTGCGATCTACTTCACCGATGCTCTCCAAGGCATTTGGATGTACATCGCTCTGTGGGTGGCCGCGATCTGGATCGTGGCCGACGAGAAGGTGGGTGGCGTGACGGGCCTCTTCTCGCACTTGGCGGAGGAGCGCCCCGAATGGCTGACCTTGCCGGGACCGCAAGGGTTCTTCGGCAATGCCAACTGGTTCGCCTTCGGGTGGATCTTCTCGCTGGGCATCCTGCTCCAGCCCCACCTCTTCATGAGGTACTACAGCGCCATCGATGCCAAGACGGTGCGCTGGCTCGGTGCGACCACCCCCATCTACCTGACGACGCTCTTCATCCCCGCCGCCTTGGTCGGTCTCTCCGGACTGATCCTGCTGCCAGACCTCCAAGGCTCCGACATCGACCTGGTCCTCCCCCGCCTCCTCACCGGTCACGTCTCGCCATGGCTCGCCGGCCTGATCCTCGCCGGAGCCGCGGCTGCCGCGATGTCGACGGTCGACTCGATCATCCACGCCAACATGACGATCTTCACGAGAGACCTTTACCAGCGCTTCGTGAAGCCCGACGCCAGCGACCGCCAGCTCGTCTTCGTCGGCCGCTTCTTGGCATGGGGTCTCCTCCTCATCGCGTATCTCCTGACGACCATCCGCCCCGACTTCCTCGTCCGCCTGGTTGGGCTGTCCGGGGCTGGAGCGATGCAGCTCGCACCATGCGTCGCCGGCGCGCTGTTCCCGAAGTGGATCCGCTTCACCAGCAAAGGAGCCTGCGCGGGCTTGGTGGTAGGCCTGATCGTCTTGATCGACGGAACGATCTCCCCCACCCACCAAGTACTCGGACTGCATCCCGCAATCCTGGCTGTCCTGGTCAACCTCGTCGTGACGAGCCTCGTCTCGAGGGTGACGAAGCCACATTCCGAGGAACAGCGAGAGGCGGTACGGGATTGCTTGTCAAAGATGAGCTGATCCAAGGGGCTGGGACCTGACAGAGCAGGCCCCGGCGGAGCTTCCATGTTCTCGGATTCGTGGAAGATTTCAGCAGTCACAATCGCTCCACCCATCCGTCACAGCGAGCGTGTGAATCTGTTGAAGCAGACCTTGCCGGTGTTCGGTGATCGAACCACGCCGGGTCGTTTGCTGGTGCGTCTTCGAGACTCCGTCCATGGCAGCGACCTCGAGCTCCAAGGTCTCATTCCTCGCCTGGAGCGGTCTGACGATCCTCCTGACTTGGTGGGCGGGCGCCGCCTCGGCCCGCGCCCAGCCCGAGACCATGCTCTCCGAGAAGATCGAGCTGCCGCGGCTCATCGATCTGTCGGCGAAGCGGCTGGGGCTCAATATTCAGTACGATGCGGCGGCACTTCGCGGGACGCTGACGCTCCGGCTAGGGCAGGGGATCTCGGATGAGAATCTCTGGACGCTGACGAATCGGCTTCTCGCCTCCAAGGGCTTTGCGACGGTCCAGATGCCGGGCGAGGACACGTTGAATGTCGTGCGCCTGAACGAGGCGGCGGCTGTCGCGCGGGTGGAAGAGGACGGCATCGAGGATGCGGTCGCCGGGTACCTCAAGCTCATCGTGGATGTCGAGCACAGGGCACCCGAGGAGCTTTTGGCGCCGCTCAAGCAGGTGCTCTCGGCTGGGGGCGGCACGGCGACCCAGCTCGGGAAGACACAGAAGATCGTCCTCGCCGATCTCCGCCCCCACCTCGAGCAGGCGCTCGAGATGCTCGCGTTCTTGGACGTGCCTGGCGAGGAGCAGCTGCGAGAGGAGATCCCGGTCGAGAAGACGAGCGCCAAAGAGCTGGTCAGCCTCGTCGAGAAGGTGGCCGCGACACAAGAAGCGGCGGGCGGATCGAAGCTGACGGGCAAGCTGGTGGCCTTGCCGGCCGATCGCAGTGTGCTCGTGATCGCTCCCTCCTCGGAGGTGCCGGCCTGGCGAGAGCTCATCGCGCGCTTTGATCAGAGCGAGATGGTGGAGACTCGGACTTACGTCCCCGCGCGTTTCGCGTTGAAGGACGTGTCGACATTGCTCGAGGATGCCGTTCACAAGGTGACGGTGACGGGCACCGTCGACCCCTGGCGACTCATCGTCGATGAGCTGACGGGGAGCCTCATCATAACGGCGACACCCTCGCAGCATGACAAGATCGAAGAGGTCCTCACTCGCCTCGAATCGGTCGCGACCGAGACGGCCGTCGTCGAGGAGATCCCCACTCAGCATGTCGACGCCGCCACGCTCATCTCGCTCGCCGAGAAGGTGACGAGCACGCGCGCGACGGTCACCGGCGAAAAGCTCGAGGGCAAGCTCTTGGCCGCGGGCAGCGGGGAGATCCTCCTCGTGGCGCCGCCCAAAGAGGGACCGATCTGGCGGGAGCTGATCGAGCGACTCGACCGACGAGAGGCGACGACGACCGTCAGCTATGCGGCGCAGCACTTCCCCGTCCGCGACGTGGCCACGCTCGTCGAAGACGTCGCTCGCGGCGAGGGCGATGTGCGCGACGGCTGGCGCATGGTCGTCGACGAGCTGACCGGAACTCTGATCATCTCGGCGACGCCCAGCCAGCACGACAAGATCCAGTCTCTGATCGAGCGTCTCGATCAGGCAGCGCCGACCTCGCGTCGCCCGGTCCGCTCCTTCACGATTCGCAATCGCAACGTCACTGAGATTGCCGAGCTCCTGAACGAGCTCATCGGCTCGGGCGTGATCCGGGAGCAGGCAGGCGAGGCGACGGAGTCTGGCGAGCGGCCCGACACGATCGCACTCCCGCCTCCCGTCCTGGAGCCCGGCGAAGAGGCCGCCGCCTCTCCGGGTCAGCAGAGTGCCCCGAATCGACGGCGCCCCGATGTCGACGGGGAGCAACCTCCCCTCTCCCTCACGGTCGACGAGGGCACGAACACGCTCATCGCGATCGGCGAGGTGCAGCTCCTCGAGCAGATCGAAGAGCTGCTGAAGACGCTCGATGTGCGGCAAATACAGGTCATGCTCGAGGTGATGCTCCTCGAGCTCTCCGAGCGCGACGGCGTGGATCTCGGACTCGAGCTGCAAAGGCGAGCGACCGACGACGACGTCATCTACCAGCTCGCCTCCCTCTTCTCGCTCGGCTCTCCCGATATGCAGGATCAGGACCCGACCACTCCCGATGGCGCGACCGGCTTCACGGGCCTCGTCATCGACCCCGGTCGCTTCAGCGTCCTGCTGCGCGCCATTCAAACGCTGAGCCAAGGACGCACGCTCAACATCCCGAAGGTGCTGGTCAACAACAACCAGGAGGCCAAGCTCGACTCGGTGCTCGAGAGCCCCTTCACCAGCGTCAATGCGTCGAACACCGTCGCGACGACGTCGTTCGGCGGGACGCGCAACGCGGGAACGATCATCACGATTCGCCCCCAGATCGCCGAGGGGGATCACCTGCTCGTCGAGTACTCACTCGAGATCAGCTCCTTCGTCGGCGAGTCGCCCGATCCTTCGCTGCCCCCCCGCCGCCAACAGAACAAGCTGCAAAGCGTGGTCACGGTGCCCGACAGCTTCACGATCGTCCTCGGCGGGCTCGAGACGACGTCCGAGACCGAAGCGATCTCCCAGGTCCCGATCCTCGGCAGCATCCCGCTGCTCGGCGAGCTCTTCAAGAGCCGCACCCGTCAGAAGACGAGCTCTCGCTTCTTCGCCTTCATTCGCGCGACCGTGCTGCGCAACGAAGGCTTCGAGGACCTGAAGTACCTCAGCGGGCAAGACCTCGCCAGCGGCGACCTCGACGACGGCTTCCCCGAGCTCGAGCCGAGGCTGATTCGATGAGGAACCTACCCGGGTGCAGCCCTCAGCTTTCGAGGGGCCTCACCGTTCGTGGCAATCGTCGCGGCTCAACGGCTGTCCACCGAGGTCGAATCCCTCCTTCATCGTTCGTATCGCGCGCTGCCTCGCCTGCGCAAAGCGGGCAGGGTCCTCAGAAGAGACGGTCCGGCGAATCAGGTCTCGCAGCCAGCGAGAGAGGGACACCTTCTCCTCGGCGGAACGGCGGCAGCACTCTCGCAGGACGTCTTCATCCAGTCGAATGGTCACGCGCTTCATCGGCTGTCTCCTTCGCTCATTCGGTCGGCGTTCGAGGAATGAAGCATGACTGAAGCCGCGAGCTCCGTCCACCAAGCCAAGATCGACGCAAAACGCGCCACCGCTGAATTCCTGCGCCGCATCCCCCGCGAGTTCGCGCGCGAGAACCTCATCCTGTCCCAGGGCAAAGACGGCGACACCGAGCGACTCGCCGTCGCCCCCTCGACCGATCCGCTCGCGATCTTCAATACCGGCGTCCGGCTAGGCTGCCCGACGCAAGCGACCCTCTGCGACGCCGAGGCGATCGCGCGCGCTGTCGATGACGCCTACGGCGTGGATCGCGACGTTCCTTCCTTCGACGGCGATATCGATCTCGCCAACCCCGACGAGCTCGAGCGACTCTTGGGCGAGATCGATCGGGACTTGCTCGCCACCCAAGGCAAAGGCCCGATCGTCAAGTTCGTCGATGCGATCCTGTTCGAGGCGCTGGGCCGTCACGCCAGCGACGTGCACGTGCAGCCGATGACGGACCGCGTCCTGATCCGCTTCCGCGTCGACGGGGCACTGCACACGGCGCGCGAGGTGCCGGTCAAGCTCCTGCTCCCGATCGTGAGCCGCATCAAGGTCATGGGTCGGATGGACATCGCCGAGCGCCGCGTGGCTCAGGACGGCCGGGCGACTGTCACCCTCGGCGACCGCTCGATCGACCTGCGCATCAGCACGTTCCCGACGAGCTACGGCGAGCGCGCCGTCCTGCGGTTGCTCGACAACGCGACTCAGCTCTGCGACTTCGATGCGCTCGAGATGCCCATCGAGGTCGGCGCGCGCTTCCTCGAGTGCGCGCGCCGTCCCAATGGGATCATCCTGGTCACCGGCCCCACCGGGTCGGGCAAGACGACCACCCTCTACTCGACGCTCCGCCGCATCGCGTCTCCCGCCACGAACATCATGACCATCGAGGACCCGATCGAGTACGAGCTCGCGACGGTCGGCCTCGCCGTCAGCCAGGCCCAGGTCAACGCGAAGAAGGGCGTCACCTTCGCCACCGGCCTGCGGCACATCCTGCGACAGGATCCCGACATCATCCTGGTCGGAGAGATCCGCGACGTCGAGACCGCCCGCATGGCGATTCAATCCAGCCTGACGGGTCACCTGGTGTTCTCGACCCTGCACACCAACGACGCCCCGAGCGCTGTCACTCGCCTCATCGATCTCGGTATCGAGCCCTATCTCGTCGCGTCGGCACTGTCCGCCGTGCTGGCTCAAAGGCTCGTGCGGACCCTTCACAGGCCATGCGACGGCAAGGGATGCGACACCTGCTTTGGGACCGGTCTCCTCGGTCGCCGCGGCATCTACGAGCTACTGCCCATCGACGACTCACTGCGGCAGCTCGTTCTCGGGCAGGCGAGCCTGGCCGATCTGCGCGAAGCGGCCTTGGCTCGAGGGCACCGGACGCTCGCCGAGGACGGACGGCGGCTCGTGGCGGCCGGAGAGACCACGGAATCCGAGGTCCGCCGCGTCGTGGAGGCCATCGAGTGACTCTCTGGCGATACACGGCCGTTCCGCGAGCGGGCGCGGCACGCTCCAAGCAGCAAGGCGAGATGGCTGGAGAGTCCGCCGCGGCGGTGCGAGCCGCGCTGCGTCAGGTGGGCCTGCAGGTCATCGAGCTGCGCCCGCTTCAAGGAGCGACTGCTCGAAGCGGATCCGCCTGGCGAGTCTGGTCTGACTATCTTCGCCGTCGCCGCAGCCTCCTGCGGGCGGAGCTCTATGACAGCTTGGCCACGCTCGTCGAGTCCGGCCTTCCTCTTCTGGAAGCCCTCGACACCATCTCGAGGACTCTTCCTGCGCGGCATTCATCCGTCGGCACCGTCGTCATCTCTCTCCGTGAGGAGGTCCGGTCAGGGCACTCCCTCGCCGAAGGGATGAAGGGTCACCCAGGCTGGTTCGACGAAGCCGAGGTGGCGATGGTCGAGGCCGGTCAGCATGGCGGCGACTTGACGCGCGTCCTCACGGTGCTCGCCGAGCGTCATCGTCGATCCGGCGAGCTCGCCCAGCGCCTGGCCGGGGCACTGGCCTATCCGGCGATCGTCTCGGTCGCCGGCATCGGCGTGCTGCTGTTCCTCAGCACCCACACGCTTCCCGACCTCGTCGAGATCTTGAACGACGCTGACATCGAGACACCTTCATTGACTCAAACGGTCATGGACCTGGGCCAATGGCTCTTTCGCAACGGAGCCTGGATCGTGCTCGGAGGAGCGGCGACGGCCGTCACTTGGCTCGGCCTCCGGCAGCGCTGGCTGCGCGCGGACCGCGAGCCGCCACGCCTGCTCCTCTGGCTCAGTCCCGCATTGAGCCGTCGTATCGCCGTCGCACGCCTCGCGAGCCGTCTCGCCGAGCTCGTCCGCTGCGGCGTGCCAATCGTCGAAGCACTTCGAGTCGTCGCACCTGCGACCGGCAGCGTGCTCTTGCAGCGCCGCCTCGTCCAAGGAGCCGATCGACTGGAAAGAGGCGACGACCTCGCCACGGCGCTCGACGACGAGCACTGGTTCGATGCCGAGTTTCGGCGCCTGCTCGAGATCGGGCAAACCTCGGGCGAGCTCGACACATTGCTCGAGCGACTCGGCGAGCGCACGGAGCGTCGCGCCCGGCGGACGATCGATCGCCTGGCGACCTTGCTCGAACCAGCCGCCATCCTGACCCTGGCCGTGCTCATCGGCATCGTCGTCATGGCCGCCATCCTCCCCATCGTCAGACTGCAGGACATCCTCTGATGCCAATGAAGCGACCGCTCTCCACTCAGGCCGGCATGACGCTGGTCGAGATCCTGGCCGTCGTCGTCATCCTCGGATTGATCGCCGGTACGCTCGTCGTGAGCTTTTCGGGATCCTTCGGTGAGGCAAAGCACGAGATCGCCAAGACCGGCATCGCGCAGATCGCCGAGAAGCTCGAGATCTACCGGATGAAGCACGGCGAGTGGCCCGGAGCCGAGCTCGGACTCGAGGCCCTCACCGATGGAAACGCCTCACCCACCGACTCCTACTACCTCGAGCCGGACAAGCTCCTCGACCCCTGGAACGAGCCCTACTACTTCCTCACACCGGGTCCCGGCGAGCTCCCCTACGAGATCGTCTCCTACGGCTCCGATCGGCAAGCGGGTGGCGATGGCGAGGCGGCGGACATCAGCTCGGCGAACTTGAAGGGCGTCGACCGTTGAGCCGGTGCCAAAGAGGCTTCACCTTACTCGAGCTGCTGAGCGTGGTCGTGCTGCTCGGGCTGGCCGCTACGGCCGTGACGGTCCGCATGACCGGAAAGCGTGGCCTCTTCGCCAGTCGTGCTCTCCGCCGGGAGATCCAAGAGCTCGATGCGCGCGCTCGGGTCGCCGCCCAGACGCTGGGACCAGTTGCACTCGCGGTCACCGACCGGGGGCGGCGCATCCGCTTGATCGAAAGGTCCAGCGGCCGGGCCATGCGAGAGCTCGAGCTCGAAGAGAATAGTGAGCTCGAGCTCTACGAGCCGGGCTCGACGAGGGAGATCCGCTTCGATGCTACCGGTCGCAGCCGAGACTACCGCGCAGTGCTCCGCCAAGGGCGAAAGCGAGTGTCTTGGCGAGTGTCCGGCGAGACAGGCTGGATCCAGGACGAGGAGGAGCGATGAGACCCGATCGCGGACTCACCTTGCTCGAGGTCCTGGCCTCGGTCGTGCTCCTCTCCATGCTGGCGGCAGCCGTTGTGCCGATGTTCCGGGCGAGCTTTCGAGGCCTGGAGCTTTTGGAAGCGAAGCCGTCAGTGGATCGGGAACGCGCAGAACGCTGGATCGACGACTTCTTGGCCGATCCCGAGTCCTTCGGGTTCGAGGAGACGCCTGCCCAGGGCTTGCTGTCTTCGCCCGACGATCCGATGAGGCCACCGCTTCCCTTCTACCGAATCGAGAGCACTTCATCCGAGGCCAATCACGCGTGGCTCATCTTCGAGCTCGATTCTGGCCCCATCCTCCGCTGGGTTCCCGTTGAGTCCGAAGAGGAAGACTCGATGGATGATGAACGATGATCCGAGCCACTCGTCAATCGGGCGTCACCCTTCTCGAGATGCTCATCGCATTGAGCCTCCTCTCGAGCGTGATGATCGCATCGCTCGCCTGGATGACGAGTGCCACGCGGCGGGTGTCGCGCGTGAGCGAGCCCCTCGCGTGGACGACCGCAGCCGACCGTCTCTTGCAGCTCATCGCCGACGACCTGTCGACGGGGGATGCTCCCCTGGGAGGAACAGCGCCCTCGAAGGTGCTCGTCCCGCAGGGCGATTTGCTTCACATTCGAACGCGCGTGCGCGCGGGTCGACGCGGTCCGGTGCAACGTGTCTATTCGCACCGCGGACAGACGAAGGCCGTCTGGGTCGACGAGCAAGTATTGCCTGGCGGGATTCGGGACCTCGATGTTGAACCGGGTCGCCACCTCCTTCTCGAAGCCGTCGACGAGCTTGATTGTGAGCTGAATAAGGAGGAAACCATCCTCACCGTCATTCTTCGATCCGAGGCGTACGGCGTGCGGAGCCGGAGGTACGATGCGAGTGAATGAGCGCGATCCCAGGCGAGGGGCCGCTCTGCTGGTAGTGCTGGCGACGATGACCGTCACCCTGGGTAGTGTGGCCTTGGTGGCTCGCCTGGCCAGCACCGCGCGGGTCGCCAGGCAGCAGATCAACGCTACTTGGCGCGGAGACGAGCTGCGACAAGCGGCTGCATTGGCGATCGAGAGCTGGCTCTTCGAACAGTCGGACGGTGTCGTTCTCGATTCCGCGATCCAGAGGCCGGTCGTGCCAGTGCTGTTCGATCAATTGAAGATCCGAGATCAGGTGTGGACGCTTCGAATCACGGCCTGGGACCAGTGTGGCATGCTGCCGCTCGAGCTGCTGAGGCCGGGCTCCCCTATTCGATCGGCGCTGCCCGAGGGGGTACGCGCGGCCTTGGATCGGGAGCAGCTTCCGAGCCAGGCAAGGGCGGGTCTCGATCTGTTCGCTTCCGAAGAGCAGCTCGTCTTCCCGGAGGCGCCCAGTCATCCGATAACGCGATTCGGCTCGCTGGAACGAGAAGGCGGGCGAACCGTCCCGTCGACTCGACGCGATTCGTCGGGCCTGCGCCTCGGCGACCTCGTGGCCACTCACAACTCTTCAGGCCATATCAATGTCCGCACCGCTCCGGCGGAGGTCCTGGAGACGGTCTTCCGCGGCTTGGGCATTGGGGGCCTGGAGCCCGTGCTGGCAGCACGTGACAATGAGGAGTCCCCTCAATTCTCGGCCCCAGCCTCTGGCGGCTCCTCTCGCCTCGGGCTCACCCAGAAGAGCGATGCTTGGTCCTTCCGAATCGACGTCGCGATCGACGGTCTCCGCCGATCCTGGTGGGTCACCTATCAGAGACAGGGCGCTCAATGGAAAAGGGTCCAGCAGCTTGTCATCCCCGAATGATCCCCTTCGCTCCGCCAAGCGGCACTCCCTGACCATCGCCGGGCTCGCCGCAGTCGCGCTTGCGGCGTGCGTCGCCTGGGCCCTGAGCGCGCGTCCGGCCGAGGAGACCTCTACACCATCGGCCGTCTTTACGGAGGCGAGCTTCGCCGAGACCCAGCCGGCTGCGGAGCGAGAGGCCCTGGATGCCGAAGCTTTCGAAGTCGAGCTTTGGAACCCGCCGCCCCCCGAGGAAGAAGACGCCACGGCTAACGAGTCCGTCGATCCGACGAGCCATGATCGGGAGATCCCCATCAGCCTGGAGCTCATCGCGATCACCGAAGGGGAGGAGACCGTGGCCGCGGTCTACGATCCAAAGGAGGACACACTGCACTTGGTCAGGATCGGGGACACCCTGCAGCGCTTTCGCGTGCAGGCGATCACGGCCAACTCCTTGAGACTGCACGACGGGCGACGGATTCGAGACCTGAAGATGGAGCGCGCCGACCGATGAGCCGACACGCGACGATCCCCGCCGAGCGCTGCTACTGGGCCGTGGTCGATCCGAGCAGCTTGCCGCGTGCCTCGCGGCGAGATGCGAATGCAGTCGCTTACCTCGCCGAGCCGCTGCTGCCGCTGCCCCTCGAGGAGCTGCACCTGGTGACGGCTTCGCTCGACCCGAGGCACACGATCGTCTGTGCCGTCGAGCGCACCTGGCTCGAGAGCCGGGCTGACGATTGCATCCACCTCTGCCCGGAAGCGTTGCCCGAGGTCCTCGGGCTAGACCTCGATCCGGCCCGGTTGAACCTCCTGAGTGGCGAGTACACTCCGCGACCAATTCGTCAATGGAGGCAAAGGTCCTTCGGGTTGGCCTTGCTCGCCGTCCTGCTCCTGGCGGGCACGGTGATCTGGGGACTCGAGCGGCGGCGCAGCCAATGGCTCGACCAGGCCGACGCGGTCCGTGTCGAGATCCGAGATGTCCAGAGGCGTGCGCTAGGACCGGCGGCCTTGAGCGGCCGGTTGCCTGCGGAGCTCCAGATGACGGCCGAGCTTCGGCGCCTGCGTCAGAGCCGGGAGGTGGAGACAGCCGCCGCCCCGGAAGTGCGGGACGTCTCGATGGACCTGGGCGACTTGCTCGGCCACTGGCCAAGGCAGCAGCCTCTCCTCACGGAGTCGATCCATGTGACCCAAGACACGATCCACATCAACGCGGGCGTTACGAATGCACTGGAAGCGCAAGACGTCTACGACGCGCTTGCCGAGCTCGCCGGGTGGCAATCGCATCAGCCGTCGGTGCGCTCGATGCAAGGTGGCTTCCGGGCCACCCTGCGCCTCGATCGGGAGAATGCGGAGGATGTCCGATGATCCTCCGCCGCCCCATTCTAGCGCTGTTGGTCCTGGCGATCGGTGCTGCGGCCGTGAGCGTGAGTTGGAAGAGGCTCCAGGAAGCAGACCGCGAGTACGACGCGACTCGCAGCCGACTGGAGAGGACCCACCAGCAAGAGGCAGAGATTCGCGCTCTGCGCGAGCGCGACGAGCGCGTCGCGGATCAGGAGCGCCCGCCTCAGGACGTGATTGCGCTGGTCAGCGCGATCCTGCCCGAGGTCGGCATCGCCGGAGACCGGCTCCGTGATGTTCAGCCGGAGACGAGTCTCGTCGCGGGCCGCTCGAAGCAATCGCGCTATCGCACGCAGTCGGTAGGCTTCACGCTCGATCGATTGACCCCGGAGGAGATCGGCGGCTTCTTGTGTGAATGGCGCCAGCGCCAGCGCATCTGGATCCCGAGCCGCATCGAGCTCGTGCATGTGCGCGATCAACCCGAGCCCGCCCGCCTCTTCACCCTGCGTGTCGTCGTCACCGCCATCTACTGGGAGAGCTGAGGACATGCCCCGTCGACCTCTCGTCCGATCGGTACGCACTCGCCAGTTCGCGATCAATGCCGTGCTCGCGGTCCTTTTCGGCTGCTCGAGCACCGACACGACCGGCAGCGTCTATGCGCCGCCGACAGAATCCGAGCGCGATCCGCAGCGCGCCCATGCATTGACCGAAGAGGCAGCGACATGGATCACCAAAGATCCAGAAGAAGCCGAGCGGCTCCTCCGCGAGGCGCTCACGGCGGACCTCTACCACGGTCCCGCCCACAACAACCTCGGTGTGCTGCATCTCCAGCACGACAAGCTCTACGAAGCCGCCCATGAATTCGAATGGGCGAGAAAGCTGCTGCCCGGGCACCCCGATCCGCGCCTCAACTTGGCGTTGGTGCTCGAGCGCGCCGGCCGCCCGAGCGAAGCCCTCGACTCGTATAACGCCGCTCTGGAGATCGCCCCCGAGCACGTCCCGACGATGCAGGGTTTGGCGCGACTGCTGGTCAGGACAGGGAGAGAAGACCCGCGGCTCGAAGGGCTGTTCGAGACGATTGCGCTGCGTGGCGAGAACGAGAGCTGGCGGCAATGGGCCAGGCAGCAGATGTCGCGGCGGTGAGCTCTCTGCAGTGCCTTGTGTTCTGAAAACCGCGCTGGACTTCAATCCACCTCGACGAGCTTCTTGATCGCTTGGTGGCTTTGCAGCTCGGGCGTCGGCAAATGGGCGATGTTGAGCTCTTTGGGCTCGGCGATCGACTGGAGGCTCTTGTCCCAGCGGCGACGGATCTCGCCGAGGACTTGGGCCGAGCAGTAGACCGACATCGACTCGATTCCGTGCTGCTTCACGCACCCGGTGACCCAGTCGCCCAGCTCGTTGACGAAGCGGTGGAGACGCTCCTCGTCTTCGTGGCCCACCGAAGCGTAGGAGTGACCATCCTTGCCACCGAGGGGAGACGGTCGAGCGTGCTCGCTCTCCAGCCACTGCGGTCGGAACTCGCCGTGCACATCGAGATGACAGCGCCCGTGCGGCGTGCGACTCGCCTCGACGAGGCGAGCATGCTCACGGTCGGCCACCAGGAACCACGCCTTCTGCAACTTGCCCATTCCTGTCCTCCCTTTCTCTCCGGTTGGCACGAGAACCTCTAAGCAGCGTCGCCTCGGAACGTTGGCCTTGGAGCTCACGCTCGCCGGTTTCCCCGGCGACGCATGTGCCACCACGCAGAGCCGAGGACGATGCAGACGACGAGAAGCAGCCCGGGAAGCCAGTCGCTGCTGATGCTTTCGGATCCCGAGTCTTGCCGCCAGACGAGGGGAATGAAAGTCGCAAATCCGAGCTGGAACAGGTCAGCGCACATCATCATCCTCCGCGCGATCGGGTCGTGCTCTGAAGAACCAAGGGCTACCTCGATGGAAGGCAAACGCGATGCCTTCGAGGTTCAGGCGGGTTTTCGATCCGATCTGTCACGATGCCGAGAGAACTGCGTTTCGCGGTGTTTCACGATCGGGACGAGCCGGTGGCCGACCGACCTGGCCGTTCAAGAGCCCAGAGCATACAGGGGGTGAAACTGGGCCCGAGGGCGATGGAGTGCCCAAGTCGAGCGAGTCAAGAACCGAGTCTGTCGGCGAAAGCTCTGCGCAAGCGAGCTTGGGCCGGGGGCGGCCGTGCGACGACAGCGCACTCCGAGCGGCCCAACGCGTGGGCAGGGCG
>JAVJTD010000361.1:0-23813 GCA_040219065.1 Planctomycetota bacterium
CCGCAACTCTTCTCCCGCTCGACGAGCGTTCCGTGAACGATCCCGGCCCCGTCGAGAAGTTGAGCGACTTGCGAACGCAGACTACGCTCCTGCGCCGACATCGAGGTTCGCGAAATCTCTGGCATGGTCCCTCCTGACCGCCGCGCCATCTGGCGCTACGGAAGAGTACCAGATTGGTCGCGGCGGGATAGCCAAAAAGTGGATTCGAATCTGCTCCCTAAGAGCTGCGGGAGCTTAACTCCACCTCTGGTCAGGAGCTACCGATCGCTCAGCCCGACCTCATGCGGAATCGCTGCCCGGTGAAGGGGCGATCACTGGACGCGCTCGCCGGTGCTCGCGGCTTGAAAGGTCTTTGCGGGTGGTGCGTAGTGGGGACGATTGCCGGCGGCCACTGGAAGCGCCGCGGACGGATCGACCGGAATAGGAGCTCCCTCATGCACCTGCGCCTCGTCCTGGCCTCTCTCGGCTGGCTCATCTGTTCGTCGTCGCTCCCGCTCTTCGCCGAGGACGAGATCCCCACGCTCGCCGATCGCTTGCCGGACGAATGGCGCCAGACGGCGCGCTGGCGCTCGATCGGTCCCTCGGTCATGGGCGGCCGCATCACGGCCATCACGGTCTTTGAGGGCGACACCTCGCGCTTCTGGGTCGCCTCGGCCTCGGGCGGGCTCCTCGCCACCCAGAGCAACGGCGTGCGCTTCGAGCACCAGTTCGATCATGAAGCCGTCGTCTCGATCGGAGATGTCCAGGTGGCGCCCTCCGACCCCGAGATCGTCTGGGTCGGTACCGGAGAGGCCAATCCTCGCAACTCGGTGTCCTGGGGCAATGGAGTCTTTCGCTCGACCGACGGCGGCGAGTCGTGGGAGCACCGCGGGCTCGAGGGTACCTTCCAGATCGGTCGCATCGCGGTTCATCCTACGGATCCGAACGTCGTCTACGTCGGCGCGCTCGGTCGGCTCTGGGGCCCGAACGAAGAGCGCGGCCTCTACAAGACCGTCGATGGCGGCGAGACGTGGGAGAAGATCCTCTACATCGACGAGAACACGGGCGTCGTCGACGTGCAGATGAATCCGGCGGATCCCGAGACGCTGATCGTCGCGACCTACGAGCGTCGGCGGTCGGGGTTCGATGTCAACGAGCCCGTCGTTCGGTATAGCGAGACCAGCGGGCTCTATCGCACGCGCGATGGGGGGCAGACGTTCGAGCGGCTCACACAAGGCCTGCCGACGGTGAAGCTCGGCCGGATCGGCATCGACTACTTCCGCTCCCGTCCCGACATCGTCTACGCGATCGTCGAGTCCGAGAAGACGGGACAAAGGCCGCGCAAGGTCGCCTTCGCCGGCTTCATCCTGCGGGACCGAGAAGGCGTCGTCGAGGTGACCCGGGTCTCCAAGGGTGGTCCCGCCGAGAAGGCCGGGCTTCAGTCGGGCGACCAGATCCTCGCCGTCGAGGGCCGTGAGGTGTCGACGGCCGCGGAGCTCCGGGAGATCGAGCGCGAGCGCGAGCCGGGCACGGCGATGATCTTGCGCATCGCACGCGGAGGCCGTCAGCAGGCCAAGCGCCTGATCCTCGAGGAAGCGGCCTTCGACTTCGGCCGGCTGTTCCGTACTCAAAGCTTCAGTAGTGGGCTGAATGGTCAGTCCGCCGATGTGCAGGACGATCAGCAGCCCGACGGCTTCCAGCACGGTGGCGTGTATCGCTCCGACGATGGCGGGACGAGCTGGCGCCGTGTCAACTCGCTCAATCCGCGGCCGATGTACTTCAGCCAGATCCGCGTCGACCCCTCGGACGACCAGAGGGTCTACGTCTGCGGCATCTCGCTCTGGGCTTCGTCCGACGGCGGCCAGTCGTTCTCCTCGAACATGTTCTCGGACGTCCATCCCGATCATCACGCGCTCTGGATCGACCCGAGCGACGGGCGGCACATGATCCTCGGCAATGACGGCGGCCTCTACGTCACGTGGGATCGTGGCCGCCATTGGGATCACCACAATCACTTCGCGATCGGGCAGTTCTACCACGTCGCCGTCGGGCCGGACCGCGACTACTGGGTCTACGGAGGCCTGCAGGACAACGGCACCTGGGGCGCGCCGCATCGCGTCGCTGGACGCGGGACCTTGAACCAGGATTGGTTCCGAATCGGATCCGGGGACGGCTTCGTGGTCCGCGTCGATTCGACCGATCCGTCCGTCGTCTACTACGAGAGCCAGAACGGCTTCACCGGTCGCCTCGATCGAGATACGGGCCAGCGCCAGGGCATTCGGCCGCGCCGCTCGGCGGGAGAGCGGCCGCGCTTCAATTGGAAGACGCCCTTCATCCTCTCGAGCCACAATGCATCGATCTACTACAGCGCCGGGCATCGCGTGTTCCGCTCGGTCGATCGGGGTGAGCGTCTGAGCCCGGTCTCCCCGGAGATCACTCGCACGAACGAGGGGAGCGCGACCGCTCTCGCGGAGTCGCATTTCGACCCGGGCGTCCTGTGGGTCGGCACCGACGACGGTGCGCTGCACGCGAGGCACGACGAAGGGGCCACCTGGATCGACTTGGCGAAGTGGGATGAGGAGGCTCCTTCGCGCGGGGATCTGTGGAGCGAGGTGGTGCTCGTTCCCGAGGAGGTCCTGAGACGGCAGAAGGCCGATTCGAAGGAGGCCTCGGCCACGGATCCCTGGGCCGGGCGGTTCGAGGGCACGCTCGGAGAGAGCGAGTCGTGCGAGATCGAGATCACGCGACCGGAAAAGGACTACGAGATTCGGGTGACCACGATCGAGGGCGAGTGGACGTCCGAAGCCGCTCGCCTAGACGAGGAGAGCGGGCGGCTGGAGGCGTCCCTGACCTCGAGCGAGGGCAGCGCCGTCTTGTCCTTGAAGCGGAACGGCGATGAGCTGCGCGGTCAGCTCACTTCGAGATCGACCGGAGAGGTCGAGGACATTCGAGCGCGGCGGAAGGTCACCGAGATCGAGGACGGCTCGGAGCAAGATGGGCAAGCGCGCCCGCTTCGGGATCTCCTGCCCGGTCCCCGCTGGGTCAGCTCGCTCGAGGCCTCGCGCCACGCCCGCCGGCGCGTCTACGCCTGCTTCGATGGACACCGCTCGGACGACGATGCGCCCTACGTGTTCGTGTCGGAGGATCTGGGGCTCACTTGGCGATCGCTGCGCTCCAACCTGCCGGAGGTCACGACCCGAGTGCTGCGCGAGGACATCGAGAACCCGAACGTCCTGTACCTCGGGACCGAGCTCGGCGCGTGGGTGAGCGCGGATCGCGGCGAGAGCTGGATGCCGCTGGGAAGCGAGCTGCCGACGGTCGCGGTCCACGAGCTGGCGCAACATCCGCTCTCCGAGGAGATCGTCGCAGGAACGCATGGACGCAGCTTGTGGGTGCTCGACGTCTCGATGGTGCGGCAGCTCGGCGCCGACGTGATCGAAAAGGACGTGCACCTGTTCGAGCCGGCGGACATCGTCGTCTGGGAGAACGGTCTCGAGCGAGGCTCCGAGGGACAGCGTCAGTTCGCTGGATCGAATCCCGATGGCTTGCTGGGTCTCTACTACTGGCTGGGCCAGGATGTCGAAGAAGTGATGGTGACGGTGGAAGGCGTCGGCGGTAAAACGCTCCTGCGCTCCAACGGACCGGTCGACCGCGGCGTCCATCGCATCGACTGGAATGTCCAGCTCGCCTTGCGACCGAATCGGGAGCGCAATGCTCTGGGCGTCGAGCCCGGTCGCTACGCGGTCACTCTGAAGGTCGGCGAGCATACCGAGTCGAAGACCTTCCGCGTGCTCCCCGATCCTTCGCGGTGAGTGATGGAGCGCGGGCATCCTGCCCGCATGGCCTGGAACGCCCTTTAAGTTTGGCCATAAGAGAGTGATGGACCGGGGGCATCCTGCCCGCATCCGCGGCCCGGAAGGCCCTCAAGGTTTGGCCATATGAGAGTAATGGAGCGCGGGCATCCTGCCCGCATCCGCGGCCTGGAGGTCCCTCAAGGTTTGGCCACTTGAGAGTGATGGAGCGCCTTCGTCTCGGTCGACTTCCTGCTCTCTCGTGAGGAAACACTCTACGTGATTCCTCCGAAGTGGATCGACCGGTGTCGGGACCGCCTTCCCAAGCTGGTGCCACCGGCGAAGTCCAGGGCGCCGAGCGAGTTGGACTGGGTGGAACAGCTGGCTCCCTGGGTGGGCTGTGTACCGTCGAGTCAGATGTATTCGGCTTGGAACATGGTGGAGTCCTTGTCGTTTTGGAGTCGTTTCGCTCTACCGGCATCGCCGGTCATCTCCACCTGCGCAGTTCCGGCTCGGAGCGGCTCATGCGAATGAAAAAAAAACTCACGTGCGGCCCCGCACCTGGAGGCAGCTCATGCGACCGGCGAGCGTATCCGGTCGATGCCGATCCGAAGCGAGACCCTCCGTCCTGCGTGAAGACCGCAAGTTGGCATTCTGTTCCCGGCACGAATGGCCCACTTTGGATGGCAAAGTTGGCGCTTCGCTCCCGGCACGAATGGCCCACTTTGGATGGCAAAGTGGGCCATCTGTGCCGGGAAGAGAATGCCAACTCTCAGGAGCGATTCGCCCAAAGTGGGCCATCTGTGCCGGGAAGAGAATGCCAGCTCCTATTGGTCCTTTGGCGGGACGCGTACTTCGATCCGCGCTTCCCTCTGGCCGGCGGGCATCTCGAGTGGGCCCACTTTGCCGTGTCCATCGACCTGAAGGGTGAACGCGAACGGGGGAGCAGGGTCGATGATGACCCAGCCGTTCTCGTCACTTGTCTGCTCGGTCCAGAACGGGTCTTCCCAAGATCGACACTCCGTATTGGCGAGGGGCAATTCGCCCTTCTCGTCCATCAACCGGACTCGAAGCACGCGGTCGTCGAACTCGAAGGTCTCTCGACGGTCGGAGCCGGCGGCCAGGTCGATGACTTGCGTCGAGAGGTACCGGCGGACCTGTGTTTCGGCCGGGAAGTCGAGGTATGCGCGGTACTCACCAGGCGGCAGCGCCTTGGCCTCGAAGCTCCCATCCGGGGCGAGCATGTACTGCCCGCATTGGAACCCGTCCATAGCGCCACGACCACTGAGCGTGAGGATGCCGCCCTCGGCCCCCTGGCCGTTCAACAGCGCAGCACCTAGGATCGAGCCGGGAGCGACGATGTCGGAGTCGAGCTCGATCTCGCGGGTCGCTCCGTCCTCCAGGGCCACGTCACCGAGCTTCGGGGAGAGCGTGATTGTGCTGGTCGACGCACCACCGTTCATGAGGTACTTCAACCGGGTGCACAAATGAAGCTGGTAGCCTCCAGGCACGAGGCCACCAACGGCGAAAGTCCCGTCCGACTCGAGCTCGATCGTCTGGTGTGCGGTGTCGGCGCTCGCAGAGATCAAGCGGAGCGAACAATCGCCCTCGTACTCCCGGTACGCAGTTCCCAAGAGCCGTCCCTTCAAGCCAGCGCCACGAGCGACGGTGATCACCAGAGGTGTTCCGGGAGGAGGCGGAAGCTGGCCGTTCAGCGCTGCCGGCCGATGACCGGGACCCAGCGCACGTACGGCGAAGACCTCGGCAGTCGGGACACGAAGAAGGCCCACGATGCCGTTCGAGTCAGTGCGCCCAGAGCTCATCTTCTGGGGGCGCGGCCCACCGTTTCGGTCGAAGAATGCATCGACGTTCTGGTGAGGCTCCTGGATGAATCGGTCCTCGGCAGTGATCGGTTGCTCGGTGGGCAAGATCAGCTCGACCTCGGACCCGGAGATCGGTGTGCCATCCTGGAGCTCGACTCTCACGGACGTGGGGAGCATCCGTTGGAGCGCCACCGTCATCGCCTCGATGCCGGGGTCCTCGGATACGAACTCGATCGTGTCCGAGATCCAGTATTCCCGGCTCTTGGGAATGACGCGGAGTAGACAGTCGCCGCGCCAGACCGAATCGACCGTCAGAACACCGCCCGGATGATGGCCGCCGAGGCGCGCCTCCCGATTACTGCTCCAGCGAGCGCGCTTCGCGAAGCACTGGACCGAGTAGTCCTCGATCGGCTCCTTGGTCTCGGCGTCGACGACCGTCAGTTCGAACGAGAGTGCCTTCTGCATCGTCAGGCGCACGCCTCTCGAGCCCCACTCGTACGTCTCCTCGGTCTCGAAAGGCTCGTAGCCTTCCGGGTGCTCGCAGCCGAAGCCGACCGGCTCGCCGGATCCGTAGACCGTGAACGTCGAGTCCTTCTTGGTCCAGAAGCTTCCCCCAGCGCTCGTCTTCAAGTAGACCCGGCTCTCCAGTGGAGCGCCCGTCTCGTCGACGACATATCCTTCGATGGACTCCATGCGCTCGACGACGACCTCGAGCTCGACGACTTCTCTGCCTTCCTCGACCGTGATCGAGTCGGGGGATACCGCGCGGAATCCTCGCCCGGAGATTCGCACTGGCCAAGTCCCGTGCGGGACGGCCACACGCACCTCGAATCGACCGTCGGCTTCGCTCCATCCACTGCGAGAGTTGTTGGCGGCCATGCCGGATCGAATCGGCAAGGGCAGGTTTTGCACCGACACCCCGACCCTCTCGGCGGGCTGCCCTTCGGTGTCGACGACGCGGCCTTGTACGATCGCCCCGAATGACAGCTCGATGTCGCCGAGGTCGTCGACCTCTCCGGGCTCGAAGGCCCCCCAGCGCCCGGTGCGGGGCACGCGGCCCTCACATTGGATATCGAGCGTGTGCTGGTAGGGCGGGACCGCCTCGAACTCGATGAAGAAGACTCCGTCGCCTCCGGTCACGACCGGCTCGGGATCTTCCCAATCGACCGGTCCGTGGAGAGCCATCTTCGCCGAGTTGCCAGGTCTTCCGTCGAACTTCACCGTGCAACCAGCCAAGGGCTCGCCGCTCTCGGCCGCGATGCATCGGCCGCGCACACCTGCCTTCGGCTCTTCATCTTTCGGGGGCGCTTCTGGCTCGGTCTCCGTGTCTGAAGCGATCGCTTCTTCGGCAGGCCCTTCGAGGACCTCCTCGGACCCGAGCGTCGGAAGCGCGGCACCGGCCGCTGGGGTTTCGGACACGTCCTCCACTTCGGTCGGCTCATTCGAGTCCGGATCGCGAAAAAGCCAGTAACCTGCGCCGACCAACAACGCGATCAACACGAGCACACCGGCTGCTCGGAGCGACTTGCCCATGGGGTTCTCCTTCTCAATCGACTCCCGGATCGATCATCCACCCGAATCTTCGATGTCTCTCCCGACCCTATGAAGATCCTGGCCGGTGTGCCAGCTCGAGCTGCAGCCACTTGCCAGATTGGAAAAACGTGACCTGTCCACCTTCTCCCTCGGACACCGCCGATGAAGGAATGATCGATCCGCCTCACGGCGCCTCCTTGTCCGTCGAATGACTTGGCGAGTACGATCACGACCGATCGATCCGACGTGAGAGGTGGAGTGCATGAGCACGATGATTCGAGGGCTGATGTTGGTCGCGCTGCTGGTCGCTCTGTCCTTGAGCGCCCTCTTGTGGGATCAGTATCGCGAGGAGCCCGATTGGGTGTCGGGTTTCCTCGAGGCCGACGAGATACGCGTCGGCTCACGGATCGGAGGGCGCATCGGTCGCGTCTTGGTCGAGGAAGGCCAGTCGGTCGCCTCCGGGGACGTGCTCATCGAGCTCGAGCCTTACGACTTGCTCGCGCAGAAGGCGCAGGCCGTCGCGACGCTCGCCGAGCGGCAAGCCTCGCTGCGCCGGCTCGAGAGCGGCTATCGTCCGCAGGAGATCGCTCAAGCCAAGGCGCGGCGCGATCGCTTGTCAGTCCGGGTGGAAGAGCTGGTGCACGGCGCGCGGGAGCAGGAGGTCCGGGCCGCGCAGGCGCGTCTCGATCAAGCCGAGGCGGAGCTCGAGCTCGCCCAGGCCGAGCATCGCCGCGTGCAGAATCTCTTCGAGGATCGCGTCCTCTCTCGAGACGAGCTGGACCGTGCCCAAAGCCGACTGCGCGTTGCGGGCGCTGCGGTCACGACCCGCCAGGAGGAGCTGGCCCTCTTGAAAGAGGGCGCCCGCGAGGAGGTGATCCGCCAGGCGCGCGCCGATCTCGAAGAGGCCGAGCAAGCGCTGGCCTTGATGGAGCAGGGCTACCGCGACGAGGACATCGAGAGCGCGCAGGCCAACGTGCAAGCCGCCGAAGCGGCGATCGCGAGGATCGACGCGCAGCTCGATGAATTGATCATCCGCGCGCCGAGGGACGCGATCGTCGAGGCGCTCGATCTCGAGCCGGGCGACCTGGTCGCGCCCGAGGCACCGGTCCTCTCCCTGTTGGACCCGAACAGCCTTTGGATACGCACTTACCTGCCCGAGAACCGACTCGACATAAAGGTCGGTGCACACGTGAGCGTGCGGGTCGACAGCTACCCGGGAAAGGAGCTGCTCGGCCAGGTGACGTTCGTCGCTCGTCAGGGTGAGTTCATCCCGGGGAACGTGCAGACTCCCGAGGATCGCTCCAAGCAGGTCTTTCGAATGAAAGTGACCCTCCTCGATGTCGATGACGTGCTGCGACCCGGCATGGCGGCCGACGTGCATCTCGAGGATCCTTTGAAGGATTGAAGGCCAGGCGGCCGGAGAGCATTCGTGACGCAAACCGAAACCGGCCGGGCAGTCGTCGAGGCCAGCGCGCTGACCCGCCGATTCGGATCTCTGGTCGCCGTCGACGAGGTGACCTTCGGGATCGAGCGCGGCGCGATCTTCGGTCTGCTCGGGCCCAACGGCAGCGGCAAGTCGACCATCATCCGCATGCTCACCGGTGTCCTCGCTCCGAGCGGCGGCGCAGCGATCGTCTTGGGCTACGACGTCTCGCGTGATGCGGAGGCGATCAAGCAGCGCATCGGGTACATGTCGCAGCAGTTCAGCCTGTACCGAGACCTCACCGTTCGCGAGAACATCGAGTTCTACGGCCGGATCTACGGGCTGAGCGGCACGCGCATGGAGGAGCGGTTCGACGCGGTCGTCCAGAGGGCCTCGCTCGGAGATCGCCTCGATCAGAAGGCTCATGAGCTCTCAGGCGGCTGGAAGCAAAGGCTCGCCTTGGCGGCGGCACTGATCCACGAGCCCGATGTCCTCTTCCTCGACGAGCCGACGGCGGGCATCGACCCGGTCGCGCGCCGCGAGCTGTGGGACCTACTCTTCGACCTGTCGGCCGAAGGCGTGACCTTGCTCGTCACGACCCACTACATGGACGAGGCCGAGCGCTGCACCCACGTTGCCTACCTCCAGTCGGGTCACCTCTTGGCCTGGGGCCGTCCCGGTCAGCTCAAGGAGCTGCGTGCCGTCACACCCGAGGGTAGTCGCCGCTGGGAGATCGTGCTCACAGAGCCGGCCGCGGCGTTGCATCGCCTGAGGGAGCAGGAGGGCGTTCTCGATGCGACCTTGTTCGGTCAGGCGATCCACGTGCTGGTGCAGGAGTCGATCTCGAAGGACGCGCTGATCGAGATGGCATCCGATCCGCCGGATGCCAGGGCGAGTGCGCGGGAGATCCCGCCGTCGTTGGAGGACGTCTTCGTCACGCTCTCGCGGCAGGGAGACCAGGCGGAGACGATCGCCAAGGAGGCGATGCCGACTTCCAGCCCGGGGGATCCGGATCCGGGCGACCCCTCGGAGCCTCCTTTGTCCCGTCACGGCCTGAGAGGGCTCGGCGCCATCTTGATCAAAGAGCTCGCCCACGTCCGCCGCGAGCCGGCGACGCTGTTCTTCATGTTCCTCATCCCCATCATCCAGACGTTGATCTTCGGGTACGCGATCGAGACGGAGATCGAGAACATCCCGGTCGTGGTGCAGGACCTCGATGGGAGGCGCGAGGCGCGGGAGCTGGTGGCGGCCTTCGAGAACACGGGCACCTTCGAGATCACTCGCTACGTGAGGAGCGCCGGCGCGCTCGAGCAGGCGCTGCGCTCCGGCGTGGCGAAGGTCGGCATCCGCATCCCGCCGGATTATGGCGATCGTCTGGTGACGGGCGAGCAAGCGACGGTGCAGGTCTTGATCGACGGCAGCGACTCGCAAGTGGCGACGACGGCGCTCAACACGGCCAACCTTCTGGGGTTCCAAGAGTCCTTGCGACGGGCGAGGCAGAAGGGGGAGGCGCTGCGCATCGCTCCGGCGCGGGACGAGCAAGGGGACGCGGCGTTGCCGATCGATGTGCGGGCTCGGCTCCTGTACAACCCCGCGCTCGAGAGCTCGCACTTCTTCGTGCCGGGCCTCGTTGGTGTGATCCTGCAGCTCGTGACGCTCTTCCTGACGTCGTTCGCGATCGTGCGCGAGCGCGAGCTGGGCACGCTCGAGCAGCTCTTCGTGACGCCGGTCGGCCGAGCCGGGCTGATGATCGGCAAGCTCGTGCCGTACGCGATCATCGGCTTCGCCGAGACGTTGATCGTCTTGGTGGTGATGGTCTTCGTCTTCGGCGTGCCGATCCACGGCGGGCTGTTTCCACTGCTGACGCTGTCTCTGCTGTTCCTGGTGTGCGCGCTCGGGCTGGGCCTCTTGGTCTCGACCTTGGCGAAGACGCAGCTCCAAGCCGTGCAGTTCGCGTTCTTGATCATGCTGCCCTCGGTCCTGCTGTCAGGCTTCATGTTCCCGCGCAGCGAGATGCCGCTCCCGATCTACCTCATGAGCTTCGCCATTCCTGTCACCTACTTCGTCGAGATCCTGCGCGGCATCGTCCTGCGCGGAGCCGGCTTCCTCGACCTGATCCCCTCGATCGTCGGCCTGACGATCTGCTGCATCGTCGTCCTCGCCTTCAGCATCCTACGCTTCCGCAAGCAGGCGGGGTGAGGGGAGGCGCTCGCTCGGTTGCTGCTGCGCGAGATCGCACTATGAGAGACGGTCGCCGGGGGTGGTCATTGGCCCGGTGCTCTGCTCGTTCCGATGGCCGTGTCTTCTCGAGGAGGTCATCATGTTCGGAAGGGCATTCTTGGCCGTCGTGTCCGTCGCGACGGGGATCGTCTTCGTCTGGCTCGCGCTCACCGAGGTGGGGGAATTCAAGCAGAGCTTGACGCCCTGGGCTCTGCTGATCGCGTCGGTCCTGCTGTTCGTGCTGGCCGGTACCGTCGCCAAGGGGGCCTTCCAAAGGGCGCCTCGCGAGATCGATCAGATGTCGGTCAAGGGCTGGCGCGGCGTGCCCCCGGCCCCCGATCGCAGCGCGACCGATGAGTCGGTCGACGATGTGGATCAGCTCCGAGGCGCCGAAGAGATGGGATCCCGTGCCGGCTCCAAGGGACCGTCCGGCTCCTGAATGTTGGCAATCCGTTCCCGGCACGAATGGCCCACTTTGCACCGATGTTGGCCATTCGTGCCGGGAACAGACTTCCCACTTTGCACTGATGTTGGCCATTCGTGCCGGGATCCTCGTCACGGCTTGCGATCGACACCACGAGGGTCGGACCCACCTGATCCGGGGAACCATCGGTGAGATGGAGCGACGACTCGCTTCCCGAGGCTTTGCTCGCGTTCACCGCGCGGCACTCGTCAACATCGAGCTCGTGGTCGAGACGTGCTCCTCGGCCGACGGCGGACGGGAGCTGATCTTGCAGGACGGAAGCACCGTCCCTGTGAGTCGCCGACGCTGGTCCGAGCTGCGGGAGGCGCTGACCGGGCGGTAGGGGCGACCGCTCACGACAGGCGGCCGACCGTTCACGACAACCGCGCAGCGATCCCGACGCAGAGCCGTACCCCGAGTGATGGCATGGAATGGCAGATTCTGGCAGTCACTTCGGGAGGTCGTCATGACGCTCATACTGGCTCTCTGGATGGCAGTCGCTCCCACAGCGGGCAAATCCGGTCGCGGGCCGATTCGACAGGAGGCAGCCCAAGCGAAGGGAGCCGTCCAAAGGACTCTGGCTCATCAAGTCCGTGCCGGGCGTCTCCATGGAGCGACGCTGCTGGCGGAGAAGGGCACCATCATTGCATCGGCCATCTCGGGGATTCCGAGAATCGGCGATGACGAGGTCATTTACCTCGACACCCGCTTTCAGATCGCGTCCCTGACCAAGCTGTTCACCCAGCTCGCGATGCTGCGCCTCGTGGATCAAGACCGCCTGGACCTCGACGCGCCGATCGGCGCCTATCGACCCAGCCTACCGGCGGCCCTCCACTCCTTGACCACTCGCCAACTGCTGCGCAATCGATCCGGATTGCCTCGCGAGCTGGATGGCGAGATGCTCGGTGTCGGGCTCGACGCGTCGGGTCGCGGTGGTCCGTTCCTCGATTCGATCGACGTCGCGCTCTCGTTCGAGCCAGGTACGAAGGAACAGTACAGCAACGTCGGGTACTGGGTCGCGGGCGCGGTCGTCGAGGCCATCACGGAGCTTCCTTGGGCGAGTGCCGTCCAAAGGCTCGTCATCGATCCGGCGGGTCTCGAGAACACCGGCACCGGAGCCGGGGGACCCGGAAGGGCCTCTTGGACGATCGGGCACGTCGAGGCGGAGTCCGAGCTCCGCCCGGCGATGCAGGTCGAGTATGCGCGGCGCTTGTCATCGGGCGGAATGTACTCGACAGCCAATGACCTGCTCCGGCTGTTCGAGGCGCTGCGCGAGCAGAGTCTCCTGAGCTCGGAAGCCTCACGCGAGTTTCGGACATCGTTCGACGACAGCCGCTCTCCGGATCGGGAGCAGCTCTTCGCGGGCGGCCTGCCCGGTCATGCCAGCATGCTGGTCTGGGACCTCGCCAATGGCCGCTGCGTCATCAGCCTGAACAACCTGGCGCTCGACTATGGCGACTTTCAACGCACCGTCGCGACCTTGGCGGAGTCCCTTCGAACCGGTCGCGAGCTGAAGCCTGCCACGGCGACTTCCGGTTTCGATTACAGCGTTCTGAGCCTCGGTCAGGAGCTGCCCGACACTCCGTTGGGACGTGCGGTCGAGCGGTGGCTGACAGCGGTCGGTGGAGAGGATGTCGATGCGCTGAGGAAGGTCTTGCCCGAGGTCTACGGTGCTGCTCCTGAAGACCTCGAGAAAGAGATCGCGCAGCTCGGTGGGCTTCGCCGAAGGCTGGGGGGCTTCGAGCGCTTCGGATACCGGGTGCAGGACGACGGTCAGCTCTTGGTCGTCGTGCGGGGGAGCGGGAGCCGAGAAATTCGCTTCCGCTTCTCCGCGCACGAAGCCCGCCCTTCGGTGATCGACAACATCGACATCCGCTTGACCAACATCGGACGAAAGTGAGGGCCCACAACCATGCGACGAATGATGAGAGTCCACTCGTGGATGGTGCTCTGGGCGCTCGCGGCGAGCACGGCCAATACTGCCGCTCAAACTCCTGGATCGGTCACCAAAGCCCCGAGCGTTGCGCAGGTGTTCCGGGACGATGCCCTCGAGATCCTGTGGGTCGCCCATGCCGGTGAGCATCGCGGTGACCAGTACGGTTGGCAGTGCGAAGCCATCGGAGATCTGGATGGGGACGGCGCGAGCGAGGTCGTCACCAGTGCGCCGTTCAGCAACCGCTCGGGTCCCGGTCGCCACGGCAAGGCCTTCGTCTTCGACGGGAGCACGGGTGAAGCTCTGAAGGAGCTCGCCGGACAGCGTTCCGGCGGCGGCTTCGGGTTTCGATTGCACGCGGCCGGTGACTTCGATGGCGACGACACACCCGACTACCTCGTCACCGAGGCGGGGATCCAAGGCCAGACGGTTCCGGACCAGACGGGTCCGGGCTTTCGAGGATACGTCCATCTCTACTCGGGACGGACGCATGAGGCGCTTCTCACTTTGGAAGGCCCCGATCCGGCGGGTCGCTTCGGGATGGCGGTCTCGATGCTGCCGGACCTCGATGGGGACGATCGCATGGAGATCATCGCCGGCGCTTGCCAATCGAATCTCGGCGGCGAGCGGTCGGGGGCGGCTTACATCTTCGGCCGCGGGGGCGCGATCTTGCGCACACATACGGTCGAGGCGGCCGGCAGCTTGTTCGGAAACGGGATCACGCGCATCGACGACATCACGGGCGACGGCGTCGACGATTATGCGATCGCCGCCTTCGGAGAAGGGCCGACGCGACAAGGGCGTGTCCACGTCTTCGATGGGGCTGGCGGCCATCAGCTCTACGTCATCGACCCTAGCCGCTATGCCCGCGGGAAGACCGCCGTCGACTTCGGTCGCTTCTTCTTGTCCCTGGCGGGTGACGTCGATGGGGACGGTGTATCCGAGCTCTACATCGGAGACTGGTTCGATCGTTCGGCCGGAAACATCACCGGGCGTGTCTGGGCCATCTCGACGGCGGTCCCCAAGGACGGCGTGCCGGCGAAGCTCATTCGAACGATCGACGGCCAGTCGGCGAACGAGTGGCTGGGCTTTGGCCGGGGCTTTCCAGACGTCGATGGCGATGGCTGCGCCGAGCTGCTCATCTGCTCGAATGGGCACGAGGGCTTCTCGGGGGCCGTCGGACTCTATTCAGGTCGCACCGGCAAGCGCCTCCGTTGGATCGCGTCGAGTCAGCCCGGGCATCTATTCGGTTACGACGCATGCTCGCCGGGAGATCTCAATGGCGATGGTCTGCCGGATATCATCGTCACGGCGGCGGGCGCACAGGGCGATGGGGAAGGGCGCTTCGGCTCCACCTATGCCATCGAGGGCTTGGATCACCGCTGAGTGGATGCTTGCACTGATGCGATTGATCGCCGAAGCTCGAATGCGGAGAAAAACTGGAACCGGTCGACCCGAACCGCCAGGGGAACGCCATGATCCGTATCCGCCGCGTCCTGGGTCCATTGTGTGTCGCGCTCTGCTCCGCGCTTCCGACGTGCTTTGCGCAAGACAACCTCAGTGGGTGGATCGTCGATCCCCGAGGCCAGCCCATCGAGAGCGCTCGCGTCGGGGTGCGAGTGCTGTCTGCCCAGGCAGACGATTGGAGCGTGATCCAAGAGAAGCAGCTCCTCACCGGGCCGGACGGAAGGTTCGCGACCCGGCTCTTTGAGATCGGGACCATCGAGCTCGACATCCACGCCGAGGGAAAGCGCCCCCAGCGGCGGTGGCTCACTCGTCCGATCCAAGACCTGGCGATCTCGATGGCAGCCGCGTCCTCGCTCAGCGGCTACGTGGTCTGGCCCGACGGGATCCCTCGGCCGGGGATTCACGTCTGGGCGGTGGGGAGCATGCCCGTGCCACTCGGGCGAGCGACGACCGACGCCGAGGGCCGCTTCGAGATACGGGACTTGCCGGCCGGGTGGACGGTGCTGCGATTCGTCGAGATCCGAGAGAAAGTGCCGCCTCTCTATGACCACGCGGTCGAGTTGAACCTGATTGCGGGGCGGCACCAGGTCCTCGGCGAGATCACACTCGATGTGGGATCGATCGAGGGGACCGTCGTCGATCGGGACGGTCGGCCCCGGGCCGAGGCGGACGTGGTGCTGATGCGCACCCATCACGCGGCGCCGGGCTGGATCGCCAAAAGGACCGACGAGCAGGGGCGCTTCTGGTACCACTCGCTGCCGGTCGACGAGTACTTCCTCGGCATCTCCGACGAGCACCCCTTTGTCGAAGCCGACTGGAGGCCAAGAGAGCTGTCGCGAGTGCGCGTGCGAAATGGAAAGAGCTCGGTCGAGCTCGTGATGCCCGGGGCGGTCTCCTCGGACGAGCCGGGCGGAGTCCTTCTGACGGGGGGTGTCGTCGATGCGGTTCCCTCTCAGTCGGGATCGCGGTATCGGGTCACGGCCCGAAGCGAGCTGGGCAATCGCTCGACAATGACGGACAAGTTCGGTCGTTTTCGCTTCGCCGCGATGCCGACCGGGCGAATCGAGATCGTCGCTCACCGTTCCTGGGGTGGAATGCCCGAGCTCTGGTCGTGCACCGATCCCGCAGCGGAGACGCGCTGGCAGGGAGTCTGGAATGAGCCGGGTAGCGGCAGCTTCGAAGACTCGACGAGGACCTGGTGGGAGGCCGACCAGGCGATGATGGAGGCGCGTGTGGCTCCGCGAGTCGTCCATGAGACGAGCCTGGTGACTGTGGTACCCGAAGGCACGGATCGACACTTCGTGATGCTCAACGAGCACCTCGACCTGCTGCGCCAGACCATCGAAGGGCGCGTGCTGCGAGATGGGCGAGGGGCGGCGGGAATCGCGGTGCGCTTGTTCCCGAGTCAGCCGAGCGCGAGTCCCTGGCGACCTTCGGTGACATTGTCCGATTCGAGTGGCCGCTACCGGCTCAGAGCACTAAGGGGCCGCTATCTTCTCTTGGCTCATGACGGCCAGGGGAGCACGGCGGCCGCGTGGATCGAGGTCACGGACCGAGACAGCCAGCGCCGCGATCTGAGCTTCGACGCCGCGCACGCGTTCTCGGCTTCGTTCGACCCGGCTCTCGGAGTCGAGAGGGTCGAGCTCTCGAGCGCCGAGCTGGTCGGTTGGCCCGACTTGTCAGTCCCCGTGGTGAATGGCACGCTCCGCGTCTCGGGCCTCTTGCCCGTCACTTACGACCTTCGAATCTCCAATCGTGATCGCATCGCGATGGTGCCGTCGGTCGATCTCGGTGAGGGGCCGCTCGATCTCGATCGAATCCCACTCCATCCCGTCTCCCGGGCGATGGTGCTGGTGCGAGACGAGCAGGGCCGCGTCTTGGACGATGTGAAGATCACGACGATCGGCCCGGCGAGGTCCATAGGGCCCTGGGACGACGTCCTCGAAACGGTGCCGCGAGATGGCCTCTTCCTCAGCGGCCCTCCCGGTCCGGTGACTCTGAAGTTCGAATGCGAAGGCTTTCGCAAACAGACCGTTCGCGTCTGGCTCTCGCCGGACTCCCGTCCGCCGACCTTGGTGGTGTTGAAGCGCGAGTGAGCGAGCTGCCGTGCGTCTCCCAATCGCGCAACGCTTGATTGCGTTTTCGGCCCGGCCAGGGGGCTCGAGTGCCTTGGTCTTCGGGCCGGCTCCGGGCTCTCTTCGAGGGGAATCGAAGATCGACTTTCCTTGACAACTCCGGGATAGGCCTCCAGGGTCAAGGCGCTGGGTCCGCCCGTCTCGACCAAAGGGAGCCTGCCGTGATGAAGACACTGGGCATCGCACTAGGGATATTCAGTACGACCCTCGCCGCTGCCGCCTTGTTCTGGGTGATCGACGAAGGGAGCTCTGCCTCTCGGGCGCGGGCACGCCTGGAGGGCCAGCTCTCCGAGCTTTCTCAGAAGATGGACATCCTCGAGCGCGAGCTACGCTCTCGAGAAGTCGATGCGCCCGAGCCAGACTTGCCCAGGCTTCAGCCGGTGATGGCTGAGCAGCCTCGCCCGATCGTCGAGGCGGCGTCTGAAGAGCGCGCCGGAGAGGAAGCCGAGCCCGAAGAGAGTGAGCGATCCAGCCGGCGACGCGGGCGGGGACGCGATCTCGATGAGATCGTGGGCGAGTTCGCATCGCTCGAGGGCGAGGCGAAAGAGGACGCGGTCGAAGAGCTTTCGGACTTCGCTCGGCGTGGAAACGAGGAGGCGTTGAACCTCATTCTGCAGAGCCTCAACGACGTCAACGATCAGGTCCGAGAGGAAGCGATCGAAGCGATCAGCGAGATGAGGAATCCCGAGCTGATCGGCTACCTCGATCAAATGACGACCGACGGCAGCCCCCGTGTTCGCGAGGAGGTCGCCCAGGCGCTGCGCCGAATGCCGGACGATCAGGCCGGACCGATCCTCACCCGGATGCTGTCGGACCAGAATCAGGGCGTGGTCCGCGAAGCGCTGCAGGCACTGCGCTCCACCGAGTACTGGAACGCGGTTCCTAAGATCCTCGAGTATACGCGCAGTAACGATCCCGATCTGATCGTGGAGTCCGCTCGGACATTGCGCCGGCTCGGTGAGAGCGAAGGCGTTCGGTCGGCCGTGGATCACCTCGCCCAGGGCTTCACCCACCCGGATCCGCTCGAGCGGGTCAACTCGATCCGCAACATTCGGCGCATCGGTGGTGATCACGCCATCGCCTACCTCGAGTCGATCATCGAGAACGACGACAACCTGATCGTCCGTCTCGAAGCCCAAGAGGCCCTCGAGCGCATGCGACGTTGGTGAGGCGCCTCATCGGGTAGAGTGACGATTGGAGGACCGGGTCTCGATGGCGGGACACGGTCCCTTTCGATCGATCGTCCTGGAGGATCCGATGACGCCTCGCTGTGCTCCATGCCTTCTGTTCGTCATCTCGCTAGTCCCTCTGATCGCGTCTTGCCGAACTGAAGCCGTGCGAGACTCGGCGGAGCCGCCCGTCGACCTACCCCGCATCGGCTCCGTCGAGCGCACCGATCCTCGGCTCGATGCGATCGTGTCCGACGGGGCTTCATTCGAGCTGATCGCCGAGGGGGCGAAGGGTACCTGGACCGAAGGACCGGTTTGGGTGCCGGAGCTCGGGTCGGTGCTCTACTCCGAGATTCCGACGAACTCGATTTATCGATGGTCGCCTGGTGATCCCGCGCCCACTCTCTGGCTCCGTCCCTCGGGATACACGGGAGCCTCGCCACGTGGCGGTGAGAAGGGCTCGAACGGGCTGGCGATGAATCCGAAGGGCCAGCTCGTTCTCGCACAGCACGGCGACCGCCGCATTGCGCGGCTCGCGTCACCGGTCGAATCGCCCGAGCCCCGGTTCGAGACCTTGGCGGCGAGGTTCCAGGACAAGCGCTTCAATTCACCCAATGACCTCGCGGTGCGCCGCAATGGCGATGTCTACTTCACCGATCCGCCGTACGGGCTGGAGCAGGGTCCCGAAGATCCCTCGAAGGAGCTCGAGTGGCAAGGCGTCTACCGGTGGTCCGCAGGAGACGACGTCGTCACTCTCCTGATCGCGGATCTCGCCCGTCCGAACGGCATCGTCTTCTCACCGGACGAGTCGGTGCTCTACGTCGCGAGCTCGGATCGGAGCCAGCCCGTGATTCGTGCGTACGATGTGGACGAAGACGGTGGCCTCACCCATGGCCGCGACTTCTATCCGTCATGGGGCGATGGCATGACCGTCGACCGCCAAGGCAATCTCTACGTCGCGGGTCCCCGCAACGGTGTGCTCGTGATCTCGCCGGACGGAACGCTGCTCGGCACATTGCTCGGCAAGGCGCGCACATCGAACTGCGTCTTCGGTGACGATGGCCAGACCCTTTACGTGACGGGCGTCCACGTGATGCGCCTTCGATTGAAGGTGACGGGCGCCGGCTTCTGAGGTCGGCGAAGTCCGGACTGGAAGCCGCTCGTCACTTCGGTCGCTGGATCTCGATACCGACGCCGCCTTCGGGGAGTGTGCGCTCGAGCTCTGCCTCGCCCCACCCTATCGAGATCGGACTACCGGCCTGGGTCGGATCCACCAGGTGCAACGAGTCCGCCGAGAGGAGCGCGAGACAGGGCCGGTCCACCGACAGACGAATCGGCTCCTCTCCCGGAATCCGGAGCTCGCTCGCAGAGAGGAACGCGGCCATCACGAGGCCATTTGCGAAGTGGACGGCCTGACAGTGATCGTCGTTGCGGAGTACCCGGAAGCGAGGCCGTGTCGTCAGCGCTCGAAGCGCGGCTTCATCGACGTCGAGCAGCAATGCGAATCCCGAAGGCAGCCCGTCGACGTGACGCATCGAGACTCGCAAGACCGGCTCCCGGATCAGCTCCGTCTCTTCGCTGTATCGGCTGTTGATGGAAGCCCAGGTGCCTTCTTGGTAGCTAGCCGACACTCGGAGGGGCGCGCCGGAGAGCGGCAGGTATCCGATGCCGGCGTGGAGGACCCAATCGACTGGGCCCTCGAAAGGGTCCTCACCCTCGAGCCTCGAGGAGCGACCCGACGGAAGGCCGAGCAGGGGCGCCTCTCTCGAGCGACACTGCTCGAGCGCGGTCGCGAGCGGAGCGGATCCGGAGGGCGTCTTCAGCTCATTGATCAGGCAGACCATGACATCGCCGTGGAAGAACCACGACTTCTGGCAGGACACCTCTTCCCCCTGCGAGAGTCGACGCGCGGTGTCCATGGTCGTGAGACCGGAAGCTCCGTCGCTCAGTCCGCCGACGAAGGAGCGGCGAATGGGCTCCGAGGCGGGGTCGGCGATGGTGAGACCGGGCAGTCGATGCCAGACGAGCGTGGGCTGGAGTCCCTCGGGCTCTTTGCCGTCACGCAGGATGTAGTGATCACCGCAGGCGAGGAAGGGCTTGCCCCGAAGGTTCTCGCGATTGGTCGTCTCCGTGGGCAGCGTCCGATCCGAGAGCGTCTTGAGGAAGACGGTGGCGAAGGGCCGGTGATGGACCGTGAGGTCGGCGACTTCGAAGTGACGGTGTCCGACCAGCGGCGGGGCTTCGCCGCGCTGCCGCGCCAAGAAGACCCCGATCGCCTCTCGCTGCTGCTCGTCCACATCGCGCCAGTACTCGAGAAGCTGACGAAGGTCCGCCCACACGAGTCGATCCTTGCGGCTGAACTGCCGATCCATCGTGCTCGGTACGGTCGAGATACCCCGGGACATCCACTGAGAGCCTTCGAGGAGGAAGCTCGAGAGGAGGCTTCTCTTGTCGGCGGGCATCTCCCAAGAGGTGCCACGAGCTTGCCACCCGAGCTCGATCGCGATCTCGAGGAACGCCTTGCCGTAAGAGAAGGCCTGCAGGCGTGCGGCGTGTTGAAAGAAGCTCCAGTCGGATTGGATCCCCTCTTTCGCACCGACCCGTATCTCTCGCCAGATGCGGCTGGCGGCTCGGCCCGCGGCCTCGTCGTCTCCGGTCAGGCAAGCCGCGTGGAACTGGATCTCCGCCTTCCAGAGGAGATTGGCCGCGGTGCCTCCGTCGCGTGTTTGCTCGAGGATCTCGGTCGCTCGGAGACGCCGCTGCTCTCCGAGATCCTCTCCTGAGACGACCAAGAGGTCGCGCATGGCTCGCGGGGTGCCAATCTCGTTGTACCACCAATTGGGCGACGTGAATCGCCGCTCGATCCAGACATCGACCGCCCGTTGGACGACCTCCAATGCGCGCGGGCTGGCGTAGAGCAACGAGTCGGGGCTCGAGTAGCGAAGAGCGATGCTCTTCGCACGGTGCAGGTGGATGAGAGGGCGCCAACCGGCCCGAGAGCGATCCGAGTAGTCGATGTCGGGCCACCGTCCGGAAGGCAACATCGAGTCGATGTGCTCGGCGAGCTGCGCGTCACTCTCGGCGGGCGGCTTCGCGAGGAGCACGGCTCGATATCGGCTCAACACCAGGTCCCGGTCGGAGAGGGGCGAGTCTTCGATCGAGAACGAGCTCAGGCTCAGCAGCCATGGGCCGAGCCACCAGGGCAGTCGCAGTACACGGAGCATCGGGCAGCCTGACGCGGGATACGAGAGCGGCGCCGAGAACCGATTCCTCGATCGTCGCTCCCGCATAATGATTCACCGCCGGGTCAGTGTCCACCCGGAGACCCCTCGAGGCGTGATGCGATTCTCAAATGCTCAAACCGAGCAAATGAATATCGGGCGCGCCTCGCCCGTGGGCTCGACAGGACCCGATCAGATCGACTCGATGATCCCGTTCAAGGTCTTCGAGGGGCGCATGGCGTCGTCGGTCTTCTGGGAGTCGGGTCGGTAGTAGCCGCCGATGTCTTGCGGGCTGCCCTGGGCGGCATCCAGCTCGGCGAGGATCGTCTGCTCGTTGTCGGCGAGGGCTTGGGCGATGGGCGCGAACCGGCTGGCGAGCTCTGTGTCCTGAGTCTGCGCGGCGAGGGCCTGGGCCCAATAGAGGGCGAGGTAGAAGTGGCTGCCGCGATTGTCGAGCTCGTGGACCTTCCGCGAGGGCGCCTTGTTGTTGAGCAGGAGCTGGGCCGTCGCTTGGTCGAGGGTCTCACCCAGGAGGCGCGCTGCCGCGTTGTCGAAGCGCTCGCCGAGATGGTCCAGGGAAGCCGCGAGCGCCATGAACTCACCGAGCGAGTCCCATCGGAGGTGGCCTTCTTCGACGAACTGCTGGACGTGCTTCGGGGCCGAGCCACCGGCTCCGGTCTCGAAGAGTCCGCCGCCATTCATCAAAGGGACGATCGAGAGCATCTTCGCGCTCGTGCCGATCTCGAGGATGGGGAAGAGGTCGGTGAGGTAGTCGCGCAGCACATTGCCCGTCACCGAGATCGTATCTTGGCCCTTGCGGATCCGCTCGAGCGAGAAGCGGGTCGCCTCGATGGGCGAAAGGATCTTGATCTCGAGGCCTTTCGTGTCGTGCTCACCGAGGGTGGTCTCGACCTTGGCGATGAGCTGGGCGTCGTGCGCGCGGTCGGCGTCGAGCCAGAAGACGGCGGGCGCTCCCGTGGCGCGGGCTCGTGTCACCGCCAGCTTGACCCAGTCGCGCACGGCCGCGTCCTTGACCTGGCAGGCACGCCAGATGTCGCCCGCCTCGACCGCGTGCTCGAGCAGAGTCCGGCCCGACGCATCGACGATCCGCATCGTGCCCGCGGACTCGATCTCGAATGTCTTGTCGTGAGAGCCGTACTCCTCGGCCTTCTGCGCCATCAGCCCGACGTTCGGGACGCTGCCCATGGTCGAAGGGTCGTAGGCGCCGTGCTTCTGGCAGTCGTCGATGACGGCCTCATAGACGCCGGCATAGCTGCTGTCGGGAATGACGGCTTTGCAGTCTTCGAGCTCACCGTCCTTGTTCCACATCTTGCCCGAATCGCGGATCATCGGCGGCATGGAGGCGTCGATGATGACGTCGCTCGGCACGTGCAGGTTGGTGATGCCCTTGTCCGAGTTGACCATGGCGATCCCGGGACCCTCGGCGTAGGCCCGCTCGATGTCCGCCTCGATCGCCTGACGCTCATCGCTCGGGAGAACGGCGATCTTGGAGAGCAGATCGCCCAGACCGTTGTTCACGTTCACGCCCAGCTCCCCGAGCTTGGCACGGTGCTTCTCGAAGACATTGGCGAAGAAGACGCGCACGGCGTGGCCGAAGATGATCGGGTCGGAGACCTTCATCATCGTGGCCTTCATGTGCAGGGAGAACAGGATGCCCTTCTCCTTGGCATCGGTGACCTGCTTCGTGAGGAAGTCGACGAGAGCCTTTCGGCTCATGCAAGTCGCGTCCATCACCTCCCCGGCCTGCAGCGCGATCCCGTCCTTGAGCACCCGCGTCTCGCCATCCTCGCCCACGTGCTCGATGCGAACGGTCGTGGCAGCGTCGACGGTCACCGACTTTTCGTTGTGACGGAAGTCCCCGGCGCTCATCGTCGCGACATGGGTCTTCGAGCTCTTGGACCAAGCACCCATCCGATGCGGGTTCTTCCTCGCGTACTCCTTGACGGCCTTGGGAGCGCGACGGTCCGAGTTGCCTTCGCGGAGCACGGGATTGACGGCGCTTCCTTTGACCTTGTCGTACCGGGCCTGGATCTCGCGCTCGGCATCGGTCTTCGGCTCGGACGGGTAGTCGGGCAGGCCGAAGCCCTTCGTCTGGAGCTCTTGGATGGCTGCCCGCATCTGCGGGATCGAGGCGCTGATGTTGGGCAGCTTGATGACGTTGGCCTCGGGAGTCTTCACGAGCTTGCCCAGCTCGCCCAGCCCGTCCGGGACGCGTTGCTCGGCGGTGAGGTGATCCGGAAAGACGGCCAGGATGCGGCCCGCGAGCGAGATGTCCCGAGTCTCGATGGGCACACCGGTCGCCCCGGCGAAAGCCCGGATGATCGGCAGGCAGGAGGGGGTGGCCAGGGCCGGAGCCACGGCGGTCCAGGGGTAGATGATGGGCGGCGATTTCGGCTGAATCATGGCGTCCTCGAGATCGGGCACGGTCGGGTTCCACAGAATCGGGTCTTTTACCAGAACTGGCCGCATGCCTCCACGCCCACGTGGCCTCGGGCACGGACCCGTCAAAGTCGTGTGGACGTTCGCGGAAGGGCTTGGCGCCTCGGTGACGGGGGCTCACTTGAGGCCAGGGCCAGCTTCGTCGGGCAAGCTGGATCGCGGGAAAGCCGCTTGGGAGCGGTTTTTTGGTCAGGGA
>JAVJTD010000235.1:0-6375 GCA_040219065.1 Planctomycetota bacterium
GGACTACGAGGGGCTACGCGTCATCGCCGTCGACGACCGGTCGACGGACGGCACGCGCGAGCGCCTTCGCGACTTGGCCGAATCCGATGACCGCCTCGAGGTCGTCGCGATCGACGCGCTGCCCGATGGCTGGCTCGGCAAGACGAACGCGCTCCACCAGGGAGCCGGGCGGGCCCGATCGGACTGGCTCTTGTTCACCGACGCCGACGTGCGCTTCGACCCGAGTGCGCTGCGCCGATTGATCGCCTTTGCGGATCGCGAGAGTGCCGATCACGTCGTCGTCGGTCCCGACGATCCTGCGCCGGAGACGCGAAGCGCCGGTGAGCGGATGTTCCTCGCGCTCTTCGGCATGCTCCTGATCCTCGGCCGTGAGCCCTGGCGGCTGGCGAACCCGCGCTCCCGCGCATTCTTGGGCATCGGTGCTGGCAATCTCGTTCGGCGATCGGCCTTCCTCGAGATCGGCGGCTTCGAGCCGATTCGCCTCAGCGTCGACGACGACCTCCGGCTAGGGCAGGCCCTGAAGTGGTCTGGCTACCGGCAGCGCTTCGCGGCTGGCCGCGACTGCATCGCTGTCCGCTGGCAAGAGGGCGTCTGGGGCATGCTGCGTGGCATCGAGAAGAACGCCTTCGCCGCGATGGACTTCAATCCCCTCGGCCCGTTCCTGGGCTTGCTCTGCGCGTGGGTCCTCTGCGTCGCCCCGCTCGCCGGGCTGGCGTTCGGCGACTGGATCGTGCGCGCGATCTCACTGGTCGGGCTGCTCGCCTGCTTCGGCTGGTTCCGGATGATCGAGCGCTCGACGCGCATCCCGCCGGTCTTCGCGTTGACGTTGCCGCTCGGCTTGGGCTTGGTCTGGTTCGCGGTGATCCGCTCGATGGTCCTGACGCTGCGCCGCGGCGGCGTCGTCTGGCGCGGCACGCTCTACTCCTTGGCGCTACTGAAGGGGCATATTCGGGAAAGACGCCGGTGGATGCGGGCTCGCTGGCGAGCGAGAAGCGAGACTTCCGTTGCCGAGGAGCACGAACGGGCTAGGATGTGACCGCCGAGCCTCACCACTCCTGTACCCCGATGGACACTGATGGATCGCATCTACGAAGCGCTCGAGTTCGCCGCCCTCGCCCATGAAGGGCAGTTTCGCAAGAACCCCTCAAAGCGTCTGCCCTACTTCATTCACTGCGCGGCCGTCGGCATGACGCTGCAGCAAGCGGGCTACGACGAGGACACGGTCGTCGCAGGGATCCTCCACGACACCCTCGAGGACACCGCGACCGACTTCGACGATCTGGCCCGGACCTTCGGTGAGCGTGTCGCGCACCTCGTTCAGTCCGTCACCTACGACGAGCCCGATGCGCCGTGGCACGACCGGAAGAAGCAGTACATCGGCCACATTGCCCACGCCGAGCCCGAGTCCGTCGCCATCTCCGCCGCGGACAAGACGCACAACCTGCGCTCATTGCTCGGTGAGGCCCCTGCCATCTTCGACCACATGAACGCGCCGAAGAAGGATCAGCAGTGGTACTACCGCTCGGTCTTCGAAGCCATCGAAGCGCGGCTCACCGCGAAGCACCAGCTCGTCAAAGGTCTGAGGCCTCTCGTCGAGCGCCTGGAGAAGATGTAGGCACGGGAATCCTGCAAGGCTCTTCGAACCGCCGCATTCGGCGCGCCGCATTCGGAGCGCCGCGTTCGGAGCGCCGGCTTCAGCCGGTCTCCGTGTCCTCCACCCCAGCGCCTCGGAACGGACCGGCTCCTCGAGTCCGAAGCTCCGTGGCACGATGAAGTCGTGCGCGCTGAGCCCCCGCCCAAGCTCGCTCGTGTAAGGCGCTCATTGATTGATTGGGTCACGGGCGAGCTCGACTTGGGCACTCCGGTCCTTACACCAAGTTCGGCACATCGACCTCCTGGCCGCGGCGCTCGATGCTGACGTAGCCGGCGTACATCACCGCCACCGTATCCACTCCCAACGGCAGGTCGCTCTCGGGCGTCTCGCCATTTTGGAACGCCGTCAGGAAGCCACGGATCTCGTGCGGGAAGCCGTGGAACCAGTCTTCGTCCGGGGACGGCCGCGACCAACCTTGCTTGGTGCCGATCTTCTCGACGACGTAGACATCCTCGAGGTACTCCTCCTTGGGGTTGTACATCTCGAGGGAGTCGTTTGGATTCAGGTGGCAGTGGGCACGATGGTTGTCGGCGAAGACCGAGAGCCAGTTGTGCACGCCGCCGAGCGTCAGCTCGTTCGAGAAGATGTCGGCGACGGTGCCGTCGTCGAACGTGACGTGCAAGGATCCCATGTCCTCGACGTCGTCGTAGTCTTTGCGCAGATGGCCGAGGTCGCGGAACGAGTCGAGCGCCGTGATCCGATGCGCACGGGCGCTGACGGTCTGGGGTCGGATCGCGCGGCCGTCACGGGCGAGGCCTTCGACGCGCTTGAGGTACAAGGCAGCGGTCAAGGGATGACAGCCCTTGCCGACGATCGAGCCACCACCCGAGCGCGCCCAGATGCCGTAAGTGGGGGAGTGCGATCCCGAATGCGCCTCGCAGCCGTGGAGCCAGAGGATGTGTCCGCCGCTCTTGCGAAGGACTTCGGCTTCCTTCTGGATCGCGGGCGCGTAGACCCAGTTCTCGGCATAGCCGACGGTGCCGCGGCTCTTGGCTTCGGCCTCGACCAATCGGCGACAGCCCTCCATCGCCTCCTCGAGCAGCGGCTCCTTGGCGGCCTTCCAGCCATCGAAGCCCTCGCCCGAGCCGAAGGCACCGGTCAATGGCTTCTCGATGATCACGTGCTTATCGGCCTCGAGCGCGGCCACGGCGCAAGGGACGTGAGTGTCGGGCGGAGCGCAAACGTCGAGGACGTCCACCGCCTCGATCAGGGACTCGAGCGAGTCGAAAGCGCGCAGGCCGTTCTCGGAGGCGAACCGCTCACGGCTCTCGGCGGAGCGCGACGTCACGCCGACGATCTCGACAGGGACGCCATACACTCGCCGGTAGGCATGCAGGTGAAGATTGGCTGCGAATCGGGCTCCGACGAGGCCGACACGAAGGGGTGGGTGACTCATCGCTCGTCCATGGA
The DNA here is from genome assembly GCA_040219065.1 of Planctomycetota bacterium. Taxonomy (GTDB): domain Bacteria; phylum Planctomycetota; class OFTM77; order OFTM77; family OFTM77; genus OFTM77. The sequence goes on from JAVJTD010000235.1 coordinate 3,065, forward strand.
GGTGCGGTCGACATCGAGGGGGCCCGGCCGTTTCGGGCCCGCAGATCGGCGCCCAGCATACCGGCGAGGGATTCGAGGAGCGAGAACCGGCGCTGGAGTCGATTCGCGCGGCGGTGGGGATCGCCGCTCGCGAGGAGTGACTCGAAAGCCTCGGGAGAGGCACTTCGGCCCCGGGAAACGCGCCCCGGGAGCTCCCGAGCAGAGGTCGGAAGGCGTCAGGAACACTCTTGCTTTAAGGGCCGAGCTTGTAGTTACATATGCGCTTCCTCGCGGCGTCCTGCCGCCAGGCAGAGCGCAGCGGCCTCATCTGGGAAGCCTGCCCGGAGCCCGCTGACTTCTCGGTCTCACATCCCAAGCAAGATTGTCATGAGCCCAGTGGTCGCAACAGGGCAGATCACCCTTCCCTGAGCCCCGAGTCCCCCGTTTCATTCCATCCATGGCATCGTCGACCGCCTGGAGCATTGGTTTCCGTACACGATGAGGAGAGTCTGATGCCCACCGTGAAGAAGGTCCTTCCCGTGGAGCCGAAATCGGTGATCTGGAACCCGAGCTTCGAGGAGCTCGGCACGCTGATCGGGAAGATGCCCAACGCCCGCTGGACGGAGTTCGGGAACTACAACGTCCAGACGCAGGTCGTGGCGCGGAGCAAGGCGAGTACCTACATCGTCACGGACCATCCCGAGAACCACTCGGACCAGACGATCACGCGCGAGGAGCTCGAGCGAGTCACCGGTCTGCAGAATGAGTACATCCGCGGCCGCGACATGATCGTGATCGAGGGCTTCATCGGCAACGACCCGAAGTACCGGGTGCCGGCGCGCCTGATCATCGAGGCGAGCAACGCCAACATCGCGGCGATGCAGAAGACGCTCTACTTCGATGCGACTCCCGAGGAGCTCGAGAGCTTCGAGCCCAAGCTCCAGGTCATCTACACGCCGAACCTGAAGATGGAGGGCTATCCGAACGACCGTCTCATCGCGGTCGACCTCGAGGGGTACACGACGCGCGTCTTCAACTCGGACTACTTCGGTGAGTCCAAGAAGGGCGGCCTTCGGATGTGGAACCAGCTCGTCTACGAGCTCGGTGGCCTCGCCCTCCACGCCGGCTGCAAGGTGATCCCGGTCGGTGATGAGAGGCGTGTCGGCCTGATCGTCGGTCTCTCGGGGACGGGCAAGACCACGACGACCTTCACGACCCAGAACGGCTCGCAACCGGTTCAGGACGACTTCGTCGCCTGGATGCCCGATGGCAAGGTCGTCGCCACCGAAGACGGCTGCTTCGCCAAGACCTTCGGCCTCGATCCCAAGTACGAGCCGACGATCTACAAGGCGGTCACGAGCAAGGGCTCCTACCTCGAGAACGTGTCGCAGGACGGCGAGAAGATCGACTTCTTCGATACCTCGTACACGCAGAATGGTCGCGCGGTCTTCGGCATGAGCAAGGTCGAGGGCGCCGGTGATGCACGTGAGCTCGATCGCGCCGACTTCCTCTTGATCCTCAATCGCAACGAGAACATCGTGCCGGCCGTCGCCAAGCTCAATGCCGAACAGGCTGCCGCCTTCTTCATGCTGGGCGAGACGAAGGGCACCTCGGCCGGTGGCGCCGAAGAGGCCGGCAAGAACCTGCGCGTGCCGGGCACGAATCCGTTCTTCCCGCTGCTGCACGGCTTCCAGGGCAACCGGTTCCTCGAGCTGATGGGTAAGAACCCGCTCGAGGTCTACGTGATGAACACCGGCCGGGTCGGCGGCCCGGACAGCGACGACCGCAGCATGAAGGTGAAGATCCCGCACTCGAGCGCGGTCGTGAAGGGCATCGCCGAAGGCACGATCGAGTGGACCAGGGATCCGGACTTCGGTTACGAGATCGCCGCCAAGGTGCCGGGCATCGAGAGCGCGGACGAAGGTCTCCTCCGTCCCAAGGAGCTCTACGAGAAGCAGGGCCGCCTCGACGAGTACCAAGCGTTCGTCGACCGCTTCAAGAAGGAGCGCGTCGAGCACCTCGGCAAGTTCGAGAACCTCGAAGCGAAGATCGTCGACGCCGTCCGCTGATGCTCCAAGGGAGCCCGCCTCCGCTGAAGGAGCGCGGGCTCCAGCCCGCATCGGACCCGGCTGAAGCCGGTGGAGACGGAGTGACGGAGCGCGGGCTTCCAGCCCGCGTTCCAATTTGGCCGATCGGGAGACCATCCATGCGTCGCCACTGGATCCTCGGCCTCGTCCTCGTGGCTGCATGCTCCACGCCGCAATCCGATCCCGAAGCCGATCGCGCGAAGATCGATCGTGTGCTCACCGATTGGGCGACCGCCTGGAAGGTCAAGGACCCCGTCCTGGCGACGGCGGCCTACTCCGAGGACGCGGAGCTCATCAACGCGTTCGGGTTCCGCTCCACGGGGCAGCCCGAGATCGAGGCCTACCTGACCGAGGTCTTCGGGATGGACTTCGTCATGGCCGGCGAGACGAGTGATCCAGTGCATGAAGTCCGGTTCTCGAAGCCCGACGTCGCGATCGTGTGGTCCCGAAACGAGCGCAGCGGCCAATTGAACAGCGCGGGCGAATCGCTGCCGACGCGCCGGACTTCCCACCTGCGCGTCCTGGAGCGCCACGGCGACGAGTGGCAGATCGTCAGCCACCTGATCTCGGACGCCCGGGACACCTCCAGGCCGGATCACTGAGAGCCGCGTCCAGAGCGTAGGCTGGGGGGTCGGCTGAAGCCAGGGAGCCAACCCGACTCGAGTTCCTCGACCAAGCGGATGAGCTCTTGGTGTTCTTCACTCCTTGGTCTCTCGAGAGGCCTTGGGCTTGAGTGCCATCATGACTCCTTCGTCGGAGGCAACCCGGCGAGCGGCCGGATGCGAACACGGTCATCCGATGCCACCGCGAAGTGCCCGGCCCAATCATCGCGGCTCGTAAGGACATCGAGCATGCGCCGGGCGTCGGCGTCGGGATCGCACCCCGACAGGCGAAAGAGGACGATCTCGGACGCAGCGGGCAGACCGTGGCGGAAGGCCAGCTCGCCGAAGTCCTTGTCCTGCGTGACGACGATGCGGGTCTCGGCCTGCGCCTGTGCCAGGACCGTCGAGTCATCGGCGCCGCGCATGGCTTCCTTGACCGACAAGACATCGTGTCCCGCCTCGCGCAAGGAGCGGACAACCGTCCCGGGCATGTTCTCGTTCAACGCGAAATGCATCGGCTCTCTCTCACGGGCTCGGCAGCAGGTAGACGCGCTCGGACTTCAGCACATCGCCCGCGTAGGCCAGGCATGCCTGAATGTCCTCCCGGGTGATGTGGTCATACTCCTGCAGGATCCGCTCCACG
>JAVJTD010000241.1:0-1530 GCA_040219065.1 Planctomycetota bacterium
CTCTTCCGTTCTGATCGCCGCCTACGATGCGCTCGGCCAGCTCGAGCTGCAGACGGGGAACTACGAAGCGGCGCTCGCCGCCGCGCGCATGGCTCTCGACCTCCAGCTCCATCGCTCCGGCCGACGCCATGAGCAGTTCGCCCGCCGACTCAACAACCTCGGCGCCATCGAAGCTCAGCTCGGTCAGCTCGAGTCCGCCGAGCAATCCCTGACCGATGCGGTCGACCTGTCGAAGCAGATCTTCGGTTTGGACAGCCTCGCCGTCGCGGACCGGGAGCTGAACCTCGCCGTCGTGTTACGACGCCTGGGCAAGCTCGCGGAGGCACGACCACTCTACGAGCACATCCTCGATGTCCATCATCGGCTCCTGGGTCCTGAGCACCCGCGCTTCGCCCAGAGTCGCAACAACTTCGGCCGACTCCTCGAAGACCTGGGCGAGCCCGGCGCCGCCGCCGAGCACTATCAGCACGCCGCAGAGGTCTTCCGAAGCGCTCACGGGAAAGGGCATCCCGAGACCGCGACCGCCGAGCACAACCTGGCGCGCTGCTGGCTGAAGCTCGGACGCGCCGAAGAGGCCGAAGCTCTCGCCACCGCCGTGCTCGACCGGCGCCGGACCGCCCTCGGCTCAGAGCACGACGCGGTCGCCGACACGTTGATGCTCCTCGGGAACGCTCGCCAGGCTCTGGGCCAGGCCACCGCGGCCCGAGCCTGCTTTCAGGAAGCCGCGCGTCTCTACGCCGCGGCCTTGGGTGAGAGCTCACCCTACTTCCTCGACGCATTGCGACAGGAGCTCTCGCTCCTCGAGGAGACGGGCGATTGGAACGATGCATTCGTCGCCGGTGAGCGGTGCTGGTCCTTTCACGTCCGGGCGCTCGGCGAGCAGGCAGAGCTCACGCGGAACATCGCGGCTCATGTCGCTCGAATCGCCGCGCGTTTGGGGCACGACCGCGAAAGAGAAGCTTGGGACTCTCGAAGTCGATCCGGACGATGATCGAGTGTGCTCTAGAAGCGATGAAGCCATCGGTACGCTTGCACCTGGCAGCACTGCGCCACAGAGATCCGGATCTGAGGTCTGGGTCTATTCCAAGACGGTCGGATCGAGGACACCGAGACCGGCTGAAGCCGGCGGTCCGAATGGTGGCGTGCTTCAACTCCGGGCAACCGCTGTCTGGCTCGTTGATGCTCGGGTCGGGTGATTCCTGTAGAGTCTGCCTGCCGGAGTCGCTGACGATGACAGGGAGTGCCCGAAGATGACTGAGCCCGTTCTCCAGTTCTTCCAGGCCGCGCTTCGCGGAGAGACTCGAGAAGCCGAGAAGATCCTCGCCGAGAACCCAGACATTCCTCGGCGGTCGATCCACATCGCGTCGGCGGCTGCCGATGCTCAGGCCGTGCGGGCTCATCTCGACGCCGATCGCAACTGTGCCAATGCCGAGCTCCAACCTGGCCTGACGCCACTCTTCACGCTCTTCGCCTCGAAGCTGGTGCACGAGCGGAAACACCGAGAATCCGCCTCGCAGTGCCTCGAGCACC
>JAVJTD010000245.1:0-11743 GCA_040219065.1 Planctomycetota bacterium
TGAACTTCACTTCACACTTCTCGCTACCTTGCCCCCTCATCGGCGCATCAAGCCCGCTAGACGACTTCGGCAAGCGCCAACCTCGAGCCCCGGAGTCCGTCAGGCCACCCTCGGCCGGAACTGGTGAGATATCCGGGCTAGCTCTAGCGGCTGCTCAACGATCTCCTTGTCTATCGGATTGAGTTAATTCAGCTAGCTGATCGAACAAGAAGGCCGTCAGAAAGACGCAACGTCTCGCGTCAGCAAGTCTCAGCGGCTCCTTGGCGCGCTGAGAGCGATGCTCTACTTTTTGAATCAGGCTATTTGTCGCCACCCAAAGCTTCTCGATTGCCTTGCTCAGCTCTTTGTTTGTAGTTGACGATTCCAACGAGCGAAGCTTTGTTGCCACCTTGTTGAGGGTTTTCTCGGCGGGCATCTCCTCTGCAGAACTTACGCCCTGAGCAAACACTCTTGCAAAGTCTTGGACCGCCTCTCGGCAATGATGCCCTACTGACGAATAGTCTTCTTCTGACGTCGCCGATGCCAACGCGATAGATGCGGCCTGCAGTCGCCTCCAAGCCCCACTGTAGTCCTCGGGCAATTGCCCTAACAGCCCCGAGAAGTGCCTCTCAATCTGAATACAGGGATCTATCCCGACGGCCTCCTTCACAGCCACCTGGCCGCGCCCGGTCAGCTGAACGCCCTTCAAACCACAAACCCCCGGTTCACCTGAAAGGAGCCCTTCATTGATCAGCGTTCGAAGATCTGAGGCCACGATCTCAAACTGCCCAACGGGTCTCGGAAACAGAGCAACCGCTGAAACCGCTCCATCACCGTCTTTAGATTCGACGGTCATGAACTCTCGGCTCTCGTTAGGTGGGAGCATCTGAAAGGACCGGCTGATCTTCTGAAGCAGAGCGATTTGATTCGCTGTCAACACTTGAAGGAAGCCACCGCTGTTCATGCAACACCTCTATTCTCGCCAAATCTCTCGCCTCTCTATTTGTCAACCCACCCCCTCTCCTCACAGATCTCATAGAGTAGCATTCGGAATCTCGCGAGATCATGCACCCGCCAGATTCCGTGCTTCTTGTGGCGGCTCTCACGCGACCGAACCAAGCAAGCATCCACGCGGGCCTTCAGGCTCGGCATGCTCAGCCAATATGAAACCAGCCTACGGTGAATCCGCTCCGCGCTCTCGATTGCTGCTTTTCCATACTCGATCTCAATTGCTTCACTGATCGCATCGAGGAGCTTCGGAGACTCTCCGCGAATCTCGCAAAGAGCCTCTAGTGAGCGGAGGAGCTCTCGGAGGTCCACCTGACCACTACCGAGGAGCCCGTTTCGGCACTCGGCTTTGCACCAGAGGATGAGCTTGCCAATCCGGCTCCGAGGCGAGTCAGGCGCGGTCGGGAGGGGCTCCTCGATCAACGGAGCGCTCGTTTCGGCGATGTCGCTGGCGTACTCGAGCGCGAGCTCGACGGCGCGGTCGGCCGCTTCGGTCGGGTACTTTCCGGTGCGCTTCTCCTCGGCTCGGAAGTGGTCTCGAAGCGCCTCGAGCTCCCAGGCGAGGACCAGGAGCGGCTGAGTCATCACCTCTCGCTCTTTCTGACGGACGCGCTGGATTTGCTCGTCCGCGGCCTCCCAGGCGTTGCCGGCGGTCGTCCTCGGGAAGAGGTCGACCGGGTGGGGCTTTCGGCACCATTCGATCAGTCGAGGCAGTCGCTCCTCTGGGCGCGTCTTCGTCGTCGGCAGCCCCCTACCGTTCAGAGTTCGCGGCCGAGAGTCCTTCTTCGAGCGAGGACTCGCGAATGATCGGAGCGAGGCGCCGGCGCTCTTCCAGATCGCGATCACCTCGCGAGCCGGGTACTTCCACTGCTTCTTGTCGTTCTTGGCCTTCGCCTTTGTCGCCTTTATCAGCTCCTCGAGCTCCGCCTCGAGCTCGTCTGCGAAGGAGAGAAGCTGAGGGCTTCGCGCCATCTTCACGGGTTCGAGCTCGGCCGCACTCGACACTGACCTCGCGGGCTTCTGACCGGCCTCGGATCGCTTCTTCTTCGTCACGCCGAGGTCCTCCCCTGCTTGCTCGTTCGGGCGCTCTCGACGACCTTGTCGACGAGGTCCTCGATCCTCATCGCGGCTTCGAGGGTTCGCGCCTCGGGCGGGATGCCGCGCTCGAGGCCGAGGTAGTGGCGCTCGGCGATGGCGATGCTGTGTCCGAGCTGCTTCGCGTTCAGTTCAGCCATATGAGATGCCTTCACCGTTCATAGGGCGCCGCTATCAGCTCAGCCGAGACTCCGGCGGGGACACCATCCGAGTAGCCTTAGGAGGGGCTTAAGCAGTCTTCATGCGAGGGGAGCTGCCGGAAGAACACGTCACCTAACAACTGCGGAGCCTTATCGATGAGGAATGAGAATCGAGGTACGCTTCCATCAACGCAGCATGACCGTACTGCGATTGGCTCAAAGCCTCTCTGATCTTTTCTCGCTGTGAATCAGGGCATCGTTGCCCGAAAGCGACGGCTCGCAAAGCGCTTGGAGGGAGGTCAACTACGAACACACGGTTGCCTGCCGCATCCGTGACGCCTGTGTCTTGACACTCACGAAGTTGACGAACCATTCGAACCTCGCGTTCACCAGCCCAGTCGTCAGTCTTTGTGAAGAAAGTCTCGACATGATCTAAGTCGAGCATGTACTTCGAGTCCCTCTCGGGGATGTACTTTACCGGCTTTAGGTTCTTGGGGCTGTTTGGAAAACCAGGCTCCGGGTTAAAAAACTCGTCTTCCCGGTCTAGACACATGACCACTCCTCGGCCGCCATCAGAATACCTATCCCACATCGATGCACTGGTTCCAGTCTCCGCGAACGACAACACGCCAAGCTTCTCATCCAGCTGCTGGTGAAAGAGTGGCCCAACCATAGGACCCAGCAACTCAGCAATATAAATTGTGAGATCGCGGGTAGTTGAGGTCAATTCTTGCTTCCGGACCAGGTCTCGTAAGAAGCTCCGGCCTCCTGGAAAAAGACTTACAACCTCGGGGGGAAGTTCGGCGAGGATCTTATCCAATTGGGACTCGATCATCTCGTCAATCGCTTGCTCTGATGGAGCAAGCTCCTTAATACGCTCAGTGTCCGCGATGCTCCTGATTGCCGGTCGGCACTCAAGAATGTCATTCAATGCCCCGGGCTGAGTCGCGCGTATGGTGCCGCTTTGGACCACGCGAAACCAGGTATCGACAGTGACGTATTTGTAGATGTCCAATACTGCTCCTGTCCTCACTATGCGGTATTCGCACACGCCTTTCGACACATCAGCCGTCCGGTCAAGTCTATACTTTCAGTCCTCGTCGCAAGGCAAGGATTCTCGCCACGCGATCATCAGGCCATTTAGCCAGGTCTCCTGTCACCCCTTGGACTCGAAGCTCGGCCGAGAAACCTCTCATTTGCCGTCACGCCGAGGACCGACCCTGCTTGCTCGTCCGAGCGCCTTCGACGACCTTGTCGACGAGGTCCTCGATCCTCATCGCGGCTTCGAGGGTCCGCGCCTCGGGCGGGATGCCGCGCTCGAGGCCGAGGTAGTGGCGCTCGGCGATGGCGATGCTGTTCCCGAGCTGCTTCGCACTTCGATAGGCCGAGGACGCTCCGAAGATCCCCTGGGCGTTCGTCAGGAATGTCCCCGTCGTTTGGCGAAGGCGCTGCCACGAGAAGGCCGGCGCGCCGTAGCGACCCACGAGGCGCTTCTGAGCCGCCTTCACGGCGTTCTCGCTCAACGGCTCCTCCTCGCCGAAGACGAAGTCGGCGCCTGGGCGCTGGAGCTTGAGGGCCGCGAGCATCGAGCGGAGCGCTGGAGAGACGCTCAGGTCGATCGCGCGCTCGGCATGGGTCTTCGTGGCCGTCGGGGTCAAGACGATCTCACCGACGGCATCTCCGCCCGGTCCCTCGTACTCGAGGTCCACGTCTCGCCAGCGGAGGCTCAGCGCTTCGCCGAGACGCGTTCCCGAGAGGAGGAGGAAGACGAGGAAGGGCGCGATCGGCTCGTTTCGAGGCGTCGTGCCCTGCTCGCCCTCGCCGCTCTTCTCGTCGCGCGTCAGCCTGAACGTGTCTGCGTCGTGCCGGAGCGCCGCCTCGAGGAGATGGCGAAGGTGAGTGTGCCGGAGGTACTCGGGCCGCGGGCGTCCTTGCGGCATCGGCCGGAGCGAGTCGCGGATGTCGTCCCGCGAGAGCGAGCGCGCGAGGCCGGTCCTCCGGACGTGCTCGCAGAAGGTCTTGATCGCCCGAAGGTCGTGATTGATCGAGGCCGGCTTCCTTGACTCCGGCGTCGTCACTTTCGTGCCGCGTGTCCCTTTCTTCTTCGGGACCTTCCGCTTCGCGCTGACGAAGTGCTGGCGGAAGATGGCGAGGCGAGTGACATTGAGGTCTGCGGTCGAGTGGACACCCGCGCGCTTCGCCCAGTCCGTGAACTTCTCGAGGGACGCGCGGTAGCCTTCGATCGTTCGAGGGCGAAGTCGAGCGCGTGCGTGCTCGAGGTACTCCTCGACCGCGGCCTCGAGGTCTTCACTCGTTCGCTCCCCGGGCACGATCAGTCCGAGCTCGACCCTTTGCCGCCCCTCGGCGAGCTGTCGGCTCTTCTGCTTCAACCACTCTCGGCGCGCCTCGTCGTTCGTGAGACCGAGGCGCGTCAGGTTCACGTCGACCTCGCGTCCCGTCGCCGGATCCTCGTAGCGCGCGAACCAGCTCACCGCGCCACTCGACCACGTCCGCTTCCGAAGCTTCACTCCGGGATGCCCCGTCCGCGTCCGTCTCACCTTCGCCTTCGGCATCTCGCTCCCCCCTCAGCTCCCCCCTAAACCCGACCGAACCTGTCGAATTGGTTCGCGTCGCTTCGATCCGGCGTTCTCACGCAACGCCTATGAATAGGGACCAAAGACGACATCGAGGATTAGACCGAGACAGCGACCGAAACGCAAGGATCCGACTTACAAGCAGGGGGTCACTGGTTCGAGTCCAGTATCGCCCACCAACTTCAACGTCTCGCCGAGCGCGACGCTCGGAGCGGTGGGCTCTTCAGGGTGTTGTCGCGGGAGCGGAAGCGAGGTCACGAGCATCCGGGGGGTTGGCTTTTTCGCTGGTGGCCTTTGCCGTGTTGCTCGTGGCACGTTGCTCCTGCGCGCGGTGGCCGTCCGGTCGTCAGCGTTTGAAGACGTAGGTGTAGCCATTGGCGACGGAGTGCATGCCGTGGGGCGTGGTCACCACGACCTCGACGTCGCTCGCCAATCGACGGGGGCTTCCCGATGCGGGCGGCGTGAACGTGCCGGCCGGGACGACGACCTGCAGCTCGGACGCACTCACGTACGTCACACCACCCGCCACGCCGCCGAACGTTACGGTGGTATCCGGCGTGAAGCCGGTGCCCGATATCGTGATCGTGTTGCCGCCGGCGAGGGGGCCACGACGCGGGGAGATCGTGGTGATCTCGGGGACCGGAGTGTAGTCGATCGTGTCGGTGAACGAGGCGCTCGTGTTGCCGGCTGCATCGAGGTAGCGCACGTATACGGTCTTCGTGCCGACGCTGTCATCGCCGCCGAAGGCTGAGAGGTCCCAGCCCGATCTCGAGGCAGCGAACGTCTCTTCGGCGGACCACGTGGCTCCGTCGCCCGAGAACTGCATCATCGCGACGCCGCTGAGCGCATCGGTGGCGCTCAAGCTGTCGAGGCTCACGACCAAGCTATGCGTCGATTCGGCAGCGCCGTCGATTTCGATGGTGCCGTTCGAGGGCGATTGCGTGTCGATCAGGAACGGACCGATCGACACACTGTCGTCGTCCCAGTTGCCGGCGATGTCGAGCGAGCGGATGTTGAAATGCCACGAGGCACCGTCGCCGGGCGAGATCGTCGTCGTGACGACATCACCCAGGTCTTGGACCTCGGCCGGGAGCTCGGGAGCCGTCGACACCGAGGTGCCATACCCGGCGATTCCGCTCTCGGCATCGGTGGCCGGCGTCCACTCGAGAACCAGGTCTGGGTCGTTCGACCACGTGCCGGTCGGGTGTGACGAGCTCGACAGCCCGGTGACGAATCCCGGCGCGACCGCGTCGATCAGGTACGGCCCAGCATGCACCGTGTCACCCCAGTTGCCACACTCGTCTACGGCACGGATATGGAAGTAGTATCCGTTCGCCGAGCTCGAGAGCGCCTCGGAGTACGTCGTCGTCGTCTCCTCGAGCACCTTCGCCATCGGGGCATCGCTCGCCGGACTCTGATCGAAGAGCACCGAGTAGCCATCGACGCCGCTATTGTCGTCGGTCGCCGCGGTCCAGCTCATGTCGATGGTTGTCGTCATACTCCAGACGCTCGCGGTGTGCGACGTCGACTGGAGGTTGGTGACGGTACCCGGCGGTGTCGTGTCGAGGACGATGTCGAAGAGATAAGCCGATCCAGAAGCCGCGTCGGGGATGTCGGACCGATAGGCTCCGACGACGATTCGTGTCCCTTGGATGCTCACCGAGCTGCCGAGCTCATCGCCGCTGGCAGCGTTCGAAGCGGTGGCTTTGGAGATCTCTTGCCCCGTCGTCACATCGAAGACATAGGCCGAGCCGGAAGAGCTCCCACCATCGTCATCGCCGTTCGCACCAATGATCGCCAGGCTGCCATCGAGGGCGACCGACGTCCCGAAGAAGTCATTGGGAGCCGTGTCCGACGCGGTCAGCTTGAACAGCTCCTGGCCATTGGTCGTGTCGAACACATAGGCGGAGCCCGCATTGAATCCGGTGATGAAGTCATGATAAGCGCCGACGACCGCGCGCCCGCCGCCGATGGCCACGGCGCGTCCGAAGTTATCGTTCGAAGAGGGATCGGATGCCACGAGCTTGAAGAGCTCTTGGCCCGTCGTCACATCGAAGACGTAGGCCGAGCCGGCCGTGCTGCCTCCATCGTCGTTTCCGTAAGCTCCCACGATGGCCTCGTTCCCGCTGATTGCCACCGAGAAGCCGAAGAAGTCGTTGGCGGCGGCATCCGATGCGTTGAGCTTGAAGAGCTCTTGGCCCGTCGTCACATCGAAGAGGTACGCCGAGCCACTGTCCGCGCCGAAGTCATCATCGCGATACGCGCCGACGATGGCGACCGTTCCGCTCATCGCCACCGCGTACCCGAAGTCGTCTCCGGCGGCGCCATCGGACGCCGTCAGCTTGAAGAGCTGCTGACCCGTCGTCACATCGAAGACGTAGGCCGAACCAGAGTCGGCTCCGAGATCGTCGTCGCGATGGGCACCCGCGATCGCGTTGTTCCCGCTGAGGCCGACCGAGACTCCGAGCCGGTCGCCAACGGAGGCATCGGACGCCATGAGCTTGAGCTGCTCTTGGCCGGTCACCGCGTCGTACACGTACACGGATCCGGCATCGACTTCGCTCTCATCGTCACCATGCGCACCGACGAGGACAGTGTTGCCGTCGAGCGCGACGGAGATGCCCATCTCATCTCCCGCCGATGCGTCTCGAGCTCTCATCTTCGAGACCTCCAGCCCAGTCGTGAGGTCGACCCCGTACAGCGAGCCCGAGTTGGCGCCACCGGGATTGTCCAAGAACGCCCCGACGGTCGCGACATTGCCCTCTGCGGAGGCGGAGATCCCGAAGCGCGCGCCTTGAATCGCGTCCGAGGCGGTCCACTTCGTCAGGAACCCTCCGGTTGCCACGTCGAAGAGGTAGACCGAGCCCGAGCTGCTGAAAGGCGTGTCTTCTTCGGGCGAGCCTACCAGCGCAATCGACCCGGTCACAGTGACACTGGTGCCGAATTGGTCGAATTGTGCGGCGTCGAACGCGGTCAGCTTGAAGAGCTGCGCACCGGTCGAGACATCGAACAGATAAGCCGAGCCTGCGAACTGCCCGAGATCGCTGTCGAAGTAGGCTCCGATGATCGCCGTGTTGCCGTCGATTCCGACCGAGCTGCCGAACCGGTCGCTGGCACCCGCGTCGGAGGCCGTCAGCTTGAACAACTCCTGCCCCGTCGTCACATCGAAGAGATAGGCCGAGCCCGAGTCCACACCTCCATCGTCATCCCCGCGGGCTCCGATGACGGCCGTGTTCCCGTCGAGCGCGACCGAGAATCCGAAGTGGTCGCTGTTGCCAGCGTCGGAGGCATTCAGCTTGAACAGCTCTTGTCCCGTCGTCACATCGAAGACGTAGACGGCGCCCGATTGGCTTCCGGCTCCCGTGTCGAAATAGGCGCCCACGATCGCCGTCGTGCCGCTGATCGCGACCGCGTGACCAAAGAGCTCGCTGGGCCCCGGATCCGAGGCCGTGAGCTTGAAGAGCTCCTGACCCGTCGTCACGTCGAAGAGATAGGCCGAGCCCGAGTCCGATCCGGCCGCATCATTGAGGTAGGCGCCGACGATGGCGATATTGCCGCTGATCGATACGGAGATTCCGAAGCGGTCACCCGCCACTGTATCCGAACCGATCAGCTTGAAGAGCTGGGCTCCGGTCGAGACATCGAAAACATAGGCCGAGCCGGCATCGAGCCCCGCCGCATCGTCTTCCGGCGCACCGGCGACCGCGATGTTACCGCTGATCGAGACGGAGCTTCCCAGGCGATCCTCTTCGGCGGCATCGGTCGTCGCCAACCAGAGCGTCTCGATGGCGTCTCCCTTTGGGAGAGCCTTTCCTGTCGACAGAAGAACGATGGCTGTCGACAGACCCGCGTTGATGATCTGCTTCCGAAGCATGTGTGGGATTCTCCTTCTTCAGGCGCTCGGCGTGCATCGATTCGACTGCAGGGAGCCGCGTAGAGGAAGTGCGCGACACGAGAAAAATGAAAACTCTTCTGTGGCTCCCCAAAACTTCGACACCTCGACAGACCTCACTCCGCGCGTAGAATCGGGCTCGGGCCGCGTGGGAGGACGTGACGTCGAAGGAGCGAGGCATGCACAGGCTGATCTTCGAGGACGGCGAGATCGTCGAGCTCAGTGAAGGGAAGTGGTCGGGAGAGGACCCCGACCTCGTCGAGATGTGCGCGGGACTGGCGGAGTCGTTCCGTGAGGATCGGCCGGGGTACCATCCTGACGAAGCAAGTGCGATCGCCGAGTACGTCGCCGAAGCTCTGGGACTCGAGCTCGAGTCCGACGGTGGCGAGCCCGACACTTCACCGACGGGCCTGATCTACTGACGGAGTAGCAGAGCTTCGCGAACCGAGAGCCGCCAGATCGCGGCCGGCGCCCGAAGCACTCCTCTTCGATTTTCCCGATCGCGCCTTCACCGGTAGCTCTTCAGTACCTTTTCCAAGTCGCGTCTCGGGACGATCTCGAGGATCTCGAGGCGGCCGTTCTCGAACTCGGGGCGGAAGAGTAGGCGCTGCTCTCGGTTCAGGCGGATCGACCAGACGTCTTTGGTCTTCTTGAGCTGTTTGCAGCGTTGCCATATCGGGCGTTCTCCGCCGGCTAGTGAGCCCGTGAGGGTGAGGGCTTTGCTCGCGACCTCTGTGGGGGCTCGCCTCAGGGTTCCTTCGAAGCTCGGACCGAACTCGGGGAGGAGTGCTGTCAATCGGTCCGGGATGTCGGCGTCCGTTTCGTGGGGATCTTGTTCTGGCTCGCTGTCCTCTCTGGTCGGATGAGACTCGTTGGCGGCGGCCAGCTCTTGGCCTAGCCGGGAGAGCTGGCGCCGCAGATCACCGCGGGTCTCATTGCCTTCCTGGATCAGGCCCTTGAGCTCTGCGACCTTCCTCCGGAGACGCTCGACCTCTTCCTTGGAAGGGCCGGATGGAGCTGCCTCTCCCTTGCTCGGAGCAGGACGCTCGGCCTCCTCAGACGTCTCGGCCTGCATCGTTTCGAGCTGATTCGTCTTGGCGCGAAGCTCGCGCTCGAGGGCTTCGACCCGGCTCGATGCTTCCTCGGCTCGGCTCTGCAGCTGCTCGACCTTCCTTCTGAGGTCATCGTTGATCGACTCGGCGAGATGGGTCTGCATGAGCTCGCCCGATCTCCAATCGTAGACGCTCTGAGCGAAGTCATTCGGGGGCAGGCCCAACTGGTCGCGTGCTTGCTCGATCGTGAAGAGCAGCACTTCGGCATCGAAGGCACGGGCGGGATCGACGACGGATCGCGCGACGAGAATGCCGAGGGCCGGGACGTGCTCCAAGAGGGCGAAGGCGAGATCGATGGGGTGATCGGAGAGAGGCTCCTCGAGCGACTCGCGAGCCGCCGCCTCGAGAAGGTCGAGCGCGTCCGGTGAGCGCTCCAGGAGCGGCAATGCCAAGCGCGAAGTCCCTCGCCAGACTTCCGGCTTCGAGATTCGATCGACATTCCGCCTCGCGATCTCCGACTCACCGGATCGGCTCGCCAGATCGACCAGCTCGGCGCGGAATTCGTCCACATCCCCGATCATCTTCCGCGTCGGGAAGATCTCGAGGATCTGCTCGGCGCGCTTCCAGTCTCGGTAGTCGAGGAACTTCCGAAAGGCGATCACGAGCTGGGCTTCCGTGAACTCCTTCCAGTCGAGCTGCGCCAAACGCGCCGGGCGGAGCCCACGAAACTCCTCATTGCTCATGTGCCGGTGGGCCTGCGCCAGGAACTCCTCACTCGTGAGCCCGGCGACCGGGGAGGCTCGGGCGACCCGAGCACTGTCCTCCTGCGCGCAGCAGCGCTTGTACTTCTTGCCGCTACCACAAGGACAGGGGTCATTGCGCCCGACCTTGGCTACGGGACGGCGGACGGTGCCGGCGTCCAAGAATGGCCCCTCCTCCGCATCAGGGAGCCCCTCTGCGATGGGCTTCTTCCACATCGACAGGAGCTCGCGTCGCATTCCGGGCGAGATGGCAGTGAATGCGATCCACAATCCAGCGACCTCGTTCACATCCGGGTCGCCCGCGGCCTTCGCCGCCAGTCCCAGCACGATACCCGCTCCATCGCTCAGAGGCTGTCGAGCGTGAATCCGGATCTGGGTCAGGAGCTCGGCCGGCTTCTCTCTGTCACGGCACCACTCGGCCGCCGCGAACAGGACGAGCGACTTTCGCTCGTGGCTGAGCCGCTCCGAAGCGGCGAGCTCGATCAACATCGGAACCGGATCGTCCTGGCAGCGGCTGACGAGCGCAAACGCGTGCTGGGCGCTCTCGAGATGCGGAATCGCCTCCCCCAGCACCCTGGATGAGAGAGGCCTCTCCGCGTGGCAATGGGCGAGGAGCAGCGCCGTCACCGCGTGCTCGTTCGCCTGCTCGATTGCGAGCGGCAGTCCCTCGAGGAGATCCACGTCCTGAAGTCGCCTCGCGAGCTGAGAGATCCCCAGCCGTGTGATCGGGGCCGTCATCGCCTCAGCGACGAGAGCTTCGGGCGTCATGTGTTGGTTCGCTTCCATGATTCCTCGATTCTCGGAAGGAGCCGCAAATCGCACAAGTGACCTCTCGACTGACCTCTCGACATCTGCTGCCAGGCGTGGCTCCAGTCGAGGTCGAGCCCCTCGGAAACCGGGTCTGTCTGCGAGGGCTTTCCCGAGCGAGCTTCGGCCGAGCTCGTCATCGGACCGCGGCAAGTGCGGGCCACGGAGTTTCGGATCTCAGGTCTGGGCCCTCTCCAAGGCGCCTGGAGGGAGGACACGGAGACCGGCTGAAGCCGGCGGTCCGAACGAAGACGTGACTAGTTTCAGATCAGAGGCGCCCCCGCCGGCGGAACGGCGGAGCATACAGTGGTGAAACTGGGCCTGAGGGCGAGGGTGTGCCCAAGCCGAGCGAGCCGGTGACCGGGTCTGTCGGTGAGGGCGTCCACGAGCAAGCTTGGGCCGGGGCGCACCGTGC
>JAVJTD010000250.1:0-51747 GCA_040219065.1 Planctomycetota bacterium
GAGGACGTGTCCTCGATCGGATGAACCGGGGTCGAGAGGTGATTGAGAGCTTCTCTCGTACGCTGGCCCTACACCAGAAGTACGCAGAAGGGGACACGGGGGAGATTGCGGCCATCAAGAGCAACATCGTCCTGATCGAAGGCCGCTTGTCGGACGATCACTGCATGTGGGAGAGCCAGATCGCGGCTCTGGCTCCTTTCGTCCAGCTCAGTCCCGAGGCGTTTCGCGACCAGAGCGAGCGCGCACTCACCCATCTGCGGGAGCTCTGGGATGCCGGGCGGCACGACGAAGCGCTCGCCTTCGCGGCCCAGACCATCGCGCCCTACACCCAGGTGCCCGAGGTGATCGTCGCACGCGGACACATCGGCACGGGCATCGGGAACATCGCGAGCTTCCGGGCCCACATCGGCGACTTCTCGGCCGCCATCCCGATCGCCGAGTTTGCGACGCTCTTCTTTCGCGAGCACGGTATCGCGCCTTCTGACGAGCACCTCTTGAGCGCGCTGACCTCATACGGACAGATCCTGGTCGAGTCCGGTCACCTCGAGCGCGCCGAAGCCGTCTTCACCGAGGAGCTCCGGACCGTCGAGTCCGTCTTCACGCCGACAAACCCATTGCGAGTCGGCGTTCCGCCCCTCCTGGCGCGGGTTTGGATCGAGAGTGGCCGACTGGGCGACGCCGAGCGCCTCCTCTCAGCACAGCCCCAGTGGACGCTGCTCTACCGCTTCTGCCTCGGAGTCCTTCGCGCCGCGCAGCATCGCTTCGATGAGGCAGCGGCTCTGACGCAAGACTTCCTGGCCGATGAGGCGACGCCCGAGAACTACGAGGTCCTCTTGTTCGCCTGTGAGCTGCTTCGCCGGTCGGGTCGGACGGAAGAAGCCGTGTCGCGATTGAAGCACTTCCTCGACCGCGAGACGCCAGTGCTCCAATCGAGCTGCGATTACAACCGGCGTGGAGCCGAGTATCGCCTCGCCCGGGTCCAACCCGAGCTGGCCCGCTGTCTGATCGCACTCGGCCGTCTCGAGGAGGCGGGAGCTGCGCAGGAGGCCGGTCGCCACGAGCTGGCACGGATCTGCGGCCTTCGGCATCCCCACGCCCTCGATGCCCTCGAAGCGTCCATCCAATTCGCTCTCGCCAGCGGCCAACGCGACCTCGCCGCTCAATGGGCCAAAGAGCTCGTCGAGCGCACTCCGCAGGACCACCCCGCCCGCGAGGGTCGCGGCATGTTGCTGCGATTGATCAAAGATCCCGAAGAGCTGCCCGAGTTGACCCTGCAAGCATTCGTCGAATCGGAAGGCTCCTCGATGTCCTTTCAATACCTCGTCAAGGCCTGCGAGCTCTTGGAGGACGATCTGGCCAGATCCCAGGACCGCGAGATCGTAATGGGCTGCGCGCAATTCGGCTTCGGGGATCACGACGGAGCCGCCGAAAGGCTGAGCAGGGGAGGTGGGTCGAATGAGCTCGCCGAAGCCCTTCGGTTGACCGTCCTGGCGAAGTGTCAAGCCGAGCGCGGCCACACCGCGGCTGCGCGGGCGATGGCCGACGCGGCGGCCGTCTCGATCGAGTCCCTGCCCGACCACCAAGCGAAGGTGCTCACGGATCGACTCTCTCGAGCGCTCCCAGGGAAGTGAGACCCGGGCCGAGCGCTGTGCTCAGCGCTCGGCGTGCTCGGTGATTCGCGCGACCACGTCCTCGCTCTTCCAATCCGAGCCAGTGATCGTCTCGAACAGCTCGCCTTCGCCGTCGAACAGGAATGTCTTCATATTGTGAGCGAACAGCGCGGGTCCCTCGGCCCGGTACTCGAGACCGAAGTTGTTTCGGGCGACCTCTCGAATCGAATCGGGATGGCCGGTCAAGAGCGTGAACTCGAGCTCACGGGCCTCGGCGAACAGCGCGAGCGCCTCGGGCGTGTCGTTCTGGGGATCGAAGCTGATCGCGAAGATCTCGGTCATGGCGCGCACGTCCGCGGGCAAGCCGCGAGCGACTTGATTGATCTTCCCGAGTAGTGCGGGACACATCGTCTGATCCGGACACGAGCGATAGAAGAAGGTCACCATGCAGATCTTGCCCTGCTGTTCCGATAGGCGCACTTCGTTTCGCTCGGTGTCGAAGAGCCGGAAGTCATGACCACCGGGTTGGCGGATGTAGATCGGCGGGTCGGATACCTCGAGCTCGATGTCATCGGGGACCTGCGCCTCCTCGGTCTCGGGCCGGTGCTCGTCTCCGCATCCGGATAGGCAAACGGCGAGCAGGAGGAACGCTGGCATGGCGACGGGACGCATGAAGTTGCTCCTGAGTTGTTCGAGGGAACCCCTCTCTTCTACCGGTCCTTCCAGGCGGGTCGCAAGCCCCATGCAGGAGGAACCGATCAGTGCACGGCTCCCTCTCGGACCCGAGCCGAGCGGCATTCCAGTCGACGTCCCCATACCCTCCATAGAAGGGCGGGCAATTCAAAGACCCGATTGAGCTGCCCCTGATCTCGTGGTACGATTCTGCGTTGAGGCGTCCCAAGAAGCCCCAACCGTTCCATCAGACAATCCCGCCCTCGGACGACAGTCCGGGGCTACCGAGAGGTCCCTCCGGACCTCGCTCGGCTTGCGTCGGTCCGGCCAACGGTTCGTTGGCCGGCGAGGTGTTGTTGGAGAGAGACCAATGAAGCTCGCGACCTGGACGATTCCGCTGATCCTGCTCGCTTCCTGTGGCTCCGAGACGACCAGCCCTCTGAGTGAGAAGGTCGTCGAGACCGACGTCATGAAGATCGACAAGATCTACAAGTCGATGGAGGGCCCGATCTCGAACATTCGCTACCGCTTGAGCGAGCCGAAGGACGACCCCGAGCTGGTCTGGATCACGGGCTTCCGAACCGATGTCGTTACTCCCGACGGCGAGCGGGACCTGACATGGGACTTCAATTGCCACGCCAACTTCGACATCAAGGACATGGAGCGGCATGTCATGGGCTTCAAGAGGCAGACCTCGGTCTCCCAGATTCGCCTGTGTGTCATCTCCGAAGGTCAACGCAAGGTCGACTTCCCTCAGGGCTTCGGCATTCCGATGCACAACAAGACCGAGCTGCGCATGTCGAACATGGCGCTCAATCTCGATCCTTCGGTCGATGACGTCGACTTGAGGTTCCAGAACGGGATCGAGTTCGTCCCCGACAGCGAGGTCGAGGGCGAGATAAAGCCGCTCTATCCGATCAACGGCGTGGTCCTCGTCTCGCTGACCGGTGACGCGGCCTGCTTCAATGTCGACGAGATGACGCCCGAGCAGCTCGAGGTCGCCTGTCTGCCGGGTCGCCCCGCCGTCGTCGACCTCGCCGAGCCCGAGCGCGCCGCCGGCACCAAGAAGCAATTCACCGACACCCACGGTCAGGAGTTCTCGGGCCATTGGCTGGTCTCGCCGGGTCGCGAAGAGCGCCGAACGCTCATCACCACGCAGATGAATCTGCAATACGACACGAGCGTCCACTACATCGTGGCGCACATGCACCCGTACGCGGTGTCGTTGACCCTGCGCGACGTGACCGAGGACAAGGTCCTCTTCGTCTGCGAGTTCGAGACCGGCAAGGAGCGGGGCAACTTGCTCGGCTGCAACTTCTACTCGAGCGAGGAGGGCTTCCCGGTCTACAAGGACCACGACTACGAGCTGGTCAGCGTCTACGACAATACGTCGGAAGAGGACCAGACCGCGATGGCGATCATGTACCTCTATGCCGTCGACAAGCGCTTCAAGAAGCCTGCGACCTATTGAGGCTCTGCCCCGAGATCACTGCTCGACCCGAAGCTCTCGGCTGGTGATCGCGGGTGCTCCGAGCTCCTCCGGATAGCCGCGATCCTTCGGAGTGGGTGAGACCCAGTCGCTACTGCGACCCGTCAGGACGATCTTGCCGTCACGGTGAAAGTCGGCGAACGCGAACAGCGGGTCGCGATACGTTGCCATGCGTCCGTACTTCTCGCCGACCCAGAGATACGACGCACTGTTGATCCAGACGTAGTGGATGCCGTCTCGCAAGTTGTAGCGATCGGCATGATGGTGACCGCAGAAGCAAGCCACCACCTTGGGCGATTCCCGATTCGCCTCGCGCAGCACCTTCTCGATCTCGAGGCGAGCGGGCTCGTGGTGATCACCTCGGGTCTGGACGCCGAGACCCTGATGGACCAAGACGACGGTCGGAAGACCGGTCGCTTTCAAATCGGCCGTCAGCCACTCGAGCTGCTCAGGATCGGCCCAAGCCCGCCGCTTTGGCTCGACGAAGTAGTTGGCCTTGCCATAAGGCTCGAGCGTGTCGCCGGTGCGCAGGTTGTTCCGATCGAGCACGACGAAGTGGAAGCCTCCCAGATCGAAGGATTGAAAGCGCTCGGCCATCTCCCAGCGATCCATGACCTCGGTCTTCGAGACCCGGTCCATGTCGTGGTTGCCGAGCACGTGGATCCGGCGTCCCGGAAAGGACCGCCACATCTCCAGGCAGGGCTCGGACTCGGCGTCGCCGTAGTTGAAGTCGCCGAGCTGGACGACACCGTCCGCCCGCCTTTGCGTCGCCTCCTCGAGGAAGGCCTCCAACCGGCTGGGAGCCGTCGGCTCGAGCCCGAAGTGCAGATCGGCGATCAATCCGAGCCGCAGAGGCGGCTCTTTCGTCGGGCCCCTGGGCCACGACATGATTGGAAACGGGAGCAACAACGCCGCGCCCATCTCGAGTACGGCTCGGCGAGTGGGCATGAGATCGGGAAGGGACATCCGCAGGCTCCTGAAAGACGGGTGTCCACCAGAATGAGGGTGTCGGCTTCCGATTGGAAGCACGTTGTGTAGCTTCGACGCATCAAGAGGGAGGCTCGACCGGGCGCGCCCAGTGCCGCAGGCCGTCCTGGGTGTAAAGAAACCCTGAGACGACGATTCCGATGGTCGCCAGGACCATCAAGATCCGGACCGGCGGTCGCGGTAGACCCAAGAGGCACAGGCTGTAGAGGAGGAACAAGAGCAGTGTGGTGATCTTCCCCGAAGCATGAGGCTCGACACGAAACGGGCCACGCCACTTCCAGATGAGCCAGCTTCCTCCTCCCAGCCACACGTCCCGGGCGATCACCACCGCCCCGAACCAAACCGGCAGGCGCGTGAACAACCCGCCGTCGATCGGGCGAGCGAGCAGAAGGAGGCATGCCAACGACAGGAGCTTGTCGGCGAGGGGATCCAGTACGCGTCCCAACGGCGTGACTTGACCGAAGTGTCGAGCCACCCAGCCATCGATCATGTCCGACACACCCGCGGCTACGAAAAGCCCGAAGGCGAGTCCGCCGGTCCACGGGGGTGAGCCGGGCGTGGTCCCTTGCCAAGCAGAGAAGACGAAGGGCGGGATCGCGACCAAGCGAAAGACGGTGATCGTATTGGCGGCGTTCATGCCGACTCCTCTCCGAGAACCCCGAGAGCCACAGGCCCGCTCGGGTAGACCGATCGGTAGACCGTCGTTCGGGGCAGACGATCCTGTCACACGCCTCGGACTCCATCCAGGGACATCGCCGGGACGATCTTCAGCAGCGGCGCCCAGGTTGGCAGAGCGGAGTAGCCGGGGTCGAGCCAACTCTTGGGGACGGCCCTCCAGGAGGTCGAGTCGCACCATTCCCTGTGGTCCGAGGCGAAACCATGAAGAGCTCGGGCGCGAAACGACGAGGTCACCCACTCGTCGCGCATCCCTGTGAGGTCATGACCAACCCCTTCACCATCGAACGCCTCCCTCTTCATCTCCGAGAGCGCACCCGTGCCCTGTCGGAAGGTAGTGCTGGCCCAGCACGCTTCATCCTCTACTGGATGCGTGCCGCGGCTCGTGCCGCCGAGAACCCAGCCCTCGATGTGTGCCTCGAGCTCGCCCGCCAGATCGACCTCGCCAGGGCGCGCACTGATGAGCCGCTCTGGGATGCGGCGCAGCTCTCGCTGCTTCGTCACGGCGAGCTGCACAACGACGTACGGATGACCTGGGGCAAGCAGCTCCTTGGTTGGACCGAAGATCCCCAGCGCGCACTCGAGCTCGCGATCGATCTCAATCATCGCTTTGCACTCGATGGACGGGATCCGGCTTCGTACGGCGGGATCTTGTGGTGCTTCGGGCAGTTCGACCGTCCCTTTACTCCGGAGCAGCCCGTCCTCGGCACCACGCGCCCCCGCCCGATCGAGAATCACGCTCGTCGGCTCGACGTGGCCGCGTATCGGCGTCGCACCGAGCGGACGGCCGGCCGCGAACCGGGACCGATCGCGGTCCTCGGCGCCGGAGTCGCCGGATTGACCTGCGCACGAATCCTGACGGACCAAGGTCTGCGCGTCACCGTGTTCGACAAGTCGCGGGGCACGGGCGGGCGCATGGCGACACGGCGTGTGGGCGAAGCGCGCTTCGACCTCGGGGCTCCGTTCTTCACGGCCCGGACTGCACTTCGGCGACTGACGCGTTCCTGGATCGAAGACGGTCTCGTCTCGCCGATCTCGGGACCCATCGTGCGGATTCGAGGACGAGAGGTCGATGCGGCGAGCCCCGAGCCACGGTATCGCGGGGTGCCCGGCATGAGCGCGATCACGCGGCACCTGGCCGATCGCGTGTCGCTGCGCGCCGGGCACCGCATCGCTTCACTTCACCGCACACCGGAGGGATGGGAGCTCGAAGACGACCGGGGCGAGGTGCTCGGAGCGTATCCGCTCGTCTTGATCGCTCTGCCGGCCGAGCAGGCCGTCCCCCTGCTTCAGGCTTCGAAGGACCTGGCCCGAATGGCCGCCTCGATACGGACGGCCCCTTGCCTGGTGCGAGCGGTGAGCTTCGCAAAGCCGATCGACCTTCCCTTCGAGGCCGCCTTCGTCGAGCGAGACCCCGACCTTACCTGGCTCTCTCGCAGCCAAGGCGGCGAGCACTGGCTGTTGCATTCGACTCCGGAGCTCGCCGAGAGCTGCTTCGACGAATCGCCGGAGAAGGTCACTGATCGACTCCTTCGTGCGATGGAGAGAGTCACGGGCTGCGAGATCCCGACGCCCGACTTCGTGCATGCGCACCGATGGAGATACGCCAAGGTCATGAACCCTCTCGACGTCGGCGCCCTCTTCGATGAGAAGCTCGGCCTGGGGGCTTGCGGGGATTGGTGCCGAGGAGCGCGGGTAGAAGGAGCATTCCAAAGCGGCGTCGCCCTCGCCGGACGCGTGCTGGGATGGTGCGCCGACGGTCGGTCGCCGATCCGACAAGGGGAGCTGTTCGAGTGAGGCGCGCGGAGCAACAACCGGTTTGCGCAGTCTGCGGACGGTCGTTCGAGATGCGCCGCAAGTGGGCCGAGCGCGGCCAGCATCCTCGCTATTGCAGCGAGCGCTGTCGCCGAAGACGAACGTCGAAGCTGGATCGCACGATCGATGCCTTGATCCTCGGGCGTCTGGCCCAGATCGCTTCGAGTGCATCGATCTGTCCGTCGGAGATCGCACGCCGAATCGAGCCCGACGATTGGCGCCCTCTGATGAAGCGTGTACGGCAAGCCGCTCGCCGGCTGGCACGCCGAGACAGCCTCGAGATCTGCCAAGGCGGGCAAGCGATCGACCCCGACGACGTCCGGGGCCCGATCCGGCTCCGTGCGAAGCGCGGCTGAGGTCGGCTCGCAGCACCGGCCGAGCTCGCCGCGACGAAGGAGACGACCGGGGACCCACGAGGCACAGCCCGATGTTAGTGGGACCGTTCCAACGAAGAAGGCCCCGGCGGATCGCCGAGGCCTTCTTCTCGAGTGCGGGTCGACCCGGTGCCGATCAGCGGAGCTGGGGCGGGCAGGGGACCAGCTCGATGTTGATGTCACCGATGCAGGACTCGGGCCGACCGCCATTGCAGGTGCGGATCAGGTCCAGCCAGCCGCTGGCACCGAGGCGGACATTCTTGCCGCTGGCACCGACTCCGACCTGGAAGGCCTCGCCCATGCGCATGACCTGGATCGAGCAGCCGGCGTTGTTGCCTTCACCGATCAGCGTTCCGGTCGTGACGATGTAGTAGTGCCACGTGGAGGCATCCACCGGGCCACCGTTCTCGATGTAAGCGCCCGGGGCGAGCTCCTTCTTCGGGCTGCCAGCGGGCGGGTATCCGGGCTCACCCGGGTTCACGCGACCGGAGAACTCGATGTTCATCCGCCACAGGTTTTGCGAGTCGTTGGGATCGACCAACAGGCCGGTCAGGCTGGCGGTGCCATCCCCGAACTCGGTGAAGCGCTCGTCGCCGCGCGGAGCGAAGACGTACTTGACCGCCTGCTCGGTGCCACAGCCCCAAGTGACGGCATGTCCACCAGCAGTACCGTACTGATCCGCGTCGGCCGGGATCGGGCAGGTTTCGCCGCAGCCACCGTCGAACAGAGTGAGCTCGACGCTGTTGGAGCGCCCGAACTGACTCGCGTCCCGCTGGAGGATGGCGACGAACTGCATGTAGATCTTGCGGCCGACGAGCTTCGGCTCACAAGGCACTTCGCAGTCGAACGTCGTCTGTCCGCTGGCCGGGATCACGATCGGATACGGCGGGGAGTTGAGGGGGAAGGTCACGCAGAGGTCACCGAACGCGCTCGGCGTGGGCCCAGGACCATTGGAGAAGAGCAGACGCGCATCCGCTGCGCCGGGGGCATCCAAGGTCGCCTGTGCCACGGCACCCGTCGGGATGTTGCGGTCGACGGTCAGGACGTAGCCCGGATCTCCCGGACACTCTTGGAACGCGTGGGCCGAGCCGGCGGCCCAGGCCATCATCAGGATCACCGCCATGCGGTTGATAATCTTCACAGCTTCCTATCTCCTATTGATGTTATACTCATATGATGCTCTGCCACCCCACGCGAGCCGGTTGAGCCCACCGCCGGAAAGAGCGGAGCTTCTTCGCGAGGAAGCGAAAGAGCCGGCGACCGCCGGCTCGACTTAAGAGCTTGCAATAAAGCAAGTTCTGTCGACACCGTCAAGATCCGGCTCAGCGGGCTCTCGGCCGCGAGAGGTCAATCGAGCAGCCTGAAGGTCCCGGGTCTCAGCAAGCCCTGCACGCTCCGATACTGCCACCACAGTGTCTCCAGATGTCGATTCGGCTGACGCAGTTCGACGCGATCGCCGATTTGTTCCCCGAGTCGAGGGTGTTTCAAGGCACTACCGGCCGACCCAGGTGGGTAACCGAGACCGCTCCCGTCGGAGTGCCCGAGTCGAGCGAGACAGAGACCGAATCGGTCGGTGAGAGCTCGCACGAGCGAGCTTGGGCCTGGACACACCGTGCTGGAGGTCACCGACGCCGGCAAGAGCTGGCGCCTGGATTGCACCCAGCGGGATCGCGCCACGAAGTTTTGGACGTGAGGTCCGGGTCCCCTCCAAGGCATTTGGAGGGAGGACACCGAGACCGGCTGAAGCCGGCGCTCCGAATGCGGCCTGGTTCAATTCACCAGCGCCGAAGGCGTCGTTCAGGAATCAACGGGCGAGAAGCAGTGAGCCTGCCGGTGATCGGTATCGACACACCAACGACCCGCGATCATTTGGTCCTGAGCCCCGGAGCGGCGATCCACTCGCGGGGGGTTTCGTCTCCGATCGTCCACACCGCGATTCGGCCGTCGAAGGTGCCGGCCGCGACGCGGTTCGTGGGAGCGTGCACGGCGACCGCGTAGATCCACTCGCCGAGCCGCCCGACCTCTCGGACTTCCCCCGGGTCGCCCGGAATGATCTCGCGCAGGATGCCGCTCGTGCCACCCGCGAAGATCCGGCCGGGAGCGGTGGCGAGATCGAGCGTGCGGTCCTTGCCGATGGAGACCTTCACGACCGGCGAAGCGACTTTGAAGCGGGTCTCCATCTGGGCGGCGGTCCCGTCGAAGGCCTTGAAGGCGACCGGATCCCAAGCATGGACCTCGCCGCCTTCGCCAGCGGTGACCAGCCAGGGACCATCCGGCCGAAACGCCGCTGCCTCGACCTCGTGACGGTACATCGGACGATCGGGTAGCGTCTGCGTGTGACCGGTATACGTCGTGAACAGCTCCCCATCCTCGGCCCGGTAGACCTTGACGACGTGGTCGCGGCCCGCGCTCGCCACCCAGCGGCCTTCGCGGTCGAACGCGACCTCGTTCGCCCAGCTCGAGTGCAGCGCCTGTCGCCAAAGGCGTGCACCGTCCAACACTCGGTAAACACTCACCGAGCCTTCGGCCGCCGAGACGGCCAACCGCTCTCCGGCCGGATCGAAGGCGACAGCGAGCGCGACGTCCTCCAGCCGCATCAAAGGTGCGCTCACTGACCCATCCATGAGATCGACCCAGAGGGCGCGCCCGGAGACACCGGGCCTTCCACCGCAAACCGCGAGCTTCAAACCTTCAGCGTCGTAGTCGAGATCGTGCACTTGCTGAGGCAGATCCGAGACGCGATCGATCAACCCGCCCGTCTCGGTGTCCCAGAACAGCACCTCGTGGTAGCCGCTCGACGCCAGCTCGCGGCCATCGGGAGAGAAGGCCAGGGCGAGGATCGGCAGCGCCGCCGGGTACGCCTCGGGCGGCTCGGGCTCGGCCTGAACCGGCGCGATCGCCGCGAGCGGAGCCGACGCATCGTCCGCGTCATAGCGCGCGCCCTCTTTGATCCAGCGCTTCAGGAGTGCGATCTCACTGGCGAGGAGCGGATGGTCGTCCTTGGGCATCCGGTGGTCGGGATCGTCCGTCACGACCCTCCGGTACAGCTCGCTGGACGAAGGCTCTCCCGGAACGATCGGCGCCTCACCGCTCGCCCCGGGCTCACGCAGTCGCTCGAACACATCCAGCGCGTAGCGGCCTTGACGGCGCTCGTCGCGATGGCAGCCGATGCAGCGGCGCAGCAAGATCGGCGCGAGGTCGGAGCGGAAGCTCACCTCCTCGGGACCGGGGCTAGCCAAGAGATAGAGAGAGAAGACGAGCCAGCTCATGCGCAGCCTCGAGGTCAATGCTGGAAGAGGAACTCTTTGGTGTTGATCAATGCCCAGACGAGATCTTCGATCGCCTCACCGCGAGCGCGACCGGAGAGGAACCGAAGCGCGACCGAGCGCTCCTCCGCATTCGGAGGCCGGCAGAAGGCCGTCAGGTAGAGCGCTTCGACCAAGGCCTCGTTCTCGCGCGCGGCGTACACCTCGCCCGCGCGGCGCACGCGTCGATCCACGAGCTCGCCGTTGAGGAGCTGAAGCGCCTGCGGCAAGGTCGGCTCGTTGGAGCGCTCACACGCGCAAGGCGACTCGCGCTTCGGTTGCCCGAACGTCTCGAGGAAGCGCGCCCGCTCGCCCGAAGCGTCCGTGAGCAGCTTCTGCGTCTCGAAGCGATTCGAGCGCTCCGCCTCCAGCGCGGACAGCCGTTCCTCGAGGCGCACCCAGCCCGGGTCTTCGCTCCGCTGCCAATCATCGAGCGCCGCTCGATCCGCGTCCGTTCGCTCAGTCGGCTCGAGTCGGACGAGGCGCGCGAGCTCGGCGTCGATCGCCTGGGCCTCGAGGCGGAAGGTGAAGCCGGCCGCGCCGCCTCGGTTGATGATCGCGATCAGGAGGCGGCTCTCACCGGCGGGGAAGTCGACCTCGACGCGATCTTGATCGGGCTGGACGCCTCTCGCGACGTCTCGGCTCAGCACCTGCTCCTCATTCACCCAGACCTTCAGACCATCATCGCTGCCCAGCGCGAGCGCCAGACGGTGAGCTTCTGAGAGCGCCAGGGTTCGCGTGAGGTACAGAGCTGACTGAGGCGGGAGGGACAGCGGGTGAACCTGCCCGTCCTGCCACTCGGGATGCTCCGTCCAACCTTCGGCGCCGGCCGACCAGACCGTGGACTCCGGCGCGAAGGCGGTCTCGAAGGCGTTCTCGTCGCGGAAGACCTCGGACGCGCGCCACGGCGACAGCGCGG
This sequence comes from Planctomycetota bacterium, assembly GCA_040219065.1. Lineage (GTDB taxonomy): Bacteria > Planctomycetota > OFTM77 > OFTM77 > OFTM77 > OFTM77. Next base: position 11,847 of record JAVJTD010000250.1, read on the forward strand.
GCACGACCTGCCTCTCGAGTCGATGCCGGACCTCGGCGATCCACTCCGGTTGACGGGCGCGAAGCGATGCGCGGCTCTGCTCGCGCTCGGTGACCACACTCTCGATCTTCTGCGCGACCTCTTCGAAGTGCGCCTCCTCGGTCACGCGGCTGACAGCGTCGCAGATCTGCTCGGCGCTGAGCAGCCTCGCCCTCTGGTGCGAGAACAGCGTTCGGTCCGATCGATTGAGCGCGACCGGATGAGAAGAGCGTTGATAGGTCCGGCTGCTCGTGATGAGACGGATCAGGTGCCTCCTATCGAAGCCCGAGCGAACGAGCTCGCCCGCCAGAGCATCCAGCAGCGCGGGTACCGACGCCGGGTTGGAGGAGCGGAAGTCATCGATCGGCTCGACGAGTCCGCGCCCGAAGAGCGCTGCCCAGATCCGGTTCGCTTCGACCGCGGCGAAGAACGCGTTGTCGGAATCCGTCAGCCAGTCCGCGAACCGCGCTCGCCGCTGCGCCACATCGCCGGCCGCTTTCACCGACTCGCTCGCCCAGGGCACCATCGACTCCCCGGTCCGAGGATGCGATACGCCCTCGTGGAAAGCGGCCGCGATCCGGTAGTAGTCCCTTTGCGTCCAGCGCTCGTAGGGATGGTTGTGACACTTGGCGCAGGCGAGCCTCGAGCCCATGAAGAGCTGGGTGGTGGTCTCGGTGACGGCGTCGGGCGTCGGGACGGTCTCGTAGAACGCCGATTGCGGACCGTCTTCGGTGAGCAGCTCTCGAACGACATCGTCGAACGGGCGATTCGCTCGGGTCGTGTCCAAGAGCCAATCCGCGAAGGGTGCCGCCGCGTCCTTCAGATTGTCCGAGCGCAGACGGAGGAGATCGGCCCGGCGACGTGCCCAGTAGCGCGCGTGCTCCTCGCTGGCGAGCAAGCGCTCGATGAGCTGCTCGCGGCGCAAGGCCGCCGGTGCGGCGAAGTACCACTCGGTCGTCTCCGGCGTCGGCAACAGGCCGGTCAGATCCAAGGACGACCGCCGCAAGAAGGTGCCGTCATCGCAGAGCGGCGACGGCGGGACCTGCAGAAGCTTCAGGCGCTCCCCGATGAGACGATCCACCAGGTGATCCGTCTCGGGCTCGGTCCACGTGAACCCTTCGACGTCTCGGACGAAGGTGACATGCATCGACTCGAGCTGATCGAGGTAGCGCACCATGATCGCGCAAGCGCCGGGCGCGACGGCCTGAACGAAGCCGGCTCGATCGACGGCGGCGACACCCGGATCGGAGCTCTGGTAGGTGACGATGTCGGTCACGTCCGTCTCGAGGCCGCCTTCGAACAGCGCAACGGCCCGAAGCTGCTGATACGCATGCGGGAAGTAGCGGACCACCTGCGGACCGGGCTCGAGGCGCAGCCCCTCGAGACGCGGCGCCGCCTCGGGCGACGGCCGAGTGCCTTCTTCGATCCACCGGCGCAAGATGTCGAAGGCGAGACCGCCCGGCTCGAGTCGGCGCCCGCCGACATGGGTCACTCCCAGAGTGGGCTTCATGAGCAGCAAGCTGGCCTCGGGATCGAAGACGTTGGTCCGCCTTGCATAGGCATCGCGAGTCAGCACGACGGCGTCCTGCGCGGGGTCGTAGGCGAAGAGTGACAGTGAGAACCCGCCCTTCCCGTTCGGTGAGCCGTGGCACGAGCCGGCGTTGCAGCCCTGCCTCGTCAGGATCGCGAGCGTCTCGCGCTCGAAGTCGACCGGATGCGCGCGACTTTGGTCCCTCACCGAGATCTCGAGCGAGGCCTCTCGCCCTTCAGCACGCACGACCACCCTGGCCTCGCCGTCCGATTCGGGGATCACATGACCATCGCCGGTGACCGTCACCTGCGCGCCACTCGGGATCAGCTCGGCCTGTTGCGTCAGGTCTAGCCAGCGACCATCGGATCCAAGCCCGAGGACGACCGGGCGAAGACGCGCGCGCCGACCCACGAGGGTGGCCTGCGCCGGATGAACGACCAGGCGCTCGATGCTCGGAGCTTCGGGCGAGATCTGAAGTAGCAGGACGAAGAGGATCCAGTGTGTCACAAGGTTCGGTCTCGACAAGCAGGGATCAGAAGAGCTCGGGGATCGGGCGGCCTCGATGGGCGAGGAAGATCGGGCGGTTCTCGGGTGTGAGGATGGGCTGCTCGCGATCGATGCCGAGCTTCTCGTACACCGTCGCCGCGTAGTCCTCGATCGTGTACGACATCGGGCTGGTGATGTACCCGCCCTCCTCATCGGTCGAGCCGACGACCTGACCGCCGGGCACGCCCGCACCAGCGAAGAGGAACGTGAAGGCGTGCGTCCAGTGATCGCGCCCCTTGCGATCATTGATCTTGGGAGTGCGGCCGAACTCGGTGATGAAGCAGACGAGCGTGTCCTCGAGCAGCCCACGCTGATCGAGATCCTCGATCAACGCTGAGAAGGCCTGATCCGTGCTGCCCATCATCGGCCAGGTGCCGATGCCCCAGCGGCCGGCGCCCGGTCCACCGCCCTGGATCGCGGTCGAGCCTTCTGAGTAGATGAAGTCATGATGGTCCCAATTCATATTGGAGCCACCGGGCGTGTCCTTCGTCAAAGGCTCGCGGACATCGATCGTCACGAATCGCACGTCGGCTTCGATCAGCTTGCGTCCGAGCAGATAGCACTGGCCCCTGTGACCACGGCCGTACCGGTCGCGCGTCGCCTCGGACTCCGTCTCGAAGTCGAAGGCTCGCCGCGTGAGCGGATTGGTCAGCATGTCGACCGCCTGGGCCGCCGCCGCCTGCATCCCGTCGACGTCGGCGGTGGCGGCACCGGCCAGTCCGACATCGAGATTGCTGAGCAGATCCTGGCGATCGCGAAACCGCCTCTCGTCGATACCGGCCAAGAGCCCCAGGTTCGGGACGGACCATTTCGGATCGGAGAGATCCCGGCCGCCGGTCTTGAAGACCTTGTACTTCGGGTGCAGGAACCCGACCCGGGTCATCGCCGCTTGCTCGTGGTTGCCCGGCACCATGATGCTCGGCGGCAGGTAGGAGCACGGTGAGCCGAGGAGCGAGGCGACGACGCTCCCGATGTCCGGCATCTCGACCGGGCCGCCGGGCGCCTCGCCGCTGAGGAGGTACTGCGTCCCTTTCGGGTGGCTGTCTCCGATGCCGGGCGTCGGCTGCCGCATGCAGCGAACGAGGGTCAGCTTGTCGGCGACCTGGGCCGTTTTTTGGCAGAGCTCGGTGAAGTGCACGCCCGGGATCTTCGTGGTGATCGGACCGAACGGGCTGCGATGCTCGGCCGGCGCTCCAGGCTTGGGATCGAACGTATCGATGTGGCTGACGCCGCCCTGCTCGAGCAGCACCAAGACACGCTTCGCCTGGGCGTTCGGTCGCAGCCAGGACGCAGGACGGGCCCACGCCGCTCCGGCCAGGCCAGCGGCAGCGATGGAGATGAAGCTCCGGCGGGTCAGGGATCTCTGGGACATGGCGCCTTCTCTCTCGTGGGAACGAGAGACAGGGTACGCCGTGAGGGAGGAGAGGGACAAGTGTTCCCGCGCCGAGGATTCTCGGGGGCAAGACTCGGACGGCCCGTGCGACCTGTCCTGTGATTCCACTTGAAGGTCCCTCCCGAGCGATCGCAGCACCAATCCCCTGGCTGTGCGGGAGTTGCGGTCCTTCTTCCCCTTGACTAGGCTGGGCTCCCAAGTCGACTCTCCTTCAGAAAGAGAAGAACGATGCGGACTTCCTGTCCGCGGAGGATTTCTCCTCCCCGGTCACGAGCGCCTGTCGCTGGACCAGCCCCTTGGCAAAGCTCGGGTTCCCGGCTGCTGCGCAGCCCGAGCGGGCGAGACGCCCGCTCCCGGTGAAGCCGGCACCCCGAATGGAGCGGGCGCTTGCCTCGAGAGGGACACCACTTAAACTGGTGTCATGCCCTGGCCACCCCGATTCCTCTTCATCGCCCAACGGCTCTGCCTCGACTTCGCGCTCACCGGCGGCGAAGGATGGCGCAGCCAGTTCGAGCGCTGGCAGGCGCCGTCCGACCTCGCCGACTGGCTTTGGGCGAGCTCCCTCACCCTCGAGGTCCCCACCGTCACTGCTCGTCAGCTCGAGAGAGCCAAGGAGTTACGGGAAGCGCTGTGGTCGGCAGCCCAGTCCGCCATTCGGGACCGGGCTCCCACACCGAAGGTGCGCGAGGTGATCAACCGCGTCGCGGCGTGGCCCGATCTGGTGCCGGTGCTCGAAGCACGACGAAAGCGTTGGTCTCCCGACCAGGCCGTCGACCGGGCACTCTCGACGATCGCTCGTGATGCGATCGATCTGTTCGGGAGCCCACTTCGCGAGCGGATTCGGGAGTGTGCCAATCCCAATTGCCCGCTGATCTTCCTGGACACGTCGCGACCGGGCCGACGTGCCTGGTGCGCCATGCGCCGCTGCGGCAACCTCAGCAAGACCGCCCGGTACCGAGCCAAGCAGCGCAGCAAGGAGCCAAGATCGTGAGCGCGACTCGCTGGCTGAGCGCGCTGGATCTTCTCCTCTCGTCTTGCCACTCTCCTGAAAGGCGAACCATGTCACCCATCGAGCACGTCAACCCGCAGGGGCTGCACGCCAACCCGGCATTCAGCCAAGCGATCAAGGTCCAAGGTCCTCACCAATGGGTCTTCGTCGGTGGGCAGAACGCCGTCACCGCGGAAGGCGAGATCGTCGGCCGGGGCGACGTGGCCGCGCAGACGACTCGAGCGATCGAGAACTTGAAGATCGCACTCGAAGCAGCCGGCGCACGGCCCGAGCACGTGATCAAGATGACCGTGTATCTCGTCTCGGGCCAACCGCTCGGTGCCGCCTTCGCCGCTTCGCAGCAGGCCTGGGGTCAGCCCGCCCAGCCGCCCACCCTGAGCGTGCTCCAGGTCGCCGGCCTCGCCCACCCCGACTTCCTCGTCGAGATCGAAGCGCTCGCGGCCGTTCCCGAAGACTAGTGAGCCCCACCTGCCAGTCCGTGCCCATGGCGCAAGTCCGCGACCTCGCCTCTGCGCGGGGGTGATATCAGGCAGGTGCATCGAACGTATGACGGACCTAGCCCACAGGAAGACTCGGCTCATATCACCCGGCCCTTCCCGGGCTGACGCCATGGTTTATCGCGTTCCGGACCGTGGGCCGATAGCTCGGTACGCGTTGAGAATGGTGCGCCGAAAGCCTTACTCGCCCAGGCCAGTGTTCTCTTGGCTGATCAGCCACGACGCTACCGATCCAGGCAGGATGCCCGACCACGAAGCACTGTCGCCGCTCTCATTGCGGCGCGCTTCAGTTCAGCGCGCCCCAGATCACGAAAGGAGCCCAGTAGGCCGGGTGGGACTCTCTGCCATCACTGTTCCGAAGGAGGAGCTTCGCTCGGCGTAGCGCCTCGACGGGTGGAAGCCCCTCCTCGAGCAGAGCTCTCGCGAACTCGACCATCACGCGGCGACTCGCCCGGTCACGGATGTCCCAGTTGGTCGCGATCACGCGATTGGCTCCCGCCGATAGAAAGGCTCTTGCCAACCCGATCACGCCTTCTCCGCTTCGGAACTCGGTTCCAACCGTAGAGCAAGCAGCCAGAGCCACGACGTCGAATCGAACTGACAGCCTGGCGATGTCTGCGAGCGAGAGCACGTCGCCATTGGCGAGGACCAATCCCGAGAGCTGTGGCGCTCCAGGCCTCGTCACCGAATGGCAGGCCAAGTGGAGCAGCTTTCCCCTCGTCGGAAGGTCGTCCAACACTCGGGCCAGATGCTCTCGCGAGGCCTCCTCTCCGATCAAGAGCTGACTGTGCCCTTCTCCCACGAGCCCTGCAATGCGCCGTGCCTCCTCGGCGCTGTGCTCGAGATCGGACAGCCTCTCCACATCGGAGTCGCCTCGAAAAACCGCCATCGGTCGTGTTCCAGAGTACTGGACTCCTCCCAGAGCCACCACTCCCGGGTTGGCACTCGCATCCACTCCCGTCCCATTCGTGGCCAGCAGCAGCCCCACCGTCGCCGATGGCACACACGAGATACTCAGACGGTCGATCAAACGCGAAGGCCTCGCACTCGCCTCGACAGGGAGAGCGTCGAACGGGAGCTCCGACAGAGACTGCTCGGGAGAGATCCAAACGCGGTTGCACCCCTCGAAGCTCGATTGCAAGGGAGCCCAGATCTCGTCATGGATGAGCTTTCCGAGAACGTCCGGATCGCTGCCAGGCTGGGCGACCGCTCGAGCGAACAGTCGAACGTGCTCTCGGATCGGAGCCGATTCGCCGAGATCGACGAGCTCACAACGCTGGGAGCTCAGTACCATCGCAAACAGGTGCTCGCGCGAGAATTGGTAGATCACCAACGCACCTCGCGGAGGCAAGGCAGCCTGAACCTCCATTCGATTCGCAGCGAGCGTGGGCAGGCTGATGGAGCTCTTTGGTGCTTTCACCTGCGCGATGGCAAGCAGCTTCCGGAAACTCTCATAGGCTTGCTTCTGGCGATCGATTCGGTGACCGAGGGTCGCGACATCACCCTGGGCATGCGCTGCCAGCACGGCATTTGAGGCCTCACCCCAGGCCCGCCTCGCGTTCTCCAGCGGTGAGCTCTGCTCGAAGCCGGCCGCCGAAGGCGCGAGCAGCGTCTCTGCCAGGAGCAGGGATCTCGCGGACTCCATGAACCAGAAAGCTTGGTCCCGCACCTCGTCGAGGTCTTGGCACACCTTCAGCGCCTCGTTCGCTGCCAAGAGACCGACGTTGGCAGACTTGGCGCCCGAGTCTCGAATCTCCAAAGCGAGCTCCTCTCCGAGGCCGGAAGCGAGTCGCAGGAAGCCCTCTGTTGACTCTCTCGCCAGGCGCATCGCCACGCCCCAGTTCCCGAGGAGCAGGTGGGCGGTCGCTCGATAGCCCTCCAGGTTTGATTGCAAGCTGAGTGACATGCGTGACGCGGCCGGCAAGGCGGAGTCGAAGTGAGCCAACGCCGCGTCCGCACGTCCGGATCTCAACTCGATGATGCCCAGGCAGATACCGAGCCTGGTGCGCATCGGATCGTCGGGAGGCGCTTCGAGCCGCTCCTGGACGGCTTTGAGGCGATGACGAGCGGTCTCCTCGTCTCCGAGCGAAGCGTCGAGCATGGCGATCTCGAACTCGGCTTCGAGCTCCGAAGCCTCCCGACCGTCCCGTGCGAGAATCTCTTTGGCAGCGATATATCGCTCTCGAGCTTCGTCCTCACGCCCCAGGGCTCGAAGGCCGAGTCCAATCCGCAGCATGAGGTCCGCTCGCATGCTGTCGATGCTGCAGGCCTCGAGTCCGCGCTTCAGATACCGAATCGCGCTCGGAACCTGCCTGAGAGACATCAGGATCATCCCAGTGCGAACCAAGGCATCGATGCGAACTTCGGGGTCGCAGTCCGGGTCTTCCAGCAGGTCGGTCAGCTCCTCGAGGGCGAACCGGTACTCACCCCGGTGTGCAGCCATTCCGGCCTTCAAGGACCGCAGGAACGCCAATCGACGCCGAGCGGAATCGACATGGCTACGCTGCTCGAGTCGCGGCTCGAGCGAGTCGAGGATGCTCTGGGCCCGATCCATTTCCTTCTTCTCGATCAGCATCTGAATGAGCCATTGCTCGCAGAGCTGAAGTTGGAACTCATCATGGGGCTCGGAAGCACTGAAATGCTCCCGGGCTCTTTCCATCCTCTCGAAGGCGATGTCCCGCTTTCCGAGGTGGTACTCGAAGATGGCCTGATTGACGGAGGCTGCCACTGCCAGATTCGCCAACTTCCCAGCTCGCAGCGGATCGTTCTCGCGGCGCGAAAGCTGCCAGTATCTCTCCACGAGTGGCTCGCCCTGCTCGAGGGCCTCCTCGTATCGACCGAGGCTCGACTTCATCGCGCTGCAGCGGCTGATGAGATCCAGCTCGGCGATGAGATCCTCCTTGGTCCGGGCGTCCTCGAGCGCGAGCTCGTAGAGGCCCAGGGCTCTCTCGTAATCCCCCGCCATCTTGGCCAGGACCCCGGCGTCGCGGCGAGCGGATCCTCGCTGGCCGATCATGCCGAGCTCGTCCCAGGCCTTCGACGCCTTCTCGTGATGGGCCGATGCCTTGGAATACTCTCCAAGGCGACGGAGGCAGACCGCCATCTGCGCAAACAGAAGCGCCTCGAACCGGCGCCATCCCGATCGATGCGCCCATTGGCCAGTGGATTGGAGCTGCCCGATCCAAGCGGAGCCCGGCACGACCTCGATGGCGCTGGCCGTCTTGGAGATCTGGTACATCAGACGCGAGGAGGCGATCGAGGGCTCGGTATTCTCCAGCAGGGTCTCGCTGCGCGCGAGGGCCTCCCGAATCTCGGCCGGTCGGGAGCGGACGGCCTCCCGGGTCGTGAGTGCTTCGAGCTCTCGGCGCGCTCGCACGAGGCGAAGGTGCTCGGCGAGGCGATCCGGAGAGGGATCCTGCCAGTCACTCAGAATGGCCCGACAACCCGCGTCGCGATGATCCTCTGACAGGTTCTTGGCGATCCATCGAGCCACTTCGAGCGCGCGACTCGGCTCCCCACGCTCGGCAGCTTCGGCCTCGAAGGTGATGAGATCGTCGAGCAAGAAGAACTGATCGACTGTCCCGACCGCCTTCCAGGCGACCCGCCGCTCGGACTCGTCGTCGAAAGCCTCCACCAGATTGAGAGCCTTTTGCAGGTCCGAAGGGGCTTCTTGAGACCTGACAGGCGAGGCACCAACGTGCAGAGTGAGTACGACCGCCAACGCACGATTCCACATCGACATCACGCTCCTCGGTTCTCGTCAATCAGGGTGCTCGAGTCCCAACCGGACGAGAATCTCGCTCCCCGCCGCATCTCCGCTCTTCGCAGCCCGGCGCGCATAGGTCGCCGCCTCCCGGAAGATCCCGGCCCGAATCGCGACAAGAGCCTTGAGAATCTCGGCCAGTGACTGGTTGGAAACGAGTTCGTCGATGGTCGCGATTCGCCGCTGGTAAAGATCGGCACGCTGTCTGTCCACGATGGCGAACGCGCCAGTCTGGATGTCGTCCTTCTCGCCGAGCGGCGTAAACTCGAGCGTCCACACATAGGACTCACCTGCAGAGAGGCTCTCGGCATCGTCGGGAAGCTCTACAGAATGCTCGCCGACACCACGATGCGACTCCGCGAGCGGAATGCTCAGTAGGGTCTTTGTCAGGTCCGACGACTGAACGAGCAGTCGGCCCTGGGTGAGGATCTTGTGGTTTCTCCATGTGAACGACGGGCGAGTGGTGAGCAGGACCTCCTCTTCGAAAGGCTGCTCGAGCTGCACATTCTCGTCGCCGCGTATGTAGCCATCCGGCGGCACCCAGGGCTCGAGGAGCCTCGCTCCCTCGAAGAGCTCAGGTGCTCGAAGGGTCAGCTCACGGACGCCCTCTCCGAGGTCGATCGAATCGATCGGAGCCGCAAGATCATTCCGCCCCGGGGTCACCGATCGTCCAGCCATCCACCACAGGAGCGCCAAGGTGATCGAAGCCGCGACGGCGACTCTCGGAATCCAGGAGCTCGTCAGCCAGGGCCTGGGCCTCCGCTCGTCCGATCGGGACTCTGTCGTCTCGACGACCGTCTGCAGGGTGGCCACGTCCTGCCGACATCGGGTGCAACCGGCGAGGTGCTCGTCGATCGTGGTGCTCTCGGCCGGAAGAAGCGTCCCTTCCACCAGACCGGCCAACTGCTCGGAGCTCGGACAGCTTCCGGGTGTCTCTGGCGTCGGACCGCTCCCATTCTCTCGGGTCCGCCTCACTCTGCCTCCTCGGGACTGGTTGAGGAGGACTCGAGCGGAGTCTGCATCTGGGTGTGGAGCGCTTCGGCCAAGCGATGCCGAGCTTGTTCGGAGAGGGGGACCGAATCGCCGAGTCGACTGAGCGATTGACGAACCTTGTCCGTCGCGTTTCGCAGGATCCGACTGATGCGCGGCATCCCGATCCCGAGGCGGCCGGCGATCTCCCGCAATGCCAAGCCGTCACGGAATCGGAGACCGAGAACGAGGCTCTCCTTGGCCGTCAGTCCTCGCCAAGCCGACTGGAGCTTTCGTCTCCAGCTCAGCAGCAGCTCGCTCTCCGAGGCTTGGTCCAACGGTCCGACCAGGCGACTCGCCTCGCCCGCGGCAGACCTCAGCGGCGCCTGCATCGTGCGGGCCCTTGCCTCTCGCCGACGTCGGTCGGCGAGGCGCCGGCTCAGGATTACGGTCAACCAGCCGACGAGAGTCCCCGCACCCTCATAGCGAGCGAGGAGCGACCGACCTGCCAGGCCGGCCGCAGCCAGGCTCGAGATCACCTCGTCACTGAGCTCTTCGGCCTCCGCACGAACCACGCCGAGGCGCATGGCGCGTTGACACAACGTCGGCCGGACGTGAGCCACGAGAGTCTGCCACGCCTCGGCAGCGTTTCTGTCGCAGGCGATGGCCAGGAACACGTCCTCGAGGACCGTGTTCTCGATCACCTGCTTCAGCTTTGTCGGCTCGGCTCGGTGCTCCATTCGCGAGAGTCTGCGCAGGGCCCGAAGGAGGGTTTCACCTTCGAAGTCCTCATAGGTGAGCTCACACGCGAAGAGCCGGCGACTGCGGCGATGTGCGCGGCGCAAGACGGGACGAACAACGCGAAGGTCCCGTTGACTGAGTACAGACGAGCGATCAGGTTCGTTGAACATGGCTCCTGATGCCGTTCGGGGGTGCAGGCTTCCGGTTCCTCATTCTCACGACATCTCCGGAGAACGGCAAGAGTCGATTTGAGTTCAGTGACGTGCTCCCCGAAACGAGCCTCGATGAGATTTTAGGCGGCAATTAATCGGCGCCGGTAACGACACACCACCGGAGCGAAAAAGAATGGACGTCCCCGCACCGTCGCTTCGCGCGTCGTATTTCAGCTCAACGAACTCCTCGCAAAGGACAGCTCTCATGACACAGTTACGCACAGCCTGCGCCCTCTTTGGTCTCTTCGTTCTGACCTCCGTGGTCTGCGTGGCCGAGGATCTCCCCTTGGCCGGGGCTTCGAATATTTGTGTTGCCGGCAGCACGGCATTCTCGGGAACGAGTGGCCCCACTTCCCATTTCAATGCGTTCGACGTGCAGACCGGTACGCTGATGGGTCGCCTCTCCTTGCCGGCACCGATCTCGACCAGCCTTCACCGGCGCTTTCAGTCCGCCCCCTTCGAAACGGCCATCTCTCGCGATCCATCAGGCACCTTTGGCGTCTTCTTCATTCCTACCGATTCCGTCCAAGTCGGCATGAACGGGTCTGTGACGATCGTCGATAGCCGCTCCGGTGTCGTGAAGACATCGATCGCGCTCGCCAATCCAGTCGTCTACGACATCCTGCTCGACACGAACGCACAGCGAGCCTTCTGCGTCTACCGCACGAACCTCGGCCCGGCCGGCCTCGTCGCCATCGACTATTCGGTACCCAACGCGCCCGTCATTTTCGGCAGCACCGTTCTGGCAGCGGCGCCGGCCAATGCGGTCACTCGCGCCTCGATCGACCCCACCGGCAACTATCTCTATGTGCCCTTGACCGATCGCGTCGTAGTGATTCAAGCGAACAATGCCTCCCTGCCAGTCGTGAGCTCCATCTCGATTCCAACGAACAGTCAATTCGTAGCCACAAACGTAGACACCAACTTCTACTTCCAAGGCATTTCCAATCCGCCGTGGAATATCTGCGCGACCAGCGCATTGACCGCCAGCTCACTCCAGGGCGCCAATGTCCTCGTGTTCGACCAAACGGGAGGCGTCGTCCACAGCCTGCCGGTGGCGACCGGATTCGGACAGGACCCTATTTCCGGAAGGCAATACCTCGTGACCTCTGGCCACAATGATATTGCCACGATCAGCGGCTGGGCCGGCTCGACCAACCCCGCCTATGTCTTGCTCCGCACCGACCCCGCGGGCGGTCAGGGCGCTGTCGGCGTCATCGACAACGTGATCGGTGCCGGTGGCCTGAAGCTCTCCTTGGCCACCACTCCCGGCGAGCCATTCGCCAATCCGCACACCATCATCTCTCCGAACGAGATCACGTTCGTCGCCTATGACAGCTTCTCCGACTACGTGTGCCGGCTCAATCGGGCCTACCCTCCCGGAGCCGTCGTGAGCACGAGCCTCAGCGGTTTCATCCAGGCTTCCGAGGTCGACTTCCCGGTGATGACCCAGGGCAAGACCGCCGTCGGAATCAACACCTCGAGCGGAATCGAGCTCTTCGACTACGCCCTCGCTTCGCTCGGCACCTTCGGCGCCGGCGGCCCCGCCGCGAGCCATCTCGGCGCCTGGCGCGGCAGCATGGTGTATCCGCTGCTCGGGCTGGCGGACGGGTCGACCACCTCCGAGGTGCTCCGGAATGCGGGCTCGCCGCCGACCTTGTATCCGTTCCCTGCCACCGGCGGACGCTTCACGCCTCCCAACCTCAGCTACCCGTTCGTGGTAAGCCCGCCGCTCCCGCCCTACGCGAGCCCGACGTTGGGCAGCCTCCTCGGCCCGCGCCGCCCGGCCTACCAACGCTATGTCCCCGCGACCGGTCCCTTCGAGATCACGATCAGCTACGACGCGGCTGGCGGCACCGCCGTCGCCGTCGACAACCTGAGGACCCTGACCCAATCCGTGATCCCTCTGCCGGCCGTGACCGGGTACAACACCGTCGTTCTGTCGACCGAGATCCTCTCGTTCTGATCGACGACGAGTGAGTCGGCGGCGCTGTCATCAGTGCCTTTGCTGACCGACCTACTCCGACTTTGCCGGGAGTGGTCCCTCGGGATCGCTCCCGGCTAGCCTCGGCTGGAAGATCATCTCGTCTCGAGCAACGACAACGTCGCCCAGGCCACGGTCGAGAGCCTTTGGGCGTGGCTGGTGTACGGCTGGGGACGGGTCGTCTCGTTCCAGGATCCGTCCTCGAGCTGACTCGCGATGAGGGACGCGCGCGCTCGGAGGATCGACTCCGCGAGACCAGGCTCTTCCCGAGAGGCTCGCCAAGAATCGAGCGCCAATATCGCCAGCGCGGTGTCGAACGGCTCGACCGGGGCATCGACGAACGGTCCGAACCCTCCGCCCGGCGCCTGCGCTCGCTCGAGGAGCTCCAGCGCCTCGGTGGCACGTGCGTCCGGCAATGGTCCGCCGCGCGCGCCCCACAACAAGAGCGCGCACGCATCGGGCACGCGAAAGACGGGCACGTCCAGAAGGTAGGCATCGGCTCTCGAGATCACGGCCGCGAACCGATCGGGGTCGATGGTCGCCAGAGCCCCTCGCGCCATCACCGTCCCGAGCACCGGGCCCCAGGTCGTCGGCGCGGCGAGGCTAACGAGTGAGCCGGCGAGGAACCGGCCGTCCTCGGCTTGGTCGGAGGCGAGCAGCTCCGCGGCGAGGGCGAGCGTCGCATCCTCGACGGCGAATCCGGCTAGGTGCGCGGCCAGGAGGGCGGTCACGAACTGCAGCCGAGCGAGCTCCTGATCCTCGAAAGGCGAGCCCGCCTCGAGGGGCTTCCACTCCGAAGGGGAGCGAAGCCACTGCGTCGTCTCGTCGAGATCCGGCGGGAGTGAGGCTCCATGCCGGGCCGCCGTGTACAGGGCTCGCGCGCCGTCGCCATTGTCATGACAGGAGAAGCATCCGTTCTCCGGCCGCCAACGAGGGACGTGCTCAGAGAGGTAGTCGAGGGCGGCCCGCAACGGTGGCTCGAGGTGCTCGGGCTCGGTGTGGCCCTCTCGATCACCCGATGCACAAGCGCCGAGGAGGATCGCGAGTAATGACAGCAAGGCCGGCCAAAGCAGGCGAACGCGTCTCACGGGGACAGCTCGAACTCCAGCTCGGTGACTTCGACCTTCGGCGCCTCCGCCTTCTCGAAGACGTCGACATCGAACAGCGCGCGCACGCTGTTGCCCGCCACGTCCTCGAGGGCCTGATCGACGTGGATGCGATAACGCCCGGCACGCCAGGCACGGTCCGGCTCGAAGAGCCACATCGTCTCGTTCTCCGCGAGCTCGGCGCGCCCGGCCACGTACTCTCCGGCGGCATCGGTGACCCAGATCATCCGAAGCGCGAGCGCCCGATCGAGCGCCTCTCCGAAGGCGATCTTCAATGGAGACTTCGTCTCGACGACCGGCGCCGAGAGCTGCCAGCTCTCGACATCGGGTTGACGCATGTCGGCCGGCTCCGCTTCGAAGCGCTTCTCGAAGGGCTCGGCCAGCGACACGCCGCGAGCATCTTTCCAGGCCGGGTCGACTCGGAGCGCATACGCGCGGCCCACTGCGAGCACGGGGCCATACTCCTCGCGCGGGCGCAGGCCCCTCTTGATGCGCCCGGGATGGATGAGCAGCGTCAGCCGTTGACCGGCCGGATCCCAGAGCTCCTCCGCCTCCATCCACGGGTCGAACACCTCCTCGCCCGACTCGAGATCGACCAGGCGGATGTACTCGTACACGCCACCGCGGCCCATCGGTGCGCTGAAGTGGACGTACAGTCGGAGCAGGTTCTCAGGCAAGGCGTCTGCGGATGGATAGACGGCGCGCACCGTGGCCAACGGCTCGAGAGCCTCAGCCGGAATCTCGAAGACGCGATCGACCTCACGGCCAGGTGCTCGCAGCTCGGCTCGATAGCTTCGTCCTCGGGCGAGCGGAAAGCGCGGCTCGAAGACGAGCGCGCTTTCGTCCCGATTCCAGTCTCCCAGGAGAGGAGGCAAGTCCGCCGAAGCGCCGAGCTGGAAGACCCTGAGGCTGTGCGGCCAGGATCCTGGGTCGATGAGCACGCTGTCCGGAAGGCCCTCAGCGCGGACCTCGACTTCCCCGGGAGCCTCGGGATCGGGGATCACGACCTCGAGCTCGGCTTCCTCGCGCGGAGGCGGAGGCTCAGTGACCGACTCGCAGGCGAGCGATGCCACCAGGAGCCATGCCGCGGAGCACCAAGTGGTGCTCCGCGTCAGGAAAGTCTTCATAGTCACCTCAGGGCAGGTCGATGACCTGGATCGAGAACTTGCCGGCGTCGTCGCGGACGACGATCACCGCGTGCTGCGCGTCGAGCTGCGCGAGCTGCTCGACGCCCTGGAGGCTCTCGATCGTCTCGTACGGCACGCCGGCGGTATCGCCGCCCTCGACGCGGGAGGTGATGCTCTCGAGCCCCTCCTTGCGATCGAGCGAAGACAGAGCGACCTTCATGATGCCGCGGCTGGTATTGGCGATCAGGAGGTAACTGTTCTCGCCCTTTTGGTAGGTGACCATGTCGAGCGGCGAGTTGCGGTTGCCGAGCTCGGCGATGGTCGTGCCACGCACGCGCTTACCCGGAACGAGATCGGAGACCGGTAGGCTCACGAGCGGCGTGCAAGTGTAGGCCGCGAGCAGATGCGGCTCACCGGCGATGTCGAACGGCACGAACGTACGCACTGGCGAGTTGGTCTCGAAGCGGCCGTGCGCGCCGTGGTAGATCTCGATGCCCGTGCCCTCGGAGGCCTTCTGGAAGGGATAAGGAATCGTCCGCAGCGTCGAGGCGAACTCCTCGTTCGAGAGACCCGCGACGACGACCTGACCGTCGACGTAGGCGACATCGGTGAAGGTTTGAAGGCGAGGATTGCTGCGACGCCGACCTTCCCCTTGCTCGCCCGGGGCCGGGGCGTTCGTCAGCTCGATCGACGAGTGGCCGATCGACTTCAGAGAGATCTCGCTGAGCTCGCCGGACGGATCGACGCTCATCAGGATCGGCGTCCCGGCACCCTGTCCACGCTGGACGGCCAGGATCACCTGATGCGTCGCAGGATTGACGGCGAGATCGACAACGTGGACGTCACGCGCTTCCGCGCCGAGACGAGCGGCGAGCTTTCCGCCGAGATCCTCGACGGTGCTGCCCTTCTCGAAGCCGGCGCTCTTCACGCCCTGGACATCGATGGCGTAGAGCTTCGCACCGATCGGATCGCTGACGAACAGCGTGTGCTCGGGACCGAAGGCGATCGGCCCGATCGACTGGAGCTCGACAGCCCCCTCTTGGAGCTTGGCGTCCGCCTTCTGGGCGACGGCGGGCAGGGCGAGGCAAGAGGCGATGGCCAAACCGACGGCAATGCGCATGGCAAACGGGATCATCGGGTTCTCCCTGAAGTGTTCGGTTCTCTCGGGACCGGCGGCCCGATTCTAACCGAGGAGAGGGTAGGGCGCATCTTCGAGAGACGCACCGGTGGGAGGCCCCATCACACTTTCTCGAACCAGCGCAGCCATTCGCCGGCGGTGCGGCCGAGGAGGGCCTTGTCGATGCGGTAGATGCGCTCGCGGCCGACGGATTCGACCGTGACGAGGCCGGCTTGCTCGAGCTGCTTGAGGTGGCGAGAGGTCGTGGGCCAGGAGCAGGCGAAGCGGCCCGCGATGCCGCCTGCTGTCATCTCGCCGCCGCGGAAGTGCAAGACCATCAGGATCTGGCGGCGGGCGGGATGGGCGAGGGCCTTGAAGACTCGGTCGAGCTCTTCGAGCTCTCGCCTGGGATCCCGGCGTGCGGCTTTGGCGTCAGCCAACCGGCAAGCTCTTTCGGACGACGTGCGGGAACTCGAACTTCGGCTTGCCGCCTCGCTGCTCGCACATTTCGCCGAGCGGCTCCCAGACGGCCATCACCTCGGGCATGTGGTGGGCCGTCTCGGCCGCCTCGCCGTCCTTCCACGTGAAGATCTCGAAGACGATCGGCGCGCCGTCTCCCTCGGTACCGCGGTACACGATCGGGGGCTCCTCGGTGACGAGGTCGACCGCGCGCAGGGTCGGGTGATGCTTGGCGAGGACCTGGAAGAACTCGGCCTCACGGTCGGCCTGGACGCGGTAGATGGCGATGACGGTCTCGGGCTCGGACATCGGGGCAGCTCCAGTGGAATGGGGACCATGACGTTTAGCGATTTCGCTAAGTTATTAGCGAGCACCATCGGCGTCAACGGTCGATTAGCGAGCCCCCACCCCTGGCTAGGGCCGGAGGACCGGCCCTAGCCAGGGGCTGCACGCTGCCAGGCCCTTCGGGCCAGGCCATTCGGGCCTATGGCCAGCGTGGCGGCTCTCGGTCGCGCGGGCTCTGGTTGGCACTCTGTTCCCGGCACAGATGGCCCACTCTTCACAGGCACGAGCTCACCTGACAGCAGAGGTCCCCGGAGATCGGCCCCTTGCTCGGCGCCTCTCGGCTCCATCGGTGGCGCTGTCGCGAATGCGCCTCATCGTTCCGCCACCTGTTTCCGTCTCGGTCGCGCGGGCTCTGTGTTCTGATGCCTGCTTTGGAGCGGGCTCTGGTTCTTGCCGGCGGGCTCTGATCGCCCAAACGAAAGCGGCCGCCCGGGAGAACCCGGACGGCCGTGCAGTCTCTTTCGGGGTGGGTGCCCGATCAGGGCGTGATGAGCTCGATCTCGACGCCGTTGGTCACGGCGAACGGGTTCGCGCCCGAGGGATCACTGAACCAGCCTTGGGTCCAGAAGGTGATCCCGGCCGGGAACGAGGCGCCACCGGTGTTGACCGCGAAGTTGACGTCACCCGAGCCATTGGCCACGACGTTGACGACGACATCGAGGTTCGGGACCAGGACGCCGCCGAAGGTCGGCTGATCGATTCGGGTGAACCCGGCGATCAGGATTCCGGCCTGGTTCGTCGGCGCGTTCTGCACCGAGAAGTTGACCCGGTCGGGTCCCGTCGAGAAGGTCACCTCGAGCTCGGGCGTGCCGTTGCTGCCCGGCAGCGCATTGCCGACGTCCTCGGTGAAGACGCCCTTGAAGGGCTGGAGGCAGCTCGAGAGGATGTCGCTCCGAATGTGATTCACCACTCGGTCGTGGAAGAAGAGCGTGATGTTGTTCATCCCGCCCGGGCAGCTGTGGCAGTAGCTCATGATCGTGCCGTTGGGCGTCACGCTGCAGTCACCACCAGCGCAGTTGTCGATGCGCGGGTTGTAGTCGTGCGTGTGCGGCGAGCCGAAGTTGTGGCCCAGCTCGTGCGCGGTGACCATGAAGTCCCAGGTGAGCGGTCCCTGGGTCGGCGGGAAGCTCAGGTTGCCGTCGATGTGAGCGGACATACCGAAGCCGAATCCCTGATCACAGAGCGCGTCGAGGTAAGCGACGCCGCCGCAGCCGTTGACCGGAACACCGCTGATCATGTGGTACAGCTCGGCCGTCACCGGCGCGCCACCATTGGCCCACGTGGAGCGGAACTGCTCGAGGCGGCCGAAGCAATCGGTATTGGTCCAGCCGTCGTTGTTGACCGAATGGAACCCGACGTAGGGCAGGCTGTAGATCGCGCCCGGCTGCTCGCGATAGCGATCGCTGAGTGCGCCGATCAACGAGAAGCCATAGGCCTGGGCCGCGTTCAGATTGTTGAAGATTTGATAAAACTCGTAGTCCGTCTCGAACGCGATCGGCGCATCGTAGTAAGGAAGCAGCGCCGCCGTCGCCGGGGGCTCGTCCGAGTGCTGACCCGGAAGGGAGCCATCGACATCGATGGGCGTGTCGAGTACCGAGCAGCGGATGTCGGGCTGGAAGCCCGTGCCGGTGAGCCACTCGGCGCTCACGAGACGGGAGCGGCTGCTGGTCCACTTGCCATCGGCGCCGGGCTCGGCGAGGAGATGCGTCACCTCACCGTCACGGCCGAACCAGCCACGGGAGCCGTGGGCCGAGAGCACCAGAAAAGCGTCCGAGTCGTCTTGGCCTTGGACCTTGCCGCTCCAAAGCGTGAGCGTCGGGTCCGAGAAGCCGTCCTGCGGCACACCGTTCACGTGAATCGCGCCTTCGGCCAAGGCGAGCTTCACGCGCTCCAGCTCGAGGCTGGCGAAGCCGCCGCCCGGAACCGGGACGCCGACCAGCGTGACCTCGGTGACGCTTCTCAGGGCCGCCATCTGCGCCGGGAGCGGCTCGAGCCGAATCTCACCAGTGTTCGGCTGCGCCGTGGCCTTCATGGGAAAGGGGCGAACGTCGGATGCGTGTGCGGTCCACGCGCAACCGAGCACCACGACCGAGGCCAGCAAGATGCCGGTAACGTGTCGTCTCATCATCAACCTCCTCCGAATCCGTTCTTCGTCAGGGAAAGAACCGACCTCGGGCTCAAAAAGGCCGGGGGAGTCGAGCTCGTCATGCGGGTTAGGCACCCAGCCTACGGCTTCGACCCGTACGCGAGCAAGTGTCACCTCGTCACGACGCTCGCGACGGACTCGGATACGAATCGCCTGACAGGAAGTTCCTCAGTCGGGCTCAGAGACGAGCGCACGACTGAGAACCGGCAGCGACGCGCGGGCGAATCGCTCGAGGCGCGCGTAAGCATCCTCCTCCGACTCCGCCTCTTCGATGCGCGTGTCGAAGCGCACGACCACGGCAGGCGCCTTGCGAGCCAGGAGCAGGTTGATGATGAGCTGGAGCTGCTGGGCGAAGTAACTCGACGTCTGCCAGGTGCCGACCTGATACCAGTACAAGACCGCCCATTCCTGATCGCTCTTGTGGATCTTCAGCCGCCTCACCGAGAGCGCTTTCCCGGGATCGAGGCGCAGCTCGGCCGTGCGATTCTCGTCGACCTCGAAGCCCTGGCCGATGTAACAGATCTCTGGTGGATGGGAGCCGCGGCGATTGTCCTGAGCCTGCACCAGGCAGAGCCAGATGTTCTCGTCCTTGCGCCGGTATCGCCTGAAGACGACGTCCCGAGTCTCCAGGAGCTCGTAGACGCGATCGGACAGCTTCTTGTCCTCGCCCTGCCAGCCACCGATCTTCAGCGGCACGTCGCGCGCGATGTTCGCATGGCGCGTCGCCCTCGCCTCACTGAACGAGAGCCAGAGAGACAGCCCGGCGACCGGGAGCAAGACGAGACCCAAGACCCACACTCGGCGCGCGAAGCTCATGAGGCCTCCCCCACCGGTTTTTCGGGCCTCTTGCGCTCGGACAGCGCTCGCTCCGTCAGAAACAACAGCCCGAGCGCGACGATGTAGATCCCGAACCCGAAGGCGTAGTGCGCCGGTCCCGAGGCGAACTCGGCGCTCACGTAGTGACCCAAGGCGCACAAGGAGACCAGCCGGACGACGTTCGACGCCACCGCGATCGGCACCGACAGGACGAACAGCAGGACCCGCCTGGGCACCGACAGGCGCGAGAAGGCGGTCGCGAACAGAAAGCCGAGCGTCAGCAGCGCGATCAAAGAGCGCAGGCCGCTGCACACATCCCCCACGATCAACGTCTCGCCGCTCGGCAGGTAGATCAAGCTACCCCGCGACTCCGTCGCCCACCCGACTTGGCTCGCGATCCAGACCGAGGACTCGGTCGCGATGAGCTTCAGGCGGAAGGCGAGCTTCTCGATGACCGCCATCGGCAAGGGGATCATGAACAAGGAGAACACGATCGGTAGCCGCAACTGGCGGGCATGCTCTCTCCCGAAGAGGAACAGCACCGCGCCGAAGATCACCCAAGGCAGGGTCACGCCGGAGGTGAAGTGCACGCGCAGGAACAGGCTGACGAGGTGCACGCCCAGCCCCGTTGCGAGGAACAACCAGCCCCAAACGCTCGGCGCCAACGGCAGCGCCGCGAGCTTCTGCCGCTCCTTCCACACCATCCAGATCGACACGAGCGGGACGATGAAGCCGTGGGAGTAATACGAGCTCGGCGCGAGCCAGCGATCGACCATCCAATAGAAGGTCTCGGCGTAGGTCGCCCCGAGCAGCGCCACGAGCACGAGCCCGGTGACGGACAGTCGATTTCTGGAGATGCCGGCGAGGGCTTCCATCAACTCTTCGCCCCCACGTGCTGCGACGGGCGGCACTCCTCGAAGATCTTGACGATCCTTCGAGCATTGCCGTCCCAGGTGAGATCCTCGTCCTGGATCTTCTTCAGGGCCGCCTGGCCCAGCCGCGTGCGAAGATCACGATCGAGGATCAAGCGGCGAACGGCGGAGCGGAACGCTTCGGCGTCTTCCGGCTCGAAGAGCAGGGAGTCGACCTCGTCCTCGAGCACCTCTTCGATGTTCTCCTGCCTGGGCGCGACGACCGCCTTCCCGAGCGCGAGGTACTCGAAGAGCTTCAAGGGCGACGCGTAGGCCGTCACCTGCGGCTGCAATACGACATCCATCGCTCCGACGTACTCGGGGACCTCGTCGCGACTCGCCTCGCCGGTCCAGGTGACATGGGCCTCGAGGCCGGCCTCTTCGACTCGAGCGCGGAGCGCTTCCTCGGCAGGACCGTGTCCGACCAGCAAGAGGTGGGCGCGCTCCCTCAGATCGGGCTGCCGCTCGAGCAGCGCGATGGCTCGGTCGATGCCGTGCCAGGGACGGAAGTAGCCGACGAAGCCGACACAGACCTTGGCCGGGTCGATGCCGAGGCGCTCGAGGGTCCGGCGCCGGTCCTCGGACGTGCCCGGTCGAAACCGGCTCGGATCGACGCCGTTGGGGATCACGCGCAGGTGCGCCGGATCCGCTCCTTCGCCGACCAAGATTCGCCCCAGGACTCCCGTCACGGCCAGCACCCGTGTCGCTCGACTCAGTATCCGCCCCTCGAGCCGCTTCGAGAGGCCGTGAAGAAAGATCTTCCCGTGCTTCTTCTTCTCATCGGCGATCGGGCTGTTGACCTCGAGAAGAATCGGAATCCCGAAACGCTGCGCGACCTCCACGCCCGCCCAGGTATTGAGGGCATAGCGCTCATAAATGAAGTCGGGACGATGCTTACGGATTGCCTTCTCGAGGCGGCGCGCAGCGATGCGATTGTAGGCGAGCTCGAGGATCTCGTAGGCGAGGGACGGGGTCAGAGCGGCGACAGCGCCCCAGAAGCGACGCTTGAGGCCAGGCTTCTTCGCCTCGTCCCCCTTGGCACCCGCCTGCTCGGCGTCGCCGATCAAGGAGACGTCGATGACCTCGTGACCCAGCCGGCGCAGGGCGCGTTGGATCTCGACGATGTGCACCCACTGGCCGTCGTGGGCCTGAGTGCGGTGATGATAAAGCACTCGATACTTCATCGCCTCACCACCTCCGCCGACCGAGTCTCGCGGCCCAGCACAGCCGAGAACACTTCTTGGACGTTCGCGGCCACCGACTCCCAGGTCTGGGCGCGCGCGTAGCTCGCGATCGCGTCCCGGTCCCAGTCCCTCTCGAGCGCCTCGGCCAAGCGCCGGGCGAAGGCCTCGCCGGTCCGCTCCTCGCAGAGCAGGCCGTAGCGCTCGTCGGGCACGACCTCGGGGATGCCCCACACCTTGGAGGCGACGACCGGCAGCCCGCAGCACATCGCCTCGAGCAGGACGTTCGGCCAGCCCTCGCGCGAGCTCGCCAGCGCGAACACGTCAGCGGCGCCGTAGTAGCGGTGCAGATCCTCGTGCGGCACCGCGCCGGGCATCGAGACCCGTGTTTCCAGGCCGAGGCGAGTGATCTGCGACTCGAGTGCTCGCCGCTTCTCCCCTTCGCCCAAGATGACCAGCTTCAGCTTCGGATGTGTCTTCGCCAGGATGCTCAACGCATCGATCAGGTGATGGTGACCCTTGCGATCGATCAGGAGCCCGACCGAGAGGATCACGCGATCGTCCCGATGCCATCCGAGCTCGCTGCGCAGCTCTCCGCGATCTCGTCTCGGGAACTTCGCCGGGTCGACGCCGTTCGAGACGACGACGAGCTTGTCCTCTCTCGCCCCGAGCTCGACGAGGCGATCGCGCAGGGCGGCGCAGACCGTGATCACCCGGTCGGCGCGCGCCACGGCTTCGAGGATCTGATCGCGCACGGCCGGAAACCGGGGCAAGAGGTTCACGTCGGTGCCTCGAGCCGTGAGCACGAGCGGCTTGCCCAATCGCTCGGCGTGTTCGGCGGCAGCCACCCCGTCGGGATAGAGATAGTGTCCGTCGATCAGATCGACGCCCCATTCCTCGGCCCAAAGGTCGACGAGCGGCGCGGTCGCTCGCGCCAGGCGCCGGCCTTGGCCGTTCATGCCCACCTTAGGAATCTGCCAGTACCGCGGATGCGCGACGGTCACACCGCTCTGGCTCTCTTCGAGCGGCACTCGGCCGTAGCGGGCCCAGCGCTTCGGGCCGGGCAGGCCGCGCGGCCAGAACGGCACGGGTGCGACGACGCGCAGATCGCCGTACCCCTCGCGTCGCCAAGTGAACAGCCGCTCCCGCACGAACACGCCGTGGCCAGGCTGCTCTTCGTTGGGAAACAGGCTGCTGAAGACGAGCGCGTGCATGTCCCTCTCGCTCACGGCGCCGACAGGACGTTGGACGAGGTGACGGTCTCTGTCCGCGGACCGATGTGCCTTCGGTGCCAGGTCTCGAACATCAGGCACGCCCAGAGCAGGCGGCCGTGGTCGGCGAGACCCGATTGGTGCTGGCTCCACACCGTGCGCAGGCGAGCGGGGTCGAGGTACTCGGCGAGGCGAGAGCTCTTGGCGAAGACGGTCTGCTCGATGCGATCCTTGAGCTCGCCGCGCAGCCACTCCTTGAGTGGCATGTCGAAGCCGTGCTTCCGCCGCTGCAAGACGTCCGGAGGTACGCGAGTGGAGAGCGCCTTCTTGAGCAGCCTCTTGCCTTCGCGGCCGTGGAGCTTCCAATCGGGGCGGAGCCGCGCCGCGAACTCGCACAGCTCGTGGTCGAGCAGCGGCACGCGCACCTCGAGAGAGTGCGCCATGCTCGCCCGATCGACCTTGGTCAGGATGTCGTCGACGAGCCAGGTGTGGAAGTCGACGAACTGGGCTCGCGAGACCGGGTCGCTGGCCGGGCAGGAGCGGTAGATGCGCTCGAAATGTCTGAAGGGATGATAATCCTGCAACTGCTCGCGCCAGTCTCCAGTCGCCAGCTCGAGGATGCGCTCGGGCCGCTGCATCGAGACCGAGTCGAAGTAAGCACGCGCCGGATCGGCGCACAGGTTCTGGAGCAAGGTCTTGGCCCGCAAAGGGCGCGGCAGCCAGTCGGCCTTGGGATACAACCGCGCGAGAGGCGCGATGAGCCCTTGGCGCACGAAGCCGGGGAAGAAGCCGCGCATCCGGTTCTCGACGCGATCGAAGTAGTAGCGGCGATAGCCCGCGAAGTTCTCGTCGCCGCCGTCTCCCGACAGCGCGACCGTCACCTTCGAGCGCGCCAGCTTCGAGACGTAGAAGGTCGGCACCGCCGAAGGATCGGCGAACGGCTCGTCGTAGTGCCAGGCCAAGGTGTCGAGGATATCGGCCGCGTGCGCCTCGACCGTGAACTCGTGATGCCGCGTGCCGAGTCGCTCGGCGGTCTCCCGCGCGTAGGCGAGCTCGCTGTAGCCGGCCTCCTCGAAGCCGATGGACGCGGTGACGACGTCGCTCGTGCTGCTCCGGCTCATCGAGTCGACGACGGCTGTCGAGTCGATGCCGCCGCTCAAGAACGCGCCGAGCGGGACCTCGCTCATCAGCCGGATCTTCACGCTCTCGTCGATCAGATCGAGCAGGCTCGAGACGTGGGCGTCCTCGTCACCGCCGATCGCCGCCGTCATCGGCAGCTCCCAGTAGCGGCGCGAGCGCTGGCGTCCGTCGGCCTCGATCGTCAGCGTGTGACCGGGCAAGACGCGCCGGCAGCCGAGGATGGCCGCCGACTCACCCGGCAAGTAGCCGTAGGTGAAGAAGTCGAGGACACGGTCGGGATCGACATCGAGGGAGACACTCGGATCGGCGAGAATCGCCTTGAGCTCGGACGCGAAGAGCAGCCTCTGACCATTGGCGTGGTAGTAGAGCGGCTTGATGCCGAGGCGATCGCGGGCGAGGAGCAGCCGCCGCCGCGAGCGATCCCAGAGCGCGAAGGCGAACATGCCGCGCAGCCGCTCCACGCAGCTTTCACCGCGCTCCTCGTAGAGATGCACGATCACTTCGGAGTCGCTCTTGGTCTCGAAGCGATGTCCGAGCCTGACGAGCTGGGAGCGGATCTCCTGGTAGTTGTAGATCTCACCGTTGAAGACGAGCGCGATCGAGCGATCCTCGTTGAAGATCGGCTGATGGCCGCCGGCCACGTCGATGATCGAGAGCCGCCGGTGCCCGAGGCCGATCGGCCCTTCGACATGGACACCCGAGTCGTCGGGGCCACGGTGCGCGAGCGTGTCGGTGCGATGCTGCAGGGCTGCCGCGTCGATGACATGACCGTCGAAGCGCATCTCTCCGGTGATACCGCACATCAGACCGTCTCCCTCGCGAGCGCCGGAACCGCGGCCTTCTCTCCGACCGCCGAGTCGTACACCGACCGGTAGGCCTCGACCATCGCGCTCAAGGTGAGCTCCGCCTCGAACCGCTGACGCGCTCTCCGTCCCATGGCTTCTCGGGTCGCCGCATCGCCGAGCACCAGTTCGACGGCCTCCTCGAACGCGCGCCAGTCTGCGGGCGGCGTGACCCGGCCCTCCACGCCGTCGCGCACGACCTCTCCGACACCGCCGACGTCCATCGAGACCGAAGCCTTCGACGCGGCCATCGCCTCGATCAGGGCGACCGGCATCCCTTCGCTCTTCGAGGGCAGGACGAACAGATCGAAGGCCGCCAGATACGGCGCGATCTCCCGGCGCTCTCCGGGCAAAAGGACCGAGCGCTCCAGACCACACTCCTCGCGAACCGCCCTCAACGCTTCGGCCTCGGGTCCCGAGCCGATGATCACCAAGGTGCGCCTATCGTCGCGCTCGGCGATGACTCGAAACGACCGAATCAGCTCCGCATGGCTCTTGATCGGATCGAGGCGCCCGATGGTGCCGATGACCACCGAGCTCTCGGACAGCCCGAGCTCTCGGCGCACGCGCGCGACGTCCACGGGATCCGGTGCGCCGACATCGGGGACGCCGTTGACGATCACCTCGACGTGAGCCGGATCGAATCGCTCGTGACGAATCAGGCTCTCCCGCAGCGTCTCCGACACGGTGACGATGCGATGATTCGCCCGCGCCAGCCACCGGTTCATCACCGCCGTTCGCGCGCGTCCGGGGAACTGACGATCATGCTCGGTGTAGATCGCCGGCACCTTCGCCAGGCGTGCCGCCAGCGTTCCGTAGAACAGGGCGGTCGCGTTGTGGGTGTGGACGACATCGGCGCGCCATTCACGGATGCGCCTGGCCAGCCGGAACGGATAGCGCCAGTCCAGCCCGGGTCGCCTCGGCTCGAGGAACACCTCGATGCCGTTCGCTTCGAGAGCGGGCTGCATCTCGCCCAGCGTGTCGAAGCAAGCGATGCCGCAGTGGTAGCCCTCCCGCGGCAGGCCCTCGGCGATGCGCCGGACGACCATCTCGAGGCCGCCCAGCTCGACGCCTTGGATCACGAACAGGACGCGCGTTCGGTCGTCCCGCGCCGTCATCGCCTCGCCCCTGTCGGTCGGACCGGCCAGGCCGTGGGCCTCTGTCCGCCCTCTTCCTCGTCGCGGCGCACCTCGAAGCGGAGGCGCCGCCGGGTGGGCCACTTCGCGGACCCGCCGTCGTCAGACCGCTCTTGTCGGCCGTTGGCGGGCTTCGGCCAGGTCACCTGCTTCTCGGGGGCAGGCCTGGCCTTGGACTCCACCGGCCAGGACGGCTGACGCAGACCCGGACGCCATGACAAGGCGGCCTTGGCGAGCGCACGGCCGCCGACCCACGCCTCACGCAAGGGACGCAGGAACGGCGAGCCCGTCCGGACGGCAAAGTGTCCGGGTGCACCGAAGTGCTGGTGGGCTCCGGCCTCGGGCGCCTGGAGGCGCTCGCGGACGAGGATGTCCAACGCCACCGTCAGAGCGACGATCTGGTAGAAGAGGTCGAAGTGCGCACGGTTCAAGAACGTCGCGCCGATCATGTACCCGATCAGCGAGAGCTGGAACGCGTTCGCGTAGTAGTCCGCCCACTTCAGATCGCCGCGTCCTTTGACCAGCGCGCGGATGCGGAAGCAGCGGAAGATCGAGTAGAAGAGCAGCCCGAGGAAGCACAGGAGCGCGAACGACCCCGTCTCCGACCACACCTGGAGGTAGGAGTTGTGGGTCACGATCTTGCCGGGCACGAGCAGAGGATCCGGGTTGTACTTCCAGTACGACGAGCGGAAGTTGTAGAAGCCCACGCCGGTGACCGGATTGGCCGCCGCCATGCGGATCGCGCACTCCCAGGCCACGAGCCGCGCGGCGGCAGACTCGTCCTTGCCTTCCCGGATCGTCGAAAGGCGAGCGCGATAGTCCTCGGGCATGAAGATCACGAAGACGATCGCGGCCAAGAAGCCCAGCCCGAAGCCCATCGCCCTTTTTTCCGACTTCCAGACCGTGATCGCGAACACGGCCGTGGTCGCGAGGAAGGCTCCGCGCGACTTGGTCACCACGATCGTGATGACCGTCAGGAGGCAGGCGAAGAGCAACGCCATTCGGACCCGAGGACGATTGGTCTCCTTGCTCAAGTAGAAGAGCAAGGGCAGGTTCATGACCATCGCCAGCCCGAAGTCGTTGTTGTCGAGGATCAGGCCGCCCGGTCCCTCGATGATGCGTCCACCCTGGGCGCCGAAGATGCCGCCCTTCACGCCGTAGAAGCCGAGCGACACCGCGATCGTCCAGACGATCAGGCGCATGCGCTTCTCGGTGTCGACCAAGGTCGTAGTGAGCGACGCCATCAAGAGGATCTTGCCGAGCTCGATGTACCGCTCGTACTGCCGCTCGAACTGGGTCTCTCCATAGGGGATCGATATCCCCACGAAGATGAACAGGCCCACGAGAAAGTAGTTGCGCAAGTCCTTCCGGCCCAGGCCCCGGCGGAACTCGAAGATGCCGTAGCCGGCGTAGAGCGCGAGCGCTGTGTAGAACGAGAACCGGAAGTCGCGCGCCGGACCCCAGCAGAGATCTTGCGGCCGCATGTAGGCGAGCCACGAGAACAGCATCAGGCCGAAGAACGGCTTTCGGAACGAGATCGGCAGTCCGACCGCGAAGATTGCGAAGACCACCATGTCGCGGAGCATCGATCAGACCTCCGCGCTCAGGACCGACCGTCCGGCTCGGGCGCCGGAGGCCAAGAATCGGAACGACCGCGCCGCACGTCGATGGCGGCGTCGAAGACTTCGCTGAGACGCTCGGCGAGCGAGGGATGCTCGAACTCGCGCAGGCTCAGCTCTCGACGCTCCCGGCCGAGCGTCCCGCGGCGCGCGGCGGCGAGGGCCCGCTCGAGCGCCTGCTCGATGTCCGACTCGTCACCAGGCTCGGCTTGGTAGTACTCCACGCCGCTGCGCTCGAGGATCTCCTGGATCACGCCGCCTCGCTTCGAGAGCGAGAACACCGGACGGCCGACTCCGAAGTAGGTGAACAGCTTGCCCGGCACCTGCAGCTCGGCCTCTTCGCCCTGCGGACCGAGCATGAGCTGCAAGTCCGACTCGGCGAGGATCTCGAGCGAGCGGCGCGACGACACCGTGCCGAGAAATCGGACCTGCCCTTCGAGGCCGCCCTCTCGGATCAACCGCTCGAGCGTCGCCTGGTTCTCGGCGACGCCCGCGAACACCAGCTCGATCTCTCGCGCATCCTCCGGCCGAGTCGCCATCCATCGGGCGAGCACACGGATGAGGCTCTCGGGGCTCCTCTTGCCGTAGATCGCTCCGGTGTAGGCGATGCGCAGACGACCGGGTTCGGGACACCAAGCGGGCAGCCCTTCGAAGTCGCGCGGCGAGTAGCCGTTGGTGATCGTGACGAACTTGTCCCGAGGCTGATCGGTGTAGCGCGACTGGAACGCGCGCTCGACCGCGGGTGTGTTGCAAATCACCCGGTCCGCCCTGGTGACGGCCCATCGCTCGAGCCAAGTGCTCCAGCGGGCGATCGACGGGACCGGGATCGTGACGAACGGGTTGTCGACCCAAGGATCCCGGAAGTCGGCGACCCAGGCACAGTTCCACAGGCGCGCCAAGCTGCCCGCGATGAGGTGGCAGGTGTGCGGCGGCCCCGACGAGTAGATCACCTCGGGGCGATCCTCGCGCAGCGCCCATGCGCCTCGGGCGACGGCGAACGGCGTCCAACCGACCATCTTGTCGGGAGTCGCCAGGTACCAAGAGAGATACGAGAGCACCCGGCGGAAGAAGCCGTGGGGCCGCGTCCTTTCGCCGCTCGCCGAGAGGATCGCCGGAAGCTGATGCGGCAAGGCTTCCTGTCCGCGCAAGCGGCGCAGCCGGTTCTTGATCGCGTGGTAGGTCTCGAAGGGCTCGAGGTTCGTCGAGCGGTAGACGCGGCAGTCGCCCGGGAGCTGGTCGAGCAACGCCTCGTCGACCCGGAACGCCTGCGGGTTGCTCACGGTCAGAGCGCTCGCGCGCCAGCCGAGGGGTCGCAGCTCACGCACGAATGCCAGCGTGCGTTGCGTACCCACGACGTCGATCGGCGGGAAGTAGTACGCGACGGCCAGAACGTGGCCGCGCGCCTCCGAGGGAGGCGTCGGGAGCGGAGCCTTCACTGTAGCTCGCTCCGGCGTGGGTTGGATTCGTGCTCCGCGGGTCACGAGCACCTCGGAACTCCCATTCGAAGATGCGGGCATCGCCTTTCGAGCCGGGTCTCCTTCCCTCTTCGACCGGAGGACCTGTTTCATCTTAGCCATCACCCACCGCCTCCCCTACCGGCATTCTCGCCGAAGGCGACGCGATCCACGCAGCTAGAAGGTCAGGGAATGAAGTGCCTCGAAACTTCATCGGGCGCCTCCCGCCACTGGCCGAGGCACACCGCCCGCCCGCAGGCTCTCTTCGGCCGCCGCGAGGATGCGCACGACGGCCAGCCCCTCGGCACCATCGGTTCGTGGACGCTCGCCCGTCCGGATGCAGTCGAGGAAGTGTCGGCACTCGAGCCGCAAGGGCTCCTCCATGTCGAGGCGCGGGATCACGATGTCGCCGAACCGCAAGCTGATCGCTTCGCCGTAGGACTCCCAGCCCTCGGGACGCTCGGCGCCGCGATCGTAGATCCGGAGCTTCTCGGTCGTCTCCATGTCGTCGAGGACGGCCATCTTCTGGCTACCGACCACCGTCAATCGCCGCACCTTGTGCGGATCGAGCCACGAGAGATGAATGTGCGCCAAGACGCCGCCGGGGAACTCGAGGTGCACGAAGACGACATCCTCGACCGACGGGGTCAGGTAGGCGCGTCCTTGAGCCGACACCGAGACCGGCTCTCGGCCGACGAGCTGCAGGATGGCCGAGACATCGTGGGAGCCGAGCGACCACAGCGCGCTCTCCTCGGCACGGACACGCCCGAGATTGACGCGCTGCGCGTAGAGATACCGCAGCTCGCCGAGCTCCCCCGAGGTCAGCCGCGCCGAGAGCGCCTGCAGGCCGGGGTGGTAGGCGAGGATATGCCCGACCATCAGGATGCGCTCACGCTCAGAGGCGAGCTGGACGAGCTCTTCGGCCTCGGCGACGCTCAAGGCGAGGGGCTTTTCGACGAGCACGTGGCGATCGGCGAGGAGGGCCTGCTGGGTCAAGCTCGCGTGCGTGGGCGCTGGTGAAGCGATCACGACTGCCTCGACCTGCGAGTCACTCAAGACGTCTTCGAGGGAGCCCGTCCGAGACACGGCGGGATGACTGCGTCCGTATCGTTCGAGGACACGATCATCGACGTCGCAGATCCATCGCAGCTCCGCTTCGGGCAAGAGCTCGAGCGTGCGAACGTGATTGCGTCCCCACGCCCCGGCACCGAGCATGCCGATCCCGGTCGGCGTCATGCGCGACCTCCTCGATCGGCACCGGCAGCGACTGGATCGGGCGCCCGCCGGAACAAGCTGCGGAACGGCTCGAGACAGCTCTCCCAGTCGTAGTGCGACTCGACGAAGGACCGGCCTGCCCCTCCCAACCGCTCGCGCAAGGCGGCGTCTTCGAGCAGCGCTCCCACGGTCTGCACGAATTCCTCGGCAGTCGTCGCCGTGAGTAGATGCTCACCGGGCGTCGCGGCGATTCCCTTGAGTGCCTCGGGATGCGCGACGACGGGCCGTCCGCAGGCGAGGGCTTCGAGGATCTTGTTTTGCAGGCCGCGGGCGATGCGGAGCGGCGCCACGGCGACGGCGGCGCGATGCAGGAAGGGGCGCATGTCGGCGACCGTACCGGTGACGACGACGCCCGGGATCTTCTCGAGCCGCTTCACGGCAGGCGAAGGATCGGCGCCGGCGATGACGAAGCGCAGCCCCGGGAAGCTCTGACGGAGCCGCGCGTGGACCTCTTCGGCGTAGAATCGCACGGCGTCTACGTTGGCGAAGTAGCTCATCACGCCGGTGAAGACGACGCTCGGCTCGGCATCGGACTCGGGCTCTTGGGCGGGCGTGAAGTATTGAAGGTCGACGCCGCTGGGCACGACCAGGACTTCGGGGCGACTCAGGAGCCGTCGCACGTCCTCTGCCTCGGCCGACGAGATCACCGAGACGTGCTCGAAGCGCGCAGCGACCTCCCGCTCGAAGCGCACCAGTCGCCGGGCCTCGATCGCGTGGAGGAGCCTCGTGCGAACCGGTCCCTTGCGCGAGTACAGAGCCCACTTCTGCGAGTCGAGGTCGACGAAGTCCATCAGCCGCGGCGGACGGGTGCGATCGATCACGTACTGCGCCATCTGGGAGGAGAAGACGACGACGAAGTCGAAGTCGCCGCCATCCAAGAGCGTGTCGACCCGCTCTTGGAGCTCGGGCGAATGGAAGTAGCCGAGCGACAGAGAGCGACCGGTGACGAGCGCCGAGGCGGTTCGGGCGAGCGCCTTCCAGGTGGGCCGCTCGAAGAGGTGCACGCCGCCGCGACACAGGGGCCGGAGCTCGGGCTCGGCGGCGCGGTCCTCGGGCCTCTCGATGAAGGTGACGAGCGTCACCTCATGATCGCGCGCCAGCTCGACCAGCTCGTGGTAGGAGCGGATCTTGTCGCCTTTGTTGGGCGGGAACGGAACGCGATGGGCGAGAAAGAGGATCTTCATGACATGGGCTCGGGTGCCCGAGAGGGCACCCGAAGAGCGGCCTGGCGAGCTGCCTCCTGTCGCATCAAAGGAAGCTGGTTCGCAGATTGTTGATCGCCTCCACGACGGAAGGCGGGATGACGTCGGGGAACTGGTACCAGATCAATCCGGCCGTCGCCGCGATCGCGACGATCAAGGTCGAGAAGCTCAGGTACAGCATGCGCCGCAGCCTCTGCCTCCGGATCTCGATCTCGGTGATGATCGTGTTGACGGCGCCGAGCACCGGCACGGGCAAGCTGCGGACCGCTTCGTCGATCGAGCGGAAGGAGAAGTTGACGAACTCGAAGAAGAACGTCAGGCCGACACCGAGACCGGCACCGAGGAACAGGCCGGCGATGACGAAGATCGGCACCGACGGGAAGGACGGGCTCTTGGGCTTGCGAGGCTCTTCGAGGACTTGCCACGGGGTGACGAGGTTGGCCTCGCGGAGCTTGGTCTCGTAGCTGTCGTATTTCTTCTGCGCCTCTTCGAGGGTCGCCTTGGCGAAGTCGACCTTCGCCTCGAGCTGGGCGCGGGTCTCGAGGAGCTGAGGCAGCCCGTCGATCTCCTGGTTGAGCTCCTCGAGATCGGCCTTGGTCTGCTCGACCACCTTGGCGATACCGGCGCGCTCGGCCTTGAGGCGAGCGATCTCCTTGACGAGGGACTCCCACTCGGGGTTCTTCTGCGACGACGCCTTGATGAGCTGCTCGGGGATGTCGCTGAGCTGCGCTTGGAGCTCTTCGAGCTCCTCCTTCATGCGAAGGAAGACGGGATGCTCGTCGGTGAGGAAGGCCTTCTTGTTATCGATCGTGCGCTCGAGCGCGCCGATCTTCAGCTTGAGCTCGAGGTAGTCCTTGTTCTCCTCGGAGTCCTCGATCTTCTTCTCCTCGGGGATCTTCTCGAGCGCCTTCTCGAGCTCGGGAACTTGAGCCTCGACCTTCAAGAGGTCGGCCTTGGCGGTGTCGAGCTGATGCTCGAGGGCGGTCTTGCGGGCGACGAGCGTGTTGTCGTCCTCATCGAGCGCGAGGATGTCGAGCGAGCCTTGCTGCTGCTGCCACATCCGGAGCTGGTTGCGCTTCTCCTGCCAGGCTTGCTGGCGATCCTCGACGGCCGTCAGCGCATTGGTCTTGCGCAGGATGAGGTGGCGCTTGTAGAAGTCGACGCTGTTCGTCGTCCAATGATCCCTCAGCGCGGTGATGAACTGCACCGTCTTGTTCGGCTCGTTCCAGGTGAACCCGAAGGTCACCAGGTCGTCGGCGTTCTCGGCCCGCTCGGTCGCGATCTCGATGTTATCGACGACCCGATCGATGAACAGGTTCTGGTCGTCCTCGCCCAGCTCCTTGAACTCGCGCCAGTTGAGCTCGTTCAGGATCTCCCGAACGGTCTCGGTCGCCATCATCTCGCTGCGCACGTTGGCGATCTTGTCGCTGAACGGAATGTCGCTCGAGCGCTCGCCGACGAGCTGATCGAAGTAGCCCTGACGGGCCAGCTTGATCTGCGTCTCGGCCGACCAGCGCTTGGGCAGCGTGACCGCCAGGAACCCGGCGAACAAGACACCCAGCACCGTCGTGATGATGACCATCACGCGCCGGCGCTTCAGCAGCGAGAGGTAGTGCTGGATCTGTGCTTGTGTGCTGTTCGTCTCCATCGGAGATCGCCCCGTTTCTCACTCGTTCTCGTTCTCGGACTTGGGATCTTGGACGAGGAATCGCTGGTCGAAGCCGACACGGCGATCCCGGAGCTCCTGGAGGTTCTCCAGCTCGGCCGAAAGCACCGTCGCCAGGCGAACAGCATTGGCACCGAGGACCAGGGAGCGGAGAGGCCGGAGCAGGCGCTCGAAGAAGAGGATGACATAGCCCAGGTAGGTCGGCTCGACGTAGATGACGTCGTTCTCCTGGAGCTGGATGTTGTAGAGCGAGTTACCCGTCGTCAGGAAGTCGCTCAAGCTGAATCGAATGATGAGCGGCTCGCGCGGGTCGGCCCGGATGATGTGGATCTTGCTCGGATGCGCCAAGTCGGTCAGACGGGCCAGGGCCAAGAGCTCGACGATCGTCGTGTCACCGGTGAAGGGCAAGGCGCCTTTCCGCACGACCTGACCGAAGAGATAGATCCGCTTGCTCGGCGTCGCTGCCACCTGGACCTGCAAGTTGAGGCCGCGGAAGTAGCGCGAGAACTTCTCGTTGAGCAGGTTCGCGATGTCTTCGGGCGTCAGGCCGCCGACATGGACCCGGTCGATGTAAGGCAGGGAGATCGTCCCGTCGGACTGCACCGACGTCGGCGGGATCGTCAGTTCGGGGTTGCCCAATTCGAGGATCCGCAGGACATCGCCCACGCCGACGTAGTACTCCTCATTGATATCGCCCTCGTACCGCTTGCCGAAGCCGCGGTCGTTGAGCTCTTGGAGCAGGCGAGCGCCGTCGGTCGTCTCGTAAACGCTGGTGCACGCGCTCAGCAGGATCAATCCGCCGAGGACGACGGTCACTTGAAAGGTCCTCATTTCTCGTCGTCCCCTTCGGCCTTGGGCTCTTGGATCAAGAAGTTGTTGTTGAAGCCAACCTGTCGATCGCGCAGATCTTGGAGATTCTCCAGCTCGGCCTCGAGCACGGTCGCCAGGCGGATCGCGTTGGCGCCGAGCACCAGGGACCGCAGCGGGCGCAGAAGCCGCTCGAAGAAGAGGATGACGTAGCCCAGATACGTCGGCTCGACGTAGATCACGTCGTTCTCTTGGAGCTGGATGTTGTAGAGCGAGTTCCCCGTCGTCACGAAGTCGCTGAGGCTGAATCGAATGATGAGCGGCTCGCGCGGATCCGCCCGGATGATGTGGATCTTGCTCGGGTGCGCCAGGTCGGAGAGCTGGACGAGTGCCAGGATCTCGACGATCGTCGTGTCGCCGCTGAAAGGCAGAGCCCCCTTCCTCAAGACCTGGCCGAACAGGTAGATGCGCTTGCTCGGAGTCGCCGCCACCTGGACCTGCAGGTTGAGGCCCCGGAAGAACCTCGAGTACTTCTCGTTGAGGAGGTTCGCGATGTCTTCGGGCGTCAGGCCGCCGACATGGACCCGATCGATGTAGGGTAAGGAGATCGTCCCGTCGGACTGAACCGATGTCGGTGGGATCGTCAATTCGGGGTTACCCAATTCGAGGATCCTCAGGACATCGCCCACGCCGACATAGTACTCCTCGTTGACATCGCCTTCGTACCGCTTGCCGAAGCCCCGGTCGTTGAGCTCCTGGAGCAGGCGTGCGCCGTCGGTCGTCTCGTACACGCTGGTGCACGCGCCGAAGAGGCCGCTCGCGGCGAGGGTCATCAGGAGGAGGGATCTACGCATCGATCGTTCCACTCGGTGTCACTGAATGCGACTGCCGTACTGCTTCTCGAAATACTCTCGGTAGGCACCGCTGCGAACCGACTCCCACCAGGGGCGATTCTCGAGGTACCAGTCGATCGTCTGACCCAGGCCTTCCTCGAAGGTGTGGGACGGCTCCCAGCCCAGCTCGGACTTCATCTTGGTCGAGTCGATCGCATACCGGCGGTCGTGTCCGGGCCGATCGGTGACGTACTGGATCAGGCTCTCGGGCTTGCCGAGGTGCTTCAGGATGCCCTTCACCACGTCGATGTTCGTCCGCTCGGCATTGCCGCCGATGTTGTACACCTCACCGTGGCGCCCCCCATCCAGCACCGCGAGGATCGCCCGCGAATGGTCGTCGCAGTGGATCCAGTCGCGCACGTTCAGCCCGTCGCCGTAGACCGGCAGAGGCCTGTCCTCGAACGCGTTGGTGATCATGAGCGGGATCAGCTTCTCGGGGAACTGATACGGCCCGTAGTTGTTCGAGCAGCGCGTGATGACGGTGGGAAACCCGTAGGTGTGGAACGCGGCCCGCACGAGAAGGTCGGCGCCGGTCTTGCTCGCCGAGTACGGGCTGTTCGGGGCGAGCGGGGTGGACTCGGTGAAGAGCCCGGTCTTGCCGAGGCTGCCGTAGACCTCATCGGTCGAGACCTGCAAGTACCGCGAGACACTCGCCTTGCGGGCGTGCTCGAGGAGGAGCTGGGTCCCGAGGATGTTCGTCTTCACGAACTGCATCGGGTCGAGGATGCTCCGGTCGACGTGTGACTCGGCAGCGAAGTTGACCACCGTGTCGAAGGGATCGGCGAAGAGCGCCGTCAGGTCCTCAGCCGAGGTGATGTCACCCTTCACGAAGCGGTAGCGAGGATCCTTCTCGACCGAGCGCAGGTTCTCGAGATTGCCGGCGTAGGTCAGGGCATCGAAATTCGTGACGTGCCAGTCCGGGCGCTCGGCCAAGGCGAGCCGCACGAAGCTGCTTCCGATGAACCCGGCGCCGCCGGTGACCAGTATTCGTTTCATCCTTCGATCCTCGGTCCGTCGCACCGCACCCGCGCAGCCTCTCCGCGGCGGATCCACGGGCCAGGGGACATGACCCCATGACCTCGTCCGGAGTTATCGGCTTCCAATCGACGAAACTCAACCTGACGTCCAACGGCTAGGTACCCTCTCCAACCTGCGTCGGCTCCGAAGAGGCCGAAACAAGCGATCCTGAACCGTATGGCGCACCCCAGACCGAGCCGCCGTGCGGCCGCTTCGGCAGCCGAACGGGTCGCGAGGCCGGGCGAGCGAAGGCGCCCCGCAGCCCTTGGAGGAACCGAAGCTTATACCGGAAAGGGGAGTTGCGAGCAATTCGTCACGACCCGGCCGGACGGACAGGGAAACGCAATCTGCGCGGGGAGTCCCTCACGGGGTGGTGCCTGGGTGACTGGGTGCCTGGGTGCCTGGGTGGCTGGGTGGTCGATCCCTCGCGGGTCATCTTCGGTCCCGATCGTGCGTCGTAACCGACCTTCGTCACTCGTGCCTCGTCATCGATCCACCTCGTTATCGCCCCCTCACGCCAGGATCTCCCGAGTCACCCGCCCGTGCACGTCCGTGAGGCGGAAATCGCGGCCGCTGTAGCGATAGGTGAGCTGCTCGTGATCGAGGCCCATCAGGTGGAGGATCGTCGCGTGGAGGTCGTGGACGTGGACGGGGTTCTCGACGGCTCGAAAGCCGAAGTCGTCGGTCGCACCATATGTCATCCCGCCGCGCACTCCGGCGCCGGCCAGCCAGATCGAGAAGCCGTGGGGATTGTGGTCGCGGCCACTCTTCGCGCGGCCACTGGCATCGCCTCCGCCTGTCTCGCACACGGGGGTTCGTCCGAACTCGGTGGCGCAGACGACCAGCGTCTCCTCGAAGAGGCCGCGGGACTTGAGGTCACGGATCACAGCGGCGAAAGCCTGATCGGATTCTCGGGCGTGGATCCGGTGCCGACGAATATCGTCGTGATCGTCCCAGGGATCGCCCCGGCCGTAGTAGACCTGCACGCAGCGGACGCCCCTCTCGACCAAGCGCACGGCCGTCAAGCAGCCGCGTGCGGTATGCCCGGGTCCATACAAGGCCCGCGTCGCCTCGGTCTCACGGCTGACGTCGAACACCTCGGGCGCCTCGGTCTGCATCCGGTAGGCCGTCTCCATCGATCGGATCGTCGCTTCGAGCGGGATGTCCGCTCCCAACGACTCTCCGCGATCACGCTCCAAGCGCCGCAGGAGCTCGATCTCCCTCGCCTGGCTCGCCGAGCTCCCCTCCTCGCGATTGAGGTTCGGCAAGACCCGCTCCGCGTCGAAGTGTCGCTCTCGTCGGGGCACCCGATCGGAGATGTAGGTTCCTTGATGGATCGCCGGCAGGAACCCGCTGCTCCACAGCGGCGGTCCGACCACGGTCGGCTGAACGGGACACAGGACGACGAACCCCGGGAGGCTCTCGTTCTCGATGCCCAGCCCGTAGGTGAGCCACGAGCCAAGCGATGGGCGGCCCGGTTGATTGCTGCCGGTGTTCATCATCAAGAGCGAGGGCTCGTGATTGGGGACATCGGTGACCATCGATCGGATCACGCAGATGTCGTCGACGCAGCTCCCGACGTGCGGAAAGATCTCGCTGACCTCGATGCCCGACTGCCCGTGCTTCTGGAAGCGGAACGGTGAGCGGAGGAGTGTCCCCGTCTTGCGCTCGGTCTCGATCACGCTGCCTGGAAGGGACTGACCGTGATGACGATCGAGCATCGGCTTCGGATCGAAGGTGTCGACTTGCGAGACACCGCCGTTCATGAAGAGGAAGATCACGTGCTTGGCCTTGGCCGGCCGCGAGGCTTCTGCGGCTCGGAGCGCGTGCGGCAGCATCCCTGCGAAGGCCGTCATGCCGAAGCCGACGCCGAGACGACGAAGTGCCTCGCGGCGAGTACACGGTGAGCTCGGGTGGTTCATTTGAAGGAAACCTCAACGCAAGTAGAGAAACTCGTTCGAGCTCATCAGAGCCCGCCAGAGCGAGACCCAGGCATCCGCAGGGTCGACGGCGTCACAGGCGCCTTCGATGACGAACGCGAGATCCCGATCTCGCTCCGCTTTCGAAGGCGACCGGCCGAAGAGCAGCCGATAGCCGCGCTCGAGGCGCTCGGCCTCGGTGAGGTGCCGCGGCTCCTCCGGCTCGGCCGAGACCAAGCGCGCTGCAGTGGCGGTCTCGGGCTCCGCCTTCGAAACGCGCCGCTCCAGTGCACGGGCGCACTCTCTGACGAAGGAGCTGTTCAACAGGAAGAGGCTCTGCTGGGGTGAGATCGTCGTGAGGCGCTTCTCCGCCGGCAGGTTCGGATCGGGATGGTCGAAGATGCGCCGAAAGTCGTCCAGCCGGAATCGACTGACGAAGCCGTAGAGCGTCCGCCGCCGGTTCTCGTCGTCGCCGAGGGGGAGCGAGCGTCCACCGATCTTCGAATCGAGGATCCCCCCCACGCTCAGCATCGCGTCCCGGATCGCCTCCGCCTCGAGACGCCTGGCCCTCCAACGTGCCAGAAGGCGATTCTCGGGATCGCGCTCGAGATGCTCGGCCGGCGCGTGCGCGCTGAGGCGATAGGCAGAGGACAGAAGGATCTCGCGGTGAAGGCTCTTGATCGAGCCGCCGCTTGCCACGAACCGATGCGCCAGGTACTCGAGCAGCTCGGGATGCGAAGGCGGGCTGCCGCCCAAGCCGAAGTTGCTCGGCGTCGCGACCAGTCCGGTCCCGAAGTGGGACGCCCAGACACGGTTCACCATGACGCGAGCGGCGAGGGGGTGGGTGGCGATCGCTCGGGCGAGCTCCATCCGGCCGCTGCCCGCAGTGAAACGAGCCGGCTCGCCGTCGCACAGCACCTCGAGGAATCGCCGCGGGACCGGTGGCCCCAACTGATCGGGATCCCCTCGCCGGTGAAGCGGCAGATCGGCGATCGACTCGGCCTCGCGATCCTTGACGCCCATCACGACGCGAACGTCCGGCTTCGTCTTCTTCAGCGACTCGATGCGGCTCTCGAGCTCGGCGACGTGAGCACGCGCCTCGGGGCTCATGCGCCGGCGCAGGGACCAGCCCCAGAAGTCGAGCAAGGCCGGCTTCCAATCGCCCGGCTTCGACGAGAGATCGAAGCGGTAGACGTCTGCCCAGAGGTTGTATCGCTCGAGCGGAAGGGACTCGAGCTCGACCTGGTGCAGATCGAAGAAGCTCTCGAAGTCGTTGGGCAAGGAGACCGACTTCCGCTCATCGGGTGGCGGCGTCCCGTGGGCGATGAGGTACTCGTTCTTCTTCTCGAGCTTGCGTTGATCGTCGAGCACCTCGAGGAGATCCCGTTGGAAGCGCTCGGCCAACCGGCGCGCTTCGGCCTCGGTCCCGCCGCGAGCGATCATCTCCTGCCAGGATTTCAGATTCGGGTAATGCTCGGGCGGATCGTCGAGGAAGTCGATCCAGCGCTGGAGCGTCTCCAGATCGACCTCGGCTTCCGAGACGACCTCATCGATCGGCAGAGCCGGGTCCCCGGTCACCTGCCAGGCCGCCATCTGATAATCCACCGCCCGATACGTGAGCATCGCCGAGAGCTGCTCGGCCTCGCGCCCGAGGAACCGGCGGCGGTCCTCTCGCAAGCGCTTCAGGTCCCGGCGCCGGTTCTTCTCGGCCTCGACCGAAGCCGGCTTTCCCAGCACGTAGTCGTGGTAATCCGTGTTCGCGAAGACACCGGCGAAGGCGTAGTAGTCGCGCATCATAACAAAATCAATCTTATAATCATAACAACAAGCGCAGCCGACCGTCAACCCG
>JAVJTD010000254.1:0-20318 GCA_040219065.1 Planctomycetota bacterium
CTACACGACGCTCCTCCGATCTTGCTGACTTGAAAATAGATCCCGCTCGACCGTAAACAGAGCCCGCTCGACCGAAAAGGGGAGCGGCTGCTGAGCGGGGAGCTGCTTCCTCGACGGTGCCACCGATCGTATTGGTAGGC
Organism: Planctomycetota bacterium; assembly: GCA_040219065.1. Classification (GTDB taxonomy): domain Bacteria; phylum Planctomycetota; class OFTM77; order OFTM77; family OFTM77; genus OFTM77. Next base: position 141 of record JAVJTD010000254.1, read on the forward strand.
GCGGAGCAAGGGGCCATTCGGAGCGCCTCCCAATTCGATCGGTGGCACCGTCGAGGAAGAAGCTCCCAGCTCAGCAGCCGCTCCCCGTTTCGGTCGCGCGGGCTCTGTTTTCGGTCGCGTGGGCCCTAGTTTCAGATCAGCCCGGCGCCCGGCGGAGCACCTCCGGGGCATACGGTGATGAAGCTGGCCGCTTCGGGCCACTCCCGGCTGAAGCCGGCGGTCCGAATGCGGCATGCTTCACCTCAACGCTTCAACGCCCTCCGCAGCGCCGGGATGGGGATGGCTTCGCCGACGTGGCCTTCGCGGCCTTCGATCGTGGTCGCCATGGTGAGCGAGTTGTAGACGGCTTCTTCGACGGCCTCGACGGTCGCGAGGAAGATCGGATCCAGCGCTCGGTCCTCGAGCAGCTCCACCTTGCGGCGGAATGGCTCACGCTCGAGCGGCTGGGTCGTCGAGAACGCGATGACGAAGTCCCCCGACCCGTGGCTCATGTACGAGCCCGTTCTGGCGAGCCCGAGGAGGGCTCGGCGAGCGATGCGCTCGAGCTGACGGGAGTCGACGGGGGCGTCGGTCGCGACGACGATCATGCAAGAGCCTTGGTCCTCCTCGGTCTCGGCCGGACGGGACTGACGCTGCTCCTTCTGCTCGCGCGCCTGCTCGATCGCCGTTCGAAACGGGTACCGGCCCAGCGCCTCGCCGACTCGATTGCCATCGATCGTGAGGACTCCGCCGAAGTTCGATTGCACGAGGACACCGACGGTGAAGGCACCCAGGGCGGCCGGCAGCTTGCGCGAGGCGGTGCCGATACCGCCCTTCCAGCCGAAGGCCATCGTGCCGGTCCCGGCGCCGACCGAGCCCTCGGTCACACGCCCGGACTTCGCCGTCTCGAGCGCCTTCCAGACGTCCTCGGCGCGAACGTGCTGACCGCGAATGTCGTTCAGGTATCCGTCGTTCGTCTCGCCGACGATCGCGTTGACCGAGCGGACGTTCTCATTGCCTTCTTGACGCAAGGTCCACGCGACGAGCGCTTCGACGGCCGTGCCGACCGAGAGCGTGTTCGTCAGCACGATCGGCGTCTCGATGGTGCCCAGCTCCTGGACCTGCAAGAAGCCAGCGGCCTTGCCGTACCCGTTGCCGACGACGGCAGCGGCAGGGACCTTGCTCTTCACGAGGTTTCCCCCGTGAGGCCAGATCGCCGTCACGCCCGTCCGAACATCATCCCCGCGAATGAGTGTTTGATGGCCGACCTTGACACCCCGCACGTCGGTGATCGCGTTCCAGCGCCCCGGTGGCAAGACGCCGGGCGAAACGCCCAGCTCACGGACGCGCACACGCGCGGCCTCGTCGCCAACGCCGGGCTGCGCCTGCGCTGCACTGGCGAAGACCAGCATCAGGATCCAGACCGCGATCCACTCGATGTCGAGAAGCATCCTCGTTCACCTTGGATTGGACTTTCGTACCCCGGACCTCTGCACGGTTGCCCGGCCTAAACCAGATCGCTCCCGCGCAGGATCGCCGTTCGGGCTCCGGTTCTTCAACGTCGGGCCTCCGCCATCCGCGATCAACGGAACAAGTGAGCCTGGACCTGCGCTTGGAGTTGTCCGAGGGCGGGGCCCAGCCAGGTGATCGCGACGCGTCCCGACGCGTCCATGTCGAGGACGATTCGGATGGACTGACCCGAGATCATGACCTCGTTCAGCCAGCTCCCGTCCCGGCGGAAGCGACTGGCGACGATCTCGAAGATCGAGCCGTTGCGACGCTGCCAAAGCGCGATGGCGTTCCCTCGAGCGTCGACGCGCAGACGCACATCGCGCGTCAGGTCGTAGCCGTGCTCGAGCACCTGCGGAGTCGTCCAGCTTCCCGCCACCTCGCCGCTGCGCACCGAGCACACATCCGAGAGCGTCGGCGTCACCTGTCGAAGGTAGGCGAGGACGATCTCACCGGCAGCATCGATACCGATCTGCGGCGCGGCGAGCGGGTAGAGCTCTTCTCGAACGGCGACCTCGGGGGTGGACCATTGTCGGTCGCTGTGTCGGCTCACCATGAGCTGCCCCACAGGTGCCGGCGGGAGGTCGACCGTCTGCCAGACGGCGACGACATCGCCGTTCGGAGCGCGGTCCAGGCGAGGCCGTCGCGCCAGAGCCGTATCGAGGGGAAACTGCGTCGCACCCGTCCAGCCGTTCTCGGGCTCGAATCGGTTCCACCAGATCGCCTCGCCGTCATCGCCGACCTGAGACCACACGACCAGGGCTTCCCCGTCGGTCCCCAACCGAAAATCGGGGACGCTCGGCTGGGCCGGTTCGGAGTCGAGCCGCTCGGCAATGGACCAGCCCCCGTCCGAGTCGAACACGGAGCCCCAGAGATCGACCTCGCCACCTTGGACATCGGCCCAGAGCACGATCGCGTGACCGGACGAGCTCGCAGAGGTCGCCAAGCTGTCGGGGATGTCCTCTCCCTCGTAGACGATGTCGAGCTCGCCCCAGCCTTCTTGGGGATCGTAGAAGCGCGCGTGCACCGCGTCTCCCGCGCCGCCTTCCAGCTCGGTGGTCCACATGACCCAGGCCTGACCGCCCGGGAGCATCCGGCAGGACGGGCTGGTCGGACGGTCCTCGGAAGGATCATCGATCGCGATCGCTTCCGTCCATTCGCCGCCGGGAATCCAGCGCCGGACCAGGATGGAGCGCGAGTCGTCGTCGCCCTGGCGCTCCCAGGCCACGATCGCCTCGCCGATTCGATTTACCGACAGGTCCGGGCTGACGACGGTCGCGCCGGGATCCTCGGCCAGAGGGATCGCCACGCCGAGCTCGCCGGACGGATCGAGGTGCCGGACGAAGATCTCCGACTGACCTCCGAGGCCACCGATGACGCCGTACCAGGACAGGACGCCGCCTCCGAGATCGTCGAGAGCGATCGTGGGTCGCGCGGTCAGGTTGACGTCGGGGTCGATCGACTCGGAGCCTTGGAAGTCGCCATCTCCCGTGCGAAAGCTCCAAGCCTCTTCGCCGGCGAGGCGGACGCCCTCGATGCTGCGAATCTCGCGCGTCAGACGAACGGAGTACTCGGCGGTGAGGCCGAGCGGCCAGCTCGGGCGAAAGATGACGTCGGTGCCGCCGGGCAATCCATTCAGCGGCACGATCTCGAACGTGCCGGGAATGTCGCCCTCGTAACCGGTCACGACGAAGCTCTCGCTGGTGACGGTCGATTCTTCGAGCGGCCGGTCGAAGCGCACGACGATCTCGGCACCGAGGTCGACGTCCCGCTCCAAGCGATCCGGCGATCGATCGATCACCTTGGGGGCCGATTCCGTCGGAACGACCTCCCCCTCGCCGATGAAGATGTAGCGACTCTTCCTCTTACAGCCAGCGCCGATGGCGAGGACGACGACGAGACCGAGGCAACCGAGGATGCGCCATTTCATGGATCCGACTCCAATGCGGTGAGACCGCGAGAAACGTGGGGAGGCTGCCCCCTTTTCAGGACAGCGTAGGGACGCTCGAAGATACGCTCGCGAAGCAGGATACGCCAGCAGAGAGAATCGTGACCGAGCCGAGCGTGTGTGGGCGCTCCTCAGCCAACCGAATCGCACGCGGCAGATCTGCCTTCGATGGTCGATTGTGTCCTAGGCGAGCGCAGGTAGAATCCTGTGGCTCGCGGATTGCGAGCGCGGCGCGGCTTCAGCGTACTCGAAAACCGAGGCCCTGGAGCCGCCCACCGACCTGCCCGAGTGTCGGTTCACCGAGAGTCGGGAGAGTGCTCGAAGGCAGGGCCTGCAACTGAGAGGATGGTCAGGATCATGGTCGTATCCAAAAAGCTCACGGGTCTCGTCATGGTTCTCACGGCTTCGGTGTGGAGCTGCTCGGGTCCGGAACGAGCGCCGCACCAGCCCATAACGGGTGTCGATCGCCCTTACGATTCGCAGCCCGACGACGGGGGCCGCCGGGCGCCGACCGGGGACGACGAGGAGACCGACGACGGCTCATTACCCTCGGCGATGCCCGACGACCGAGGCTCGAGCAGCACCTCGGCTCCCACGCAACGCTCGAAGCACTTCCTCGGCGAATTCATCCAGGAAGTCGCCGCCGCCGCGCTCGACATGCCCGGCAACATTGCCGTCTTTCCCGCGATGAAGCGCAACTCCGACACGGGTGACAACGAGATCGATGGTCTCGGCGATCACCTCGCCGAGACCACCGCCACCGAGCTCGAGCTCGCCGGTGTGTCGGGCCTCATCCACGGCAGCCAGCTCGTCAACGACATCAAGGCCTCCAACCGCGGCCTCGATTCCTGGTGCGGACTCGATGATGTCTATTGGCTCGCCGAGCGCATCGGCGCGCGCTACGCGATCTTCGGCACCGCCAACCGCAAGACTTTCGATCGCCTCGCCCGTGACGAGACCCTCGAAGTCGTTTGGCAGTGCATCCGCGTCGACGACCGCTTTCGCGTCGCCCTCTACCGCAAGGAGCTGACGGGCGACCTCGCCCAGCAGCTCTACCGTTATACGCGCACCGACACGAGCTGGGCGATCTGCCAAGACGCGCCCACCTTCGAGCCCGGCCTCGATCCCGAGCTCCGCATCGCCATGCGCGTCCTCGGTCAGCGCCTCGCCGCCGAGCACGGCGCCAAGCTCGCCGGTCACCGCGTCCAGGTCGACCCGATGTCGATCCCGTCCCTCCAGGGTGAGCGCGCCCAGCTCCAAGCCTGGGCCTTGGCCTTCCAGCGCGCCTTCGATCAGGCCGAGCGGCGCGCCGACGACGGCTCGATCCTCGATCGCGATGCGATCTGGGAGCAGGGGCCCGTCTCCTTGATGGGCACCGAGTACGAGACCTTCCGCGCCGCCGCCGAGCAGTACGAGCAGAAGCTGTCCGCGCTTTCGGGCTCGAAGGCCGGAGCGCTCTCGAAAGATCTCTCGAACCTCCTCGGCGCGACCATCCAGCGCCACCTCGGCGGCAACGTCACCTTGGTCTCGGACGACTCCGAGCGCGATCAGCTCCTTCAGCTCATCCGCGCCGAAGCGTCCGCGGCCCAGAGGGACGGCGCGGTCGACCCGTCGACGATCGCCGACCTGCGTGCCTCCGGGGCCGAGATGCTCGTGACCAGCAGCCTTCGCCCGATCGCCGAGAGCTACCAGATCACGGTCGTCCTGACCGATCTCGCCACCGGCGCCAAGTCGATCGAGGACTTCCCGCTCGAGGCCCGCTTCTCGCCGGGCTTGCGGGCCATCCTCGGGGCTTGATTCTGATCATCGCTTCATGACGTTGAAACTGCCTGGGCCGAGTGAGAGACTCACTCGGCCCATTCCCGTTGGGATTGGGCTCGGGAAAGTGACACCGGGCCCCGAGAGGCCATGCGCTTCTCGTTCGAGGCTACTCCGGGTCGAGACGGGCGGTCCGCCCCGCGGCCCTCTCCCTGTCAACGAAAAGGAAACCGGACGAATGAACATGCTTCGTCGTCTTGCCCTCGTCCTCCTCGCCGTGGGCCTCGTCGCGTGCGCGAGCCCCGAAGGCCGCATCATGGACGACTCCGAAGAAGATTACGTCGGCAAGGACGCCGCCGGCGCCGCCTCCTACGATCGCCTCATCGAAGGTGCTGTGCAGAAGCTGCTCCAGCAGCACAGCGCGACCGGCCGTGGCGTCGATCAGCTCAAGATCGCCTGCCTCGAGTTCGAGAACGCCGGCTCGGAAGAGCTCGGCGACTGGCAGAACCAGCTCTTCGACCTCATCAACACGAGCATCAACCAGTCGATGCGCTACCGCACCATCAGCGATCGCTTCGTGTCCGCCGGCCTGCGCGAGACGCGCCTCCGCCGCGACGACCTCTTCATCCCGGCCAAGCGCCGCCAGTTCATCGATGTGATGGAGTCGGCCGGCAATCCGGTCGACGCCCTCCTCTTCCCCAAGCTCACGACCGGCTCGACGCGTGGCGAAGATACGCGCCAGCGGAACTACCTGCTGACGCTCGAGCTCGTCGATGTGAAGACCGGCGAGAACGAGCAGGTCTCCGAGCGCTTGCGCAAGGCGTACACCAACTGACGACTGACGACAATCGAGAGCGGCCGGCCCAATGGGTCGGCCGCGGCATCGAGGGGAGCCGTTGCCGATGTCCCGTTATCGCCGATTCTTCAGCTCGCTCGTCTTGATCACGGCGAGCGCTTGCTCGAGCGTCTCGATCGAAGAGGTCCGCAGCAGCTACTCGCGAGGGCAGTATGCCCAAGCCGAGCAGCAGATCGTCGAGCTGCAAAAGGAAGATTCCTCGAACGGCCACGTCTGGGGCCTCGAGCGCAGCGTCATCGAGCTCGCCTGCCAAGAGCCCGATGTCGCCGTCGACCAGTTGCGCATGGCTCGCGATCGCCTCGATGACCTCGCCGGCACCGGATTCGGCGAGATGTTCGGCTCCATGCTGCTCGACGATCGCCAGATGGACTACGTCGGCTTCCCATACGAGCACGTGCTCGTGCGCGCCATGCTCGCCGTCGCCGACCTGATGGCCGGCGGCAACGATGCCCGCGCCTACGCACTCCAGGTCCGCCAACGGCAGGCCGAGATCCAGAACGAGTTCCGGGATCCCGACGGCAACCCGCTGCCCGAGAACGCGTTCAAGCTCGTCGCCTTCGGCTCTTACCTCGCGGGCATCCTCTTCGAAGAGGACTACCGCTTCGACCAGGCCCGCCAGGCGTTCGAGCGCGTCGTCGAGCTCGAGCCCGGCTTCGAGCACGGCCCCTCCGATCTCGAGAGGGTCGTCGAGGGCATCCCCTCTCAGAAGGGCAACGGCGTCGTTCACATCCTCGCCATGGTCGGGCGAGGCCCCTACCGCGTCGAGTCGAACGAGCCGGTGACCCAAGCCGCTGTCGCGGTCGCCCAGGTGATCTGGGCCATCTACCGCGAGCGCGCGACCTTCCCGGCCATCGCCGAGGTGCCGATCCCGGCGCTGGCCTATCATCATGACAACCCGACCGAGGCGCACGTCTACGTCGACGGGCAGAAGGTCGGCGCCACCCAGACGATCACCAACGTCGAGGAGATGGCGCGCCACGAGTTCGAGACATTCAAGACCTACGCGATCGCGCGCGCCGTCGTCCGGCGAGTCCTGAAGGTCGGCATCACCGAAGGCGCCAAGGAAGCCGTCAACCAGAACAAGGACCCTTGGGTCGACCTGGGCATCTCCGCCGTCGGCGCCATCTGGACCGCACTCGAGGCCGCCGACCTACGCTGCTGGGGCCTCTTGCCCGCCCGCTTCCAGGTCCTGCGCCTGGAGCTTCCCGAGGGCGAGTACGACATCGAGATTCGCGCGGGCAGCGGCGGAGTGCCGGTCGGTGCTCCCCAGACCGTCCGCATCTACGTCCGCGACGGGTACAACACCTACGTGGCGCCGCTCCTCCCGACCACCTCGGGAGGTCCTCCGCCACTGACCTCCGAGCGTGCGCTCGTCCCTCAGAGTGAACCCCTCGGTGAGAACTGAAAGAAGGAGCTCGACCATGTCCCGCAACCGGATCCTCGGCAGCTTGGCGCTGCTGCTGCTCATCAGCACACTCGCGTGCTCGAGCACCAAGCCTCGGCTCGACACCGACCCGGTCGATGCGACCGCGTTGTTCCCCGAAAACGACAACCTCTCGTTGACGACGCCCTGCGATCTCCCCGACGAGATCGACGACGACGACGAGATCATCATCAGCAAGCAGGGATACCGCACATTGCGGACGACCCTCAGTGAGCTCCCCCGCGTCGCCGATGGAACCTACCGCGCCAAGCTCTCCCCGATCGGTGGAGGACGATGACGATGCTCGCGACGTTGCTCTGCATCGCTCTCCCCCTCGGAGCTCTTCAAGAGGGCCCCACCGACTCCCCGCGCGTTCTGGTGCTCGCGGTGCCCGACGCCGACTCCGATGCCGGCCTCTCCGAAGACGCCGCCCGTCAGCTCGCTTCTCACCTGACCAAGCAAGGCCACGCCGTCATCAACGCCGAGCAAGCCGCTCGCCTTGCCCAGCGCGGCCAGGGCCTCCTCGCGTCCTTGCTCCCCGAAGGTGAGCTACCTCAGAACCAACGCCTCCCGATGCAGACGATGGCCGACGTCGTCGTCGAGGTGAAGGCACAGACGCTCGATCGTGCCAAGAAGCAAGGTCGCTACATCGTCGAGACGCGCCTCATCGTCGAGATGGTCTCCGCCGACGATGCGCGCTCTCTCATGCAAAAGGAGCTCACGGCTTCGGGCCGCTCCTTCGATGGGTACCCGCCGGCGAGCCGGCAAGCGATCGAGGCGTTGACGGGCGGCGAGAACGGCGGCGAGCTGGGTCCGCTCATCGAGAACCATCTGGCCAGCGCGGCGGCGGAAGAGCGCGAAGGCGGACCCCGCTACACCGTCGTGATTCTCACCGATCGCGAAGACCTCGAGCTCATCGCCGGCTTCGCCACCGCTCTCGAAGGTCTCGAGAAGCTCGTTCCCGACTCCCTCACCGCTGTCCGCTCAGACAGCGTTCCCGGTCCCGGGGGCAGCAACCGAACGTACTCCGAGTATCGTCTGCGCTTCCGCGGCCGCGTCCACGAGCTGCGCGAGAGCCTCTTCGGAATCGTGCAGGAGCGATCGAGCGCGCTCGAGGCCGAGACCGGTATGATGCTCAACGCCAGCTTCCTCACCTCGCGGCGTCGCCTCGAGATGCTGGTGACCAGCCGCGCACCCGAGGCGAGCGTCGCCAAGGAGTTCGAGCGCTTGACCGAGTCGGTCGTCGGCGAGCTGTTTCGGGTGAACGAGAGCTTCATCTCGGGCAAGAAGGTCGCCGTCCTGGCGACGCGACTCCCGGGCGGACGCGATCGCCGCTCCGCCATCGACGACTTCGCTCGCGCCTTCGACCGCGAGCGCACCCGTCTTCAAGAGCAGCAAGAGGGTCCCCTCGGACGCAACCCGCTCGATGCCGGGCCGGTCGCGATCCAAGGCAAGGAGTTCGACAACCTGCGCGCCGCCCGCGACTGGATCGACGAGCTCACGAGCGACTACTTCGCGTCCGAGGCCGGTCAGCTCGCGATGTCGATCAAGCGCATGGCGCAGCAGGCAATACAGAAGATCGCCGGGAGCGAGATCGAGATCCTGCCCGACGAGCTCGAGCAGACCGCCGCGATCGATCTGATCAAGAGCGAAGCGGCTCTGTATCAGGAGGAAGGTGCCGTCGAAGCAGACAGCATCGCCTTCCTGACCCGCTCGGGCGCCGAGGCGGCCGTCCTGTCCTCCCTCGAGCCGATCCTCCAGAGCTACCAGTTCCAGGTGGCCCTGATCGATCTCAACTCCGGCGTGACGGTGCGGCATTACCAGTACGTGAGTGACCGCTTGAAGGCCGAGCTGGACGCGCAGCTCCGCTGAGCCGCTTCGCATGGAGCGCGGGCCTTCGGGCGCCTGCGGCCTGGAAGGCCGCGCTCCATGCAACGCTCTGCCACGCTTGGCGGCCTGGCCACAGCCGCGGGATACGTGGATCATGGAACGCGCGCGTCCGGCCCAGTAGCCCGCGCTCCTCTCTCCACCTCCGCTCCAACCGAGGCTCCGGCCGATGACCGACTTTCCGTTCGTCCCCCTCGAGTTCTCGCATCGCACGCCTCGAGAGGTCGAAGAAGCGGCCCGGCGATTCGATGCCGCGATGCAGACGAGACGATCGGTTCGGGATTTCTCTCCCGAGCCGGTCTCCCGCGAAGTGATCGAGTCCGTCGTCCGAACGGCGGGCTCGGCACCCTCGGGAGCCCACAAACAGCCCTGGCACTTCGTCGCCGTCTCGGATCCGGAGATCAAGCACCGCATCCGCGTCGCGGCCGAAGCGGAGGAGCGCGAGAACTACGAAAGACGCTTTCCCGATCGCTGGAAGGACGACCTCGCTCCGCTCGGCACCGACTGGCACAAGGAATTCCTCGAGATCGTCCCCTGGCTGATCGTGGTCTTCCGTGTCGACTACGGCCTCGAGGATGGCAGCGCCGAGAAGCTCAAGCACTACTACGTCTCAGAATCAGTCGGCATCGCCAGCGGCTTCCTGATCGCCGCGATCCACCAGGCAGGCCTCGTCACCTTGACGCACACCCCCAGCCCGATGGGCTTCCTCGCCAGGATCCTCGGCCGCCCAGCCAACGAGAAGCCCTACCTCCTCTTGCCCGTCGGGTATCCGGCCGAAGACGCGCGCGTCCCCGACCTCGAGCGCAAACCCCTGGACGAGATCCTCACGGTCTTGTCGTGAAGATCGGATCGACTCACTCAATCGACCTCGAAGAGCCGGTCGAAGTTCGAGGTCTGAAGGACCCGCAGGACGGACTTGCTCGGATGTCGAATCAGGACGGAGGTCGATTGCTCGATCGCGATCTCGCGTAGCTGCAGCAGGACGCCCAGAGCGACGCTGTCGATGCGAGTGCATTCGCTGAGGTCCAAGATCACGCGATCGACTTCGCTCAGATCACGATCCTGGATCGTCGAGTACAACGTACTGCAGGAATCCGCGCAGAGCTCACCGCTCACGAAGATCGTGAACGTGCGCAGCTCATCCTCCATCTTGCTTTGAATCGAGCTTCCCATGTTTCCCTGATGATGAGACTGAGTCGCCCAGCATCCTGTCCCCGCTCAGCCCTCGCGTCCAGAACGAAAGCCGAGGCTCTCTTCGCCGGGAGAGCTCCACTCACTTCACCCAAATCGGGCTGGACCATATCCAGCCGCCGCTCTCGAGCGCGACCCGCACGTAGACACTGTCTCCCGACTTCCCCTCGGCGTCGTCCTTCCACGTCACCGCCGCGAACAACCCGTCGGACTCGAATGCCTCGATCGGCTCACCATTCTTGACCATCTCGATCTTCCGGATCGGGGCATCGGCCAGGACGAGGGCTTCGAACTCTCGAGGCTGCCCCGCATCCAGCTCGCCACCCATCGGGACGCCGCCGCAATGGAATCGAAGGACCGAGCGGCTACCGAACGTGGCGTAGACCCGGCGAGCGCGAATGGCCTCGAAAATGGACTGGCGAGTGAGCTCTTCGGCCCAGATGCCCGCCAAGCCCGGCGGCGGTTGTGCGGGGTTGCCCATCCCCGGGTGTCCGTCGTGCGTGTCGCCCGAGCCGAGGAATCCCAGCCGGTATCCGCGCCGAAGTGCCTCGACGACCATCCCCGACGCGACCGGCTGATGGATCACCGCTGGATGATCCATGCGCTCGCTCACTCCATGGATCGAGGCGATCTCGACGACCGGCTCGAACCCCGAATCGTGGACGGGCCAGAATATCGGGATCGGACCGCCGCCGGGATAATGCGGGATCGTGATCGCCTGCCGCCCTTTCAGTCGCTCCCACAGCCCTTCGGGCGTCTTCGTCTCCTCGTCACGCCATGAGAAGACATCGGCCTCGCCCGGATGCAAGAACAGCACGTGCCGGTGACCCGTCGTCCAGTTGGTGTACTCGTACGCGGGGAACGTCACGAACCGACCGGGCTCGTAGAGCTCCTCGGTCACGCTCTTCGACTGCTCCCAGCCACCCGACGGCCCCTTCAAAGGTTCATAGCCCCATGCATCGTGCTCGGTGACCGCGGCGACGTCCAGCCGAGCGACATCGCGAGCGTAGGTGTAGAGATCCTCCGGGGTGCCCGTGCCGTCGCTCAGGTTCCCGTGGATCTGCAAGTCCCCGAAGAAGAGCCGGTACCGCTCCTCCGCCGCTGGAGCCACCAGGATCGGATTGCTCACGCCGCGCCGCAGCGATCCGGCGAGATCCGAGGCCTCCAGCAGCCAAACTCCCGCTTGGTCCAACGCCAGGGAGACCCGCCGTGCCCCGCGATGCTCCGGCCCGAGCTGCACCCGCCGCTCCGGCCACGAAGGGTTGTCCAACGCGCGTAGGATCACCTCGCCCTCGAAGGTCTCCACTCGGTTGAGGGCCGCATCCAAGACCGAGATCCCGAGCTCGACCTCCTCACCCTCGCTCGCCCTGGACGGCCCGACGCAATGGATCTGCACCCCCTCGGTCGCCACGACATCGAACGTCGGCTGCTCGGCGATCGGCGTCGCGAACTGGTCCCCGTCCCCGTCGACCCGAAAGAAGAAGCGCTCACGGTGCTCCGCGAATCGGTCGGACAGCCCTCGCCCCCCTTCGAAGCGCCCACCGGAAGTATCACCGTAGGTGAGCACGATCTCGTCGCCCGGATCCAACCGCCCACTCTCGACTCGAATCGCGATCAGGTTGTTGGGCAGCCGATCGTCGATCGCGAGGATGACACCCGGATTCGAGCACACCGCCGTGAAGTACCCCGGCCGGCTAGACGACCGCGCCTGAGGTGGCGCCCAATACCAGAACCGGCTCACGAAGCACATCACGCCGCCACCTTCGGCGATGCCCTCCTCACCAGCCGTGTACGTGAAGCGCAACGTCACCGGCTCCCGGACGCCGACCACCTTCGGCTCGACCGTCACCGTCCCTCCGCCATCCGAAGGGCTGGCCACATATCCGGACTCGTCCGGCAGCTCGACCTTGGGCTCGGGTCGCGGCTCCCCTTTCGAGGACTTCGGTGACTGGTCGCCGCCGCAGCTCGAAGGGAGAAGAAGCAAGGCCGACCACATCGCGATGCATCGAAGGCGTCTCATGGTCGCCAGTGTAACGCACCGCTCCTCAACGCAAACGGGGCCCCGTCAGCTCATCGCCGACAAGACCCCGCTCGCTCGTGGAGTCGACGTCTGATCTGAAACTAGACACGTCGTCGTTCGGACCGCCGGCTTCAGCCGGTCTCCGTGTTCTCCATCCAAGCGCCTCGGAGAGGGCCCAAACCTCACATCCGAAGCTCCGTGGCTCGATGCTGCGGGGGACGAAATGTCGGCTTCACGACGCGCGACCGATACCAGAGCCCGCGCGACCGATACGGGGAGCGGCTGTTGAACCGGAAGCCGCTTCCTCGACGGCGCAGACGATCGAGCCAGAAGGCGCCGAGCAAGGGAGCATCCGGAGTGCGCTGTCGTCGCACGGCCGCCCCGGCCCAAGCTCGCTCGAGCAGAGCTCTCGCCGACAGACTCGATCTTTGACTCGCTCGAATTGGGCACTCCATCGCCCTCGGGCCCAGTTTCACAACTGTATGCTCCGCCGGTCCGCCAGCGGGGGCGCCGCTTACTTGAAATATGTCGCATTCGGACCGCCGGCTCAGCCGGTCTCGGTGGCCTCCATTCAAGCGCCTCGGAGAGGACCGAGACCTGAGATCTGAATCCGTGGCCCGATGCCGCCGTGTGCGAACGGACCGCCAGCTTCAAAGTTGAGAGTTGAAAGTCGAACCGTTGGAAGTTCGAAGAGGCCCAAGCTCGCTTGGGAAAGCCCTCACCAAGAGACCCGGTCGCCGGCTCGCTCGGCTTGGGCACTCCATCGCTCTCGGCTCACCCCCTGGATGCTCCACCGGCAGGGGCGCCGCTTACTTGTCGACGGCGTCCTCGATCTCGTCTCCGGCATCCTCGGCCGCGTCTTCGACGTCCTCGGCCGCATCCTCGAGGTCTCCGTCACAGCCCGTCAGGGCCGCAGTACCGCCGAACATCAACGCCATCATCATCAAGAAGGTCATCGTGCGCTTCATGATCTCTCTTCCTTTCTACGGATCCTTTGTACGAAAACGGGCGAGCGCGCGGCTCGCCTCGTCCGAAGTGGCAGGTATTGCCCGCCGTCGATGAGCTGGTCAGCTCGTGGTGGAGTGCTGCTTCTCGAAGTCCAAGATCGCCTTGTCGGCGGCGTCCTTCGAGAGACCATATCGCTCCTGGAGAACGCCCCGCAGCTCCTCGACCCGACCGTCGATCCGGTCGAGGTCGTCGTTCGTGAGCTTGCCCCACTTCTGCTTGGCTTGACCCTTGAGCTGATGCCATTGACCCAAGATTCGATCGCGGTTCATGAGATCGATCCTTTCACCACGTTATTTGATTTGCCGACTCACTCCTATGAGCGCGTCGCTGAACTTCTGAGCTCGTCGAATCATTCGAGCCGATTCCGACCCGATCGGTTCGATCACTCGACGAATTGCCTCTCGGACCTGGCAGCGCACCCAGCATGCCAAGGAAGCGGCTGAGCGCCTTGGCGTCTTGCAGCAAGGCACTTAGGAAGACGTTGCCTTATTCGAGCGACACGTCTTCCACGGCCGACCGGAGCCTGGTCTGCCTACCCGTCGGAAGTGCGGCCGCGCAACTCCGGGTCAGAGTGCCGCTCCCGCCCCGACACTCCGAGGCACTCGAGAGGGTCCCACCCCTCGATCCGCACCGACCGAACGCCGACCGCGCTTCTCGACTCTGTCTGATCTACCACCGGTTGACACACCCGAGCACACGCCGAAGATGGCGCCCGGCCGTGATAAGGAGCCCCTGATGCAGCCTCAGCCCGCGATGCCTCCCGGCAGACGAAGCCTGTCCAAGACGCTTCGCATCGCCGCCATCCTGATCACCATGACGCTCATCCTGCTGACGGTGGCCATCTTCGCCTTCGTCAAGTCGTCCGATGACTACCACGTCCAGCTCACGTTCACCGACGCCCAAGGCATCCGCCGCGGTGCGGCCGTCGTCTACCGCGGCGTCGAGATCGGACGCGTCGAAGAGCTCGACGTCGAAGAATCAGGCGTTCACCTGACCCTGCGCATCACCGAAGGCGACGTCACCCTGCAAGAGAGCGACGACTACGCCATCGTTCAACCGGTCAGCGGACCTTCGTATGTCAGCGTCGACCACGCTCGTACCGGCGCACCCGTCCACCCACCCGAGGACACCCAGTTCCGCTGACACACCGCCATCAGCGCGGCGAAACCCCGACTTCGGCACTCGCCAGCCGCCACGCCGCCGTCAAGATCTCGTTCTCGGGATGCCGCGCCGCCAGGCCCTCCAAGCGCTTCCAGGCGTCGATCTTCAAGCCGTGCCGCATGTCCGACAACGCCGTAAGATACGCCTCCAACGTGTCGTAGGGCGCTGTCGCCTCACGGATCGCTCGCCGGCTCTCCTCGATCTCTCGCCGCTTCTCGGCGCTCGGACGACGGAAGCTCACAGTCGCCCGACCTCCCGGCCCCTCGACCTCCCACCGATAAGACGTCCTCGCCTTCAGCACGAAGCCCGCCGGCAAGAGCACTCGATTGTCTCGCCCGTCGAACCTCGCCAGTCCGGCATCCAGCTCGAACAGCGGCTCCGACGAATCCCCCTCGAACAACCGCACCTCGTCCACAGCCCCTCGCCGAGCTCGCCAGACCAGCTCCGGCCGGATCTCCAGCACGCTCGCCTTCGGCGATACGATCGTCAGCGCATCCGATGATGGGTTGACCCCGGTTGGAGAGATCATCGCCAGCCGCGGCCGAGGATCCAATCCCTGCGAATGTAGGGAGGCCTGGAGATCGGACGGCAGACTAGGGGCCACGCCTGACCACGCCGCATCGATGTCGCCGCGCAAGAACGCCCGCTCGGGGTCTCGAAAGGCCCGCAAGAGCCCCAAGCCGAAAAGCATCAAGAGGCTCGCCGTGATAACCCACGGGAGAAGGCTCCGCTCAGGAGCGACCGCGGCCGAACGCTGCGGAACCGGAAGCGGAAGCGCAAGCGGCGATGGAGCGGACTCCAGCGACACGACCGGCTTGCGCACATCGGACTCACCCCCGCGAATCAGCTCACGCAGGCGCTCCGTCTCGCTCCGGGTCTCTCTCTCCATCGAACACCTCTTGCCTAGGGATCGGCCCCGACCAACGAACACACACATCGGCCTTTCGAGATTTCGGTCAGCTCACTGAGCAGAGTTGAGATCTCGCCGGATTTGTCCCTCGTGAGGCCTGAGCAGAACGCCCAGCTCAAGGGAACCCGACGTCCATGACGCGCCGCATCTCGAGCCTGGAGACCACTCCAGTTGCCTCGACGACCCTCAGCTCCGTGCCGGTCGCCACCCAACATCGTGAGTCGCCGTCCACCGCCAACACCCTCGCCGTCTCGGCCGGGCACTCGAGCTCCTCCATCACGTCTCCCTCCTCGGAGAAGCACCGGGTCCAACCCTCTCCCCCGATCCAGACATCGCCCGATGCCGAATCCACCTCGAACCTCTTCGCCGCCGAGTAGGTCGAGATCCGGAGCAGCTCCGTTCCGCCTGCGTCCAAGCGGACCAGGGCACTCGGGTAGTCCCCGTCCAACCACCAAAGCCCGCCACCCCTAGCCGGCCGAACACACACCGGACGCCCCCCCGTCTGCCAGACGAGCGGCCCCTGACACCTCGCCCGGAAGAACCCGATGCACCCCGACGACGACGCTACGGCGACCCTCGCCGCTTTCAGCATCGTCACAGAGGACAGCCCCTCGAAGGGCCAACTCTCCAGCACGCGCCCCTCGCCAGACAACCGGAACAACATTTCGTCCCCCCCATCACCAACCCACAGATCACCCTCCTCGCCGACGGCCAACCCCACGATCGAACGGAAGCCCGCGACCGCAAACCTCCTCGCCCCGTCCGAGCTCATACGGGAGATCTCGGCGCAGGGAGGGGAGTCCTGGAGACGGTCGACCAGCCAAAAGCCGCCGTCGGCCGTCGCTTCGATCCAGGTCGGGCTGCGAAAGCCCTCCAACTTCTGGCGAACACTCATCTCGGAAGACAGCTTCCAAATCACGGCTCACTCGGTATCCGACACCCAGACGTTTCTCGTCGAGCGAGACGCCCACACCACGCTCGCGACCACCAACACCGCGGCCGCCAATACCCATCGGGTCATGCTCACCTCCGACTCGCGGCGCCCGGCATTCACCCAACTAGTCGCCTCCTCCATGGTCAGGGTCTCGCAAGAAAGTCGGTTTTTCTGGTTTTCGAGGTGGGGAGCAGTCACACCCTCGAAGTCCCTCACCCGCCATGGCACCCTGGATGGCTCCGCGGCCGAAGGCCGCTGCTCTTCATCGAGGATCGAGGAACGCATCCCATGCCTTACGAATCGGCCGAGCACGTCCAAACCCCCGAAGGCGTGCAGTACCACGTCGGCACCGGCCCGGGAGACCTGGCCGAGATCATCCTCATGTGCGGCGACCCCGCCCGAGCCCGCCGGGTGGCCGAGCACTTCGACGAGATCGAGGTCACCCGCGAGAATCGCGAGTACGTGACCTTGACGGGGCCGTATCGCGGAGAGCGGCTCAGCGTCGTCGCCACCGGCATCGGATGCGACAACATGGAGATCGCCGTCATCGAGCTCGCCAAGTGCCTGCCTCGAGCTGGAGCGACGTTCATCCGGCTGGGCTCTTGCGGTGCCCTCCAGCCCGGCATTCATATCGGGGACCTCGTCATCTCGACAGGCGCTGTCCGCCTGGAGAACACATCGACCTACTTCGTCGAGCCCGGCTACCCCGCCGTCGCCAGTCCCGACGTGACGCTGGCGATCCTGGAGGCCGCCCGCCGAGGCGGGGTGAGGCATTTTCTCGGACTCACTGCCTGCGCGCCCGGATTCTATGGGGCGCAAGGACGAGACGTCGGACTCCCACTCCGCGATCCGGACCTCCCCAAACGGCTAGGTGCACAGGGAGTCTTGAATTTCGAGATGGAGACCAGCGCCCTCTTCACGTTGGGCGGATTGGTCAAGGCAAGAACCGGCGCGGCGTGTGTCGTCTTCGCGGACCGCACGCAGAACCAGTTCGTGGATCATGAGGCCAAGAAAGCCGCCGAGGACAGCGTCATCCGATTGGGTCTCGACGCGGTCGAGGTCCTCAGAGCCATGGATCGGGCCCGGGGAGACAACCTTCATTGGTGCCCTTCTGACGGTTTGAAGGAATGAGCGTGTGGATGATGAGGTTCTGGCGAGTGCTGGCGTTGGTGGGTGGATGCGCGCTGGGCGCTTGCGTGAATGTCGACCCGGAGACCGGCAAGACGATTCCTCGCGGTGATCAGAAATTCGAGTTCGAATATGTCCGGAAGCAAGCCGAGAAGCTCGAGCTGGGCATGACGACGACCGAGGTGCTCATCCTCCTCGGCTCACCCGCCGAAAGAGACGTCGGTGGAACTGAGTGGGTCTACCTGCCAGAGCGTCCCGCCGTCCTCATCCCCGGCAAAGCCCTCCGCCTCGTATTCGAAAACGGCCGACTCAAAAAATACGCCTACCACCCCATCATCCTCGGACAAGAGCTCTGAAGCCGAGCACATGAGCACACGAGAACCCACCGACTGGCCAACGGGCGCTTTGACCTGGTAGAGTCCCGGCGGAAATGTGTCTTCGTTCGAGGTGAGACCCGCGCGGATGGATCGTCAGAGACTTTATCGAATCGTGCGCAAGGCGCTCGAGGAGGTTGCCGGTAAGACGCCGGCGGCCCGCGCTCCGGCTGCCTGCGTTCCTCCGGTGATCATGCCCGCGAAGAAGTCAGCCGAGGGGCCGGTCTCGAGCGGGCTGGTGACCGAAGCGGACGTGAGAGCCGCGCGCCCGCAAGCCTGGCTCGCCCTGGCAAAAGGTACGATCGTGACGCCGGCTGCCCGGGAGGCGGCGGAGCGGTATGGAGTCGAGCTCCGGCGAGGGGCGCCGGCTGGTGGATGGTCAACGTCGTCGGTCGCATTAGCGCTGGGGAGTGACCATGCGGGCTTCGCGGTGAAGCAGCGCATCAAAGCTCTGCTCGAGCGAAACGGAGTCGCGGTTCACGATGTCGGGGCGCACAACACCGATCCGGTGGATTATCCCGACATCGCGCACGACGTCGCTCGGGCCGTCGCCTCGGGCGCTTGCCGCGCGGGCATCTTGATCGATGGCGCTGGCATCGGTTCGTGCATGGCGGCCAACAAGGTCGCGGGCGTTCGCGCTGCGAACCCGATGAGCGTCGAGGCGGCCATCAACAGTCGACGTCACAACGACGCGAATGTGCTTTGCCTCGGCTCCCGACTGCTCCCCTTTGAAGCGCTGCGCGCCATCCTTCAGACCTGGCTCGAGGAGCCGTTCGAGGGTGGGAGGCACGCGGCGAGGGTCGACAAGATCGAGGCGGGCTCATGAACGGTGTTCAGCTCGATGCGTTGACCGAGGCCGTCGTCCAGAAGCTGCTCGATGCCGGCCAGTTCCCGATCCTGTCGGCTTGCCCGGACGAAGCCGGGTGTGCCGGCAAGTGCGCCACGACTTGCCCGGATCGGACCCAAGCAATCGTCGACGCGGGCGCCGAGCGCATCCAAGGTCGTCTCGGCATGCTCCCTCCGATCGAGAGCCTCGCCAGGACGATCGACCACACACTGCTCAAGCCCGATGCGACCGAAGGAGAGATCGCCCAGCTCTGCGAGGAAGCCGCGACGCACCGGTTCGCTTCGGTCTGCGTGAATCCCACCTACGTCGACTTCTGCGCCAAGGCGCTCCAAGGCACGAGCGTCGCCGTCTGCACCGTGATCGGCTTTCCCCTCGGAGCCAATGCCAGCGAGGTCAAGGCCTATGAAGCATACCGCGCTCAAGAGCAAGGGGCGAACGAGCTCGACATGGTCCTCGCCGTCGGCCGCCTCAAGTCCGGCAACGATGACTACGTCCGAAACGACATTCGCGCCGTCGTCGACGCCCGTCGGCCCGGATCACTCGTGAAGGTCATCCTCGAGACGTCGCTCCTCACCGACGACGAAAAGCTCCGCGCCTGCAAGCTGGCTCAAGAAGCAGGCGCCGACTTCGTCAAGACGTCCACCGGCTTCTCCACCGGCGGCGCCACCGAAGAGGACATCCTCCTGATGCGCCGCGCCGTCGGCCCCGTCATGGGCGTCAAGGCATCCGGCGGCATCCGCGATCGCGAGACCGCTGAGCGCATGATCGCGGCCGGAGCCACTCGCCTCGGAGCCTCCGCCGGCATCCGCATCGTCCACGGCGAAAAGTCCGACTCAGATTACTGAACCGAAACCAGCCGCATTCGGACCGCCGGCTTCAGCCGGTCTCCGTGTCCTTCCTCCGAGCGCCTTGGAGGCCAAGAGGGTCTCGGCTGGCAGTGGGGTGTGAGCCGTGAGCGGAGCGATCGGTCCTCGCCGAGTTCGTTGAGGGTCCTTGCCGGTAGGGTGCCGGGGAGGGTCGTTCGCTCCATCGCCGACTTGAAGAACTGCGAAGCGAAGCGAGCCTTTCGCCGAAGTCTCGCCTCGTTCGACAGAGCCCGCGCGAACGAAGCGGGGTGCGGCCACCGAGTTGGAAGCCGCTTCCTCGACATCGCCGATGATCGAGCCAGGAAGCCCCGAGCAAGGGGGCACTCGGAGTGCGCCGTCGCCGCAACGCTGTCCCCCGGCCCAAGCTCGCTCGTGAGAG
>JAVJTD010000257.1:0-14584 GCA_040219065.1 Planctomycetota bacterium
GCCCCGGCCGCCGCGAGCCAACGACGTCCCTCGTGGATGGGGCGTTGATCTGGCGGCAGCTCTACCGCGAAGCGGTTTCGTCCAACTTTCGACTCTCAAGTTTCCAGACGCTCTCGGTCCCGCGTTCCCAGTGGTTTCAGATCGGGCGGCGCACCCGGCGCGGCGCCGGAGCAGACACGTGGTAAAACCGGGCCCGAAAGCGGTGGAGTGCCCAAGCCGAGCGAGCCGGTGACCGGCTCTGTCTGCGAGGGCTTTCGCGAGCGAGCTTGGGCCGGGGCGCATCGTTGCGGTGATCAAGCGCACTCCGAATGCTCCCTCGCTCGGCGCCTCTCAATTCGATCGGTGGCCCCGTCGAGGAAGCGGCTCCTAGCTCGGTGACCACTCACCGTTTCGGTCGCGCGGGCTCTGTTCTCGGTCGCACGGGATCTAGTTTCAGATCGGCGCCCTGAAAGGCCAAGCATCCGTCAGCCCCGGGCAACGCCTGGAGTCATCGGCGTTCACCTTCATGACGGCCCAAGCCTGTGAGGCTTGCACATTCCGCATTCGGATCGCCGGCTTCCACCGGTCTCGGCGTCTTTCGTTTCCAGGCCCAAGCTCGCTGGCGAATTCGCCCATTGGCAAGACTCCGTCTCAATCTCGCACGGCTTGGGCACTCCGGAATCCGATCCCCCTCAACTCCCCCCAAGCACGTCGATGGCTTTCGTGAGGGCCGGGTCGCTCTGGCCGATGAAGAACCCTGCGTCTGGCCAGATGATGATGTCGGGCTCGATGCCGTTGCCGTCGTAGGTCGCGCCGCTCGGACGGAACGACGCCATGGAGGACAGCCTGACGCGCAAGCCGCTGTTGGCGAGGGCGGACGTGCGCGAGCGGCCACTGCCTCCGCCGCTCGGTGTGCCGATGAGCGTCACCTGCTCCAGCTCGGCAAAGGCGCCGAGGAAGATGTCGGTCGCGCTGAAGCAGCCGGTATCCATCAGGACCACCACCGGACGCTCGTAACGAATCCGCGCAGTCGCCGGTGACACAACGAAGTAGTGCCAGTCACTGAACTCCCCCTTGGGAAGCTGCCACCCGGGCTCGAAGCTCTGAGTGAATCGGCGGATGGACTCCTTCTCTTCGTCGGACCAGATCGACGCCGTCGCGGGGAACAGGTAGCGATCGCCGAGGTAGCCTTCGTTCGCGTCCCGCGGTAGTCCCGGCGCGAGACGCAGGGCTCCGACGTTGACGACTCGCGGCCCGGCCTTCTCGGGCAAGAGGCAGGGATAAAGCGCTCGCAAGATGTCGCGCGTTCCGCCTCCGTTACCGCGCACGTCGATCACGAGGCCGCGCGCGTCACGATACTCCTCGAGCTTCGAGAGCAGCTCGACCGCCAAGTCCCCGTCCATCTGCGGGATTCGCAGGTACCCGATCTCCCCTTCCAACCGACGCGAGGTCTCCTTTGGCCACTCGCCGAAGATCGGCCGGCGGCTCGACACCGGGAGCTCGAGTGTCCGCGAGCGCCGCCCAGAAGCCGCAGCCAGCTCCACTTTGACAGTGTCCTTCAAGGGCAGGCCCAGCACTCGCCGGCAATAATCGAGGTGCCGGATGGCGCGCAGCCCATGACGTCGCTCGAACTGGGCTGAGCCGCGTCTGCCGAGAGACGCACCCGCCTCGATCCAGCGATCGACCGGCCGGCCGTCGATCTTTCGAACGTAGGGACGCTCGTCGTCGAGGAAGCCCGAGCGGTCTGGCCGAAACGCCACGAGACCCTCCTCCACGTCGCCGAGCAGGAACGGTGCGTACTGACCTCCCAGGACACGATCGAGGCTCTCGTCGACCCGCGCGTGACCGTCACCCAATGATCCGATGAAGCGATGAAGGGCGAGGGCGAGGGCGTTCGTGGACATCCCCTGCTTCGCCTCGGCGCGAATGGTGTCGAGCGCCGCGGCGATGTCGATGCCTCGCAGATGAGCGTAGGAGTGCGTGCTCTCGATGAGCCATTCGAGCTGATCGAGATCCTCGAAGACCTGCTCGGCCGACAGACCGGGTGAGCCGTCCGCGACGGGCAGGGGTTCCACCAGCCAAAGGTGCTCCTTGGCGCCTCGGCCATGCTTGCGGCTGACGCGCCGAACCTCGGCCTTCACCTCCGAGCGATTGTTGAGCTCCCAAACGGAGCGGCGATTGTCCTCGGTCATCCGCACATCGTCCTTGCGGATCGAAGCGCCGGACTCGTCGATCAGTTCGAGGTCCACCCGCTGGTCCTCGGGCATCCGCCCGGCCAGCTCGAGCACCTCGACCAGATCTTCGCTGAACCGCTTCTGCCAGCGCGAGCCGAACTGCTCCTTCGTCAAGGCGAGCAGCTTCTCGGCCGGCACGCCTTCGAGCTTCACGAGCCGGTACCACGCGCCGTCGATCCGCACCTCGACACCCTCGGCCGGCCAGCGCACCCCCGTGAACGGTGAGAGCTTCAGGTCCTCGCCGCCGCGCCGCAGCCTCGCCCCGAGCGACCTGTTCGCCATGAGCAGGCGCTGCCGGTTCTCGTGGGTCATGAGCACGTCGTCCAGCCGCATTGCCTCGCCGCTCTTCAGCGAGATGACATCAAGCGACACGCGATCCTTCGGACGATGGCCCATCTCGGTGAGCACCTGGACCAAGTCCTCGGTGAAGCGCTCTTGCCACTTGCGAGGGTGCTTCTCCTTCGAGAAGGCGAGGATCTTCTCGACGGGCAGCCCTTCGATCGCCTGCAGCCGATAGTCCTCTCCGGCGAGGGTGACCTGGACGGTCTCCCCCTTCCATTCCACCGCCTCGAAGGGCGAGAGCTTCGGGTACTCCTGTCTCGGCATCGCCGCAATCATGGCGAGAATCGCCGGGCCCATCAGGATCAGAGGGGTCGTCTTCATCGGGAGATCTCCAGATATCGAGCCTCGTCATGGCACCGCCGTGAGTGCCTACAGAGGAGACCACACCGCCGCCTCCGAATCGGCGGGAAGAAAATGGTGAGAGACTCTCGCCCGCCGCAATGCGCTCGGTCCGGGGTTGCCCGAAGAAAGAAGCTGCGATCTCATGACAAGAATGCGATGCGCCGAACCGAGGACCTCCCACGAGACGAGTCGATGAGCTCGGACATTCCCGAGAGCCAACTCTGGAGCTGGATCGATCGCAATGCGCCCGAGCTCCAAGAGCACCTCGCCCGGAATCCCGAAGACCAGGAGCGGGTCGATCGGCTTCGGGAGCTGATCGACGGAGTGCGCGGCGATCCCCTCGAAGACGAGCTCCCCGAGCAAGTGGGACGCTACCGAATTCAAGGGCTGCTCGGTCGCGGCGGCATGGGCGTCGTCTACGAGGCGATTCAGCCCGAGCCCGGCCGGCTCGTCGCATTGAAGGTGATCCGCCGCGACCTCTCGAAGGACCCCAGGTGGCTGTCGTTCTTTCGGCGAGAGGCCCAGGCGCTCGCGCGGCTCAATCACCCCCGGATCGCCACGCTCTACGAGTCCGGTCGCAGCGAGCTCGGCGAGGAGTTTCTCGTGCTCGAGCTCGTCCGGGGCGAGCGCATTGACCATTGGGCGCGCCGCGCCGAGCGCCGGGAGATCTTCGAGCGGCTCGCCGAGATCGCCCGCGGCGTCCACTACGCACACGAGCAAGGCGTCGTGCACCGCGACCTCAAGCCGACCAATCTCTTCGTCGACGAGCGCGGCGCGAAGATCCTGGACTTCGGGCTCGCGCGCCTTCAAGGCGGCGATGCCGGCGCGTCGCTGACTCGGCCTGGCCAGGTCGTCGGAACGCTGCTCACGATGAGCCCCGAGCAGGTAACCGGCGAGACCGATCGCATCGACCATCGCACCGACATCTACGCGCTGGGCGTGATCGCCTATTGGCTGCTGGTCGGCGCGCCGCCCCATGACCTCGATGCGCTGTCTTTCCAGGAAGCGGTCCTGAAGATCCGCAAGGGCGTCGTCTCGTTCCCGCCCAGCCTCTCCCGATCCGAGCGCCGGGTGCTGGCGCGCGCGCTCGCCCCGAACATCGAGGATCGCTATCGCAGTGCAGAAGACCTCGCCCGAGACCTGGAGCGGCTCGCCGCGGGAGAGCGAGTTCGCGGCAGAAGGAGCTGGCCAAGGTTGGCTGCTGCCGTGGCCGTGCTCGGCGCGGCGATTTGGGGAGTGATCGTGCTGCTGGACCGATCGCCCCATAATGAAGTAATGAAGTCGGAGGTCGCGTCGGCCGGCGTCGACCTGACTAGCCGCCTCGATCCGTCGCGCCGTGACCGAGAGCGCGCGCCATTCGATCGGGTCCGTTGGCGTGGCGACGTACCCGAGTTCCTCGAAGGAGGCCGCTGGTACCGGCTCGACTATCTCTCGGGCTTCTCCCGCGAGATGCTGGTCGGCTTCTGTAAGCAGACCGAGCCCGGGCAGTTTCGGAAACGGTTCGAGCAGGAGCTCGTCCAGGTGCTCATGCGGCTCAACGGAGGCGTCGAGCCCGGCAAGACGATCGAGGTCCTCGCCACCGATGTCGCCTCGGGCGAGAGCCGCCGCTTCCCGGCGCTGCGCCTGGATCACGAAAAGCGTCAACGGTTGCTGGTCCAGCGCCGCAGTCGCGATCGCTCGTTCCCGTTCTCCGCGATCAGGTGGCAAGGAGAGATGGCAAAGGTGCCTTTCGATGACACCACGGCGCGCCTGGTCGCCATTCAGGGGTTCTCGCTCGAGAAGCTCCTGGAGGTCGCGGGCAGGCAAGCGCCAGAAGATCCGCGGCGTCATCTGGAAGATTCCCTGCCCACTGTCTTGTGGGAGCTCGGGACATACGCGTCGCCCTCGGTCGAGGTCACCGTCGAGTTGGAGGACGGCACCCGCACGTCGCGCTTCGAGGAGATGACCTTCAGGAATCGGCTCGCGGTCCGGCGCGAGCGGCCCGAGCGGTTCAGAACGGGACCTTGGACGAAGATCCGCTTCCTCGATCGGTTTCCCGAGGTCGAGATCGAAGGGCGCTGGTTCCAGATCCTGTCGGCCGACGGGCTCTCGGCCTCGATGCTCGAAGGACTGTCGCGGGAGTTCTACACCCCGGACCGCGCGTTCTGGTTCGGCAATGATCTCCAGGCTCTCACCGGCTTCTTCCTGCATAGTTCCGAGGCCAGCGCCCAGGTGGAGCTGCAGGACCTTGCCACGGGCGAAGTGACCCGCCGAGAGGTAACGTGGCGCAATCCCGACCCACTCGTCGAGGTCGTGCCGACACCCGAGCTCGCTTACTTCGAGGGAATCCGTTGGCGCGATGAGCGGCCGTGGATCCTGATCGACGAATCGTGGCGAGAGCTCATCGACATCGACGGCGAAGACATCTCGAAGATATTGGCGTATTGCCAAGAGAGTTTCGGTGACGACGGGCGGCGCTTGTTCGTTCGGCACCTGCCCGCAGTCCGTCGGCGTCAGGGTCATTCGATCGATGCTCCGATCTCGATCCGAGCATGCGATGACGATGGCGTCGCCCTTCACTTGCCCGAGGTCTTTGCGACCACGGAGAAGTACCGCCGATTGATCGAAAGCACACCCGAGGAGCCGCGCCGGTGAGCGAGCCGACGAGCTGGCACGACTCATGGTGGGAGGCATTTCGCGAGGACGACGCCGTGGCGCGCGCCGCTTGGGACCGTCATGTCCATCAGCCGCTCGTTCGCTTCTGCGGATACTACCTCGGCTCGAGAGACGAGGCGGAGGACGCGGCGCAGGAGGTTCTCTGCAAGCTGCTCGAGCAGGCGGAAAAGCCCCGCGAGGTGCGGCCCTGGGCGTATCGGGTCGCGCGAAACCTGTGCTTGAACGTGCGGCGGGCTCGGGCCAGACGGCGAGACGGTCAGCGGCTCCCGACGACCTTCGAGGTGGCCGCCGATCTGACCGGCCCGATCACGAGGATGGTGCGCGGCGAGCGTGCCGAGGAAGTGCAGAAGCGACTCGCACAGTTGCCAGACGCCCAACGCGAGCCGTTGGTGCTCCGCTACGTCGAGGGTCTCGACCGCGCGGAGATCGCCGAGGTGCTGGAGCTATCGGTCTCGGTCGTGAAGTCTCGGCTCTTCGAAGGATTGTCTCGACTTCGCTCCGAGCTCTGATGTTCATTCTGAGAGGCGGCAACGCGGTCGCCTTCACGAGAGTCGGAGCAGAGAGACCATGAGCGCGAGACACTACGGCATCGACATCGGCGGCACCAAGATCGGCGTCTGCTTCGGCGACGAAGACGGCAACCTGTTGGCGACCGATCGGCTCGACACCGATCCGGCGGCGACACCCGACGTCTTGCTGCGTCAGGCCTGGGAGCTTCTGAATCGCGCGGCGAGTGAGGTCGAGGGCGAGGGTGCCCGCGCTGTCGGTATCGCGTGTCCCGGTCCGATGTCATCGAAGGAAGGTCGCTTCCTCGACCCGCCGAACATGCCGACCTGGCACGGCTTCGAGGTGCAGCGCTTCATCGAGGAGCTCAGCGGCCTTCCCGTCGCGCTCATGAATGACGCGAACGCGAGCGTCCTCGCCGAGGTCGCCTGGGGCGGCGCGCAGGGTACGCGGAACGCGATCTTCCTGACGATGAGCACCGGCATGGGCGCCGGTCTCTACTTGAACGGGGATGTCTTCGAAGGGCCCGACGACCTCGCCGGCGAGATCGGTCATCTGCGTCTCGACGCGAATGGGCCCGTCGGATTCGGCAAGGCGGGCAGCGTCGAAGGGTACCTCTCCGGCCCCGGTATGACGCAGGTCGCCCGCAATGAGCTATTGGCCGCGACGCAGCGCGGAGAGCGATCGAAGCTGCACGATCACGAGACCGTCGGACCGCCCGAGCTCTTCGCAGCCGCGAGAGAAGACGACCCCGTCGCGCTCCGCGCCGTCGATCGCATCGGCGAAGCGCTCGGCCGATTGATGAGCATCCTGACCGATCTGTTCAACCCCGAGGTGATCGTCCTCGGAACGATCGGCACGGCCCAGTACGACCTGCTCGTGCCGAGGGCGAGGCGAGTGCTCGAGGCCGAAGCGATCCCGAGAGCCGTCGAGCGAATGCGCATCGAGCCCTCCCCATTGGGGGAAAAGCGGGGCCACCTGACAGCTCTGGCAATCGCCAAGCGCCTGCGCGAGCAAGGTGGTGCGAAGAGGCCGTGAGGTTTCAACCAGAGCCCGAACGGGTGCCTCGAGGATCTCAGGTCCGAAGGCCCGGCACACGACGGCCCAGGGCGTCAGCCGTGAGTGGGACATCTGTGCCGGGAACGGATTGCCAACCTTCAAGAGTGGGACATCTGTGCCGGGAACGGATTGCCAACCCTCAAAAGTGGGACATCTGTGCCGGGAAGAGATTGCCGGGAACGGATTGCCAACCTTCAAGAGTGGGACATCTGTGCCGGGAACGGATCGCCAACCTTCAAAAGTGGGACATCTGTGCCGGGAAGAGATTGCCAACTTCCGGTGAGCGGCATTCCGTGTAAGATCCTAGAGACCGGTCGAAGGGGACCTACCCCGACCCACGCGCTTAACGAGGTGGCCCCCTCCGACTGGCGTCTCAGAATCTCATCGTTTCTCGCCGTCCGGCGCCTCGCAGTCCGACTCGTCGCATTCGTCTGTGGCTTCGGCCTCTTCGGCGAGCTCCATGAAGACGTTCGCCTGACAGCATTCGCAATCGCACTCGCCCGACGCGCACTCCTCGGAGTCGCAGTCCGGTCCGCACTCGGGGCCGAAGTGCCAGTCCGCGCTGACCTCGTCGAATCGCAGCTCGTCAGGCCACTCGAAGGGGGCGAAGTGCTGAGCCTTCGGCTCGAGGGCTTGCAGCCCTTCTTGCCAGCGCTCTTCGAAATCTTCCCAAGAGCTCTCCAGCTTCTTCGTCAGCTTCTCGAGCTCGCACGACGTCGGGTCGTCCAGCTCGGACAGCATGCGCTCGAGCTCTCTTCGCTGGCGAAGTAGTTGGTCGCGGAGGCGCTGCTCATTCTCCCGGACCTCATGCTCGAGCCTCGCTCTGAGGAGCTCGAGCCGAACGGCGTTGGGCAGGGGCCGCTCCATCGATTCGACGACGCGACCCAATACCTTCAGAGGAGCAGGCGACAGGATCTCGCCCTCGAGCGTGCTCAGGATCCACGCACCTAGCCGGTCATCGAAGACGTCGGCGCTGATCCTTCGATCGTCGAACAGGTAAACGGCATCCGGCCCCTGCCCACGAACGAGCAGCTCCCGGCCGTCGGTCGTCACGATGCGCAGCCCGACCTCGGACTCCTCCAGCGACGTGCCGTTCTCGAAGGCCCAGGTCGCGATGGCGCGCGCAGCCGCCTCGGGACGGGTTTCCGCGAGATCCTCGAGAGTGATCACGCCGCTCGGCGCCGCGTCCCTGACCGGCGCTGGAGCCGCTGCCGCCATCATCTCTCCCGAGACTTCCTCGGGACGCACGGCTTCACCGGGCGAGCTCGCCGGGCCCGGGATCAACGTGGCGGCCACACCGAGCTGGGCACCCCAGAGGCCGGTGAATAACAGGCCGAGCGCGAGGCGCCGCCGCCACACGTCGCGACTCGACGTCCGCTCGCGGCTCTGGATCAACATCTCGATGCGCTTGCGAAGCTGGGACGGGGAGGCCTCCGCCCACTCGAGGAGCGCGGGAGCGATCGGCCGCTTGTGACCGTGCGCCTGACCGGCGTAAGACAGGAGGGCCATCGCGTAGCTGCGCCGCTTGCCGGTCTCGAGCACGACGAGCAGATCGCAGGAGAGCTCGCGGAGCCGGTCGAGCTGATGCGACAGCCACCACACGACCGGGTGGAACCAGGCGATGGTCTTGAGCACGGTCTGCAGCATCGCGACGCGCGCGTCTCCTCGCTCGAGGTGCACCAGCTCGTGACGGATCGCCCACTCGAGGGCTTGTGAGTCTTCGACGGGGCAATCCGGGAGGATCAGCATCGGTCGACCGATGCCGCAGCAGGCGGGCGACGGCACGGCCGGCGTCATCACCAGCTTCACGCGCGCTCGCCGCGCATTCCCTCGGGTCACTCGGCGCCAAATGGCCAGCACCTCGGGATCGGTCACTGGGCGGCAGGTCCGCAAGAGATCACGGGTCCGACGGTGACGCAAGACTTGGAACACGGCCAGCAGCGTGAGGCCGATCAGGTAGAAGATCGCGAATAGCCAGGCTGGCGGCAGCCCGCCCTCGGTCCCTCGAGCCCCCGCGGCTTTCGCCTCGGGTCGCTCCGGCTCATTCGGGTCCAGATCCGGGTCCGCACTCGCAGACTTTCCAGCCTGGCCATTCGCTTTCGTATCGGTGTCGTTCTCGGTGATGAGAGGGAGCGCCGGCTCGGTCGCACGCCTCCTGGCGAGGTCTTCGCGCTCCTGGCGCTGGACGAGGTGCTCGCCATTGCGGCGCTCCGAGCGGAGCGGTCGCTCTCGCATCCGCCGGGCTTCCGGGACGATCGGCGTAGGTGTCGGCACCGCGGCGATGCTCGGCAAAGAGGCCGTCGAACGGGGCCTCTCCTGCGTCGGCCGCTCGGCGTCGATTCTCTTCGGAGTCGACTCCCGCTTTGGAGCCACGCCCTCGGTGCGACTCGGAACGGAGTGCGCGGCGATCAGAGGAGACGACAGCGCCTTCGGCTCCTCGGACTCCACGCCCCGGTCCGCTACGACAAGCGCCGGCGCTTCAGTCGGCATCGCCTCGAGCCCAGGCTCTCCGCGACGATCGCCCTCGAGGCGGACATCGGCCGGCTCGGTATCGGCCGGCTCGGATTCATCGGTCGCCGCCCGTGGCTTCTTCAGCTCGGAGAGATGAAGCTCTTCGGGCACCCAGTGCGAGGCGCGTCCTTGCACGACGAGCTGAAGGATCGGCAGGCACAAGGCCGCGATCAGGACGACGATCAGGAGCCGGTAGCTCGCCAGGGGATCCTTGCGCCAGAGGCGCTTGACGGTCCAAGCGACGCCGCCAGCGACGGAGAGCCCGACGGCATACAATGCGAACTGCACGAGCACGGAGGTCATCGGATTTCCCCTTCCTCGTCATCGAGCTGAGTCTCGATCAGCTCCTTGAGGCTCGAGAGGTCTGCGCGGCTGAGGCGCTCTTGCTCGACGAGATGGAGCAAGAGCGGCTGGACGTGACCGTCGAAGAGCCTCTCGACAAGATCGCCGACCATGGTCGTGGTGACCTCCTCCTGGCTCCGCTTGGCGCGGTACACGTAGGCGCGCCCGGAACCCTGGCGGACCTCGACGACGCCCTTGTCCCTCAAGATGCCGAGCATGGTCTGGACGGTGTTGTAGGCCAGCGGCTTCCGGCGCCCCTCGTTCAGTCCGTCGACGACCTCGCGCACGGTGAGGGGCTCGGGATGAGCGGCCCAAACCACTCGCATGACCGCGAGCTCGAGGTTGGTGAGCAGGGTGGACTTTCGCTTGGCGGTCATGGAGGCGTCCTCGACAAGGAGTCAGCTCGTCTCACGAGTGAACTCCTAAAAGCCTAGGAACTCCTCAGCGCCAATCCAGTCTTTTCCTAAAATTTTAGGAGACCGCCAGCGGACAAGGGACTCGAAGCGCTTTCCGAATGCTCATTCACTCATTCGAGTGTATGATCTCTCGCTCACCACCGAGACCGAGCCTGCAGGAGCGCTCCAGCCGAGCGAAAGTGCCGGCGTCGACCCCCTCATAGGAAGTAGAGGAGGGACGAAGGGATCGACGCTGGCGAGCCTTCTTGGCGAATCCCGCCGAAGAAGGCCTGGTATCGGCTCCGTTGCGGAGCCACCCGTGCTCCGGTGGGACTCCGGAGTCACGTTCTGGCGGAAGAAGGGAAGAGAGTCTCAGCTGTGCCGGCGACCGGCCTTCCGGTCGCCCAGACGACGGCGCATCAATCGGTGGAGCCGATCGACCGCATAGGAAACGGCAGCGAACCCGTTCTCTCCGGTACCAGAGACGACGAGCTCTTCGCCGCGTGTCGATTGTGCTTGGATCCGACAGCGCGTATCGATACCACCCTTCGGCCCGTTGAGATCGATCAGTCGGACCGAGATCCGTCGGACTCGACTCTCGAACGCCTTGATCGCTGTCTCCAGTCGCCTCTCGATGTGATTCCTCAATGCGGGGCTGAGCGTCAGACGCGGGGCATGGGTCACGATCTGCATCGAATACCTCCGTTCGGGGGACCAACGGGTGCCCAGAAAAGCCAGCGCACCCGCGCGAGTCTGGACCAAGCCTCACGAGTTTGTAAGGCTGAAAAGATTGATCCGATCGTTCGATCTTCTTGAACGGAGGCCTCGCCGTGGAGTGGCTGAATTACCACCATCTCCTCTACTTCTGGACCGTCGCCAAAGAAGGCTCGTTGGGTGCGGCCAGCCGGCTGCTCGGCATCGGGCGGCCAGCCATCAGCATGCAGGTCCGGGAGCTCGAGAAGTCCCTCGGGCACGTCTTGTTCGAGCGGGTGGGACGACGCCTCGAGCTGACCGAGATGGGCCGCGTCGCGTTCGAGCACGCCGAGGCCATCTTCCAAACGGGCCAGGATCTCCTCGATCACGCGCGCGGGAGAGCGGCCCATCGACCGGCGAGGCTGCGAGCGGGGGTGGCCGATGTGGTCCAGAAGGTCGTGGCGTTTCGATTCTTCGAGCCGGCACTGAGAAGGAGTGAATCCGTCGTGCTCTCTTGCCGGGAAGGGCCCGTCGACGACCTCTTCGGCGACCTCTTGCAGCATCGTCTGGACATCGTGATCGCCGATCGGGCACCGCTCCCGTCCTCCAGCCCCCGCATGCAAGCGCATCTCCTCGGCACGCCGCGCGTCGCCTGGTACGGCCAGCCCGAGCTCAACTCAAAGCTCCGGCGAGGATTCCCGAGCAGCCTGAACGGCGCGCCGGTGTTGCTGCCCCCTGCCGGGAGCGGCCTCCGGCAGGCGCTCGACCAGTGGTTCACCGAGCATGCGCTGCGGCCCGATGTCGTCGGCGTCTTCGAGGACAGCGCGCTGCTGAAGCACTTCGCGCGCGCCGGCTTCGGGATCTTCCCCGCCCCACGCAGCGTCTCCCGTGACATCCTCACCCACACCGGCGCGCGCATCCTCGCGACCCTCGACGATGTCCGCGAGTCCTTCTTCGCCGTCGTCCCCGCTCGCCGCCATCCGATCCCCGTCGTCGAGCACCTGCTGGAGAAGGCCGGGAAGTGGCTGCGAGACGGAGTCGGGAAGAAGTGATGGCGTGCCCGATTCGGACCGCCGGTGCAGCGAGCCTCTCGCCGCGGTTGAGATCAGAGCTCGCACGGGTCCCTGACACGAATCCCTTGCCGCTGGGGCGGCGAGGCTCACGGCGAAGATTCGATACGTCTGGCGATGAGTAAGGGACGACGCGATGTGCCCGTCGGTCAGGGCAATGAACGTTCTCTCGCCTACGTCTGCGGGATCCGGTCCCGTCGTCCCTCACGAGAACCCAAGCAATCGGTGGCGAGCTCTGTGCACGCCGGCGTGTCCCCCACCCCGCGCCAGGGACCTGTTCGGGCTCCGACTTTTCGCCCGCAAGAAGTTCCCAGCAGTGCTAGACCTGGCCTTCTGAACGCGCCCCTTGCTCGGCGCCTTCTGGATCGAGCAGCAGCTCCGTCGAGACTGCGGTTCGTGAAACGACGATCGCTCGCCGTTTCGGGCGCGCGGGCTCTGGTTGTCCGGGGCCGCAGGGGTATCATGGGGGGCGCGACTCGCTCGCTTCGAGATCGGGTCGTCGTTCCTCGAGAGCCTGACTCCATGATCGATGCCCTGCCAATCCGGCTAGGTGCCGCGTTGCTCCTCCTGGCCAGCGCGGTGCTCGGCGATACATGGACCGTGGATTCGTCCGCGCCTTGTCCCGGTCAAGGTACGGCCGTCGCCCCGTTCTGCCGGATCCAGCTCGCCATCGACGCGGCTGCGGACGGCGATACCGTTCGCGTCTCGCCGGGCACCTACCTCGAGAACATCGACTTCCTCGGCAAGGCAATCCGAGTCTTCGCCTCCGCGGACGCAACTCAAACGATCCTCGACGGTCAGCAGGCCGGGAGCTGCGTCGTCTTTCGAAACGGCGAAGGCTCCGCCGCGTCCCTCGAAGGCTTCACCATCCGGAACGGCTCGGCGCCCGCCGGGGGCGGTATCCTGATCGAGAACGCCTCCCCCGTCATCCTCGGCAACATCATCGTCCTCAATCGCGGCTTCGACGGTGCCGGTGTCGCCGTGCTCGGCGGCAAACCGCTCATCGATGGCAACCGGATCGAGGACAACTGGGCGATCAGCGGCGTCGGCGGCGGGCTGCTCCTCAACGGCGACGCGACCGCGCGAGACAACGTCATCCGTGCCAATCGCGCGAGCGGCTTCAGCGCGGGCGGCGGAGTCGCCTGCCAAAGCGGCTCCCCCACGATCGAGGGCAACGTCCTCGAAGGCAACCGCGCCGCAGCGGGCGCGGGCATCTTCATCGATGGCGCCGGCGGCGTCGTGCTGCGCAACGACATCCGCGGCAACATCGCCGACAGCGAGGGCGGCGGGCTGTTCCTCGGAGACACCCAGGCGAGCGTCGTCTTGAATCGAATTCACGGCAACCGGGCCGCGCGAGGTGCCGGGGTCAACTGCGGACTGCAATGCCGATCGGTGCTCACGAGCAACCTGATCGCACGCAACGGCGACGGTGCGACCAGCCAAGGCGGCGGCGTTCGATGCTCGGCGAGCTCCAATCCCGCGCTCGTGAACTGCACCTTCTTCGGCAATGTCGCGACGCACGGCGGCGGCCTTTGGAACAGCGGCACGACCGTGGTCGCCAACTCGATCCTGTGGGCGGACACAGGCGAGCTCGTGACGGTGGGCGGCACCCTGACCGTCGGCGCGTCGATCATCCAAGGCGGCTGGCCAGGCGTCGGCAACCTGTCGTCGGATCCCCGATTCCTCGCGCCGCCGCGCGACGACTTCCGCCTCTCCTGTGACTCGCCTGCCATCGATGCCGGTATCCAAAGCCCGCTCTTGTCTCCGGTCGATCTCGAAGGCGATCTTCGAGTCGTCGATGGGGACTCCGACGGGAACGCGGCCGTCGACCTCGGCGCCGATGAGCTCGATTTCCTCTGGTTCCCAGAAGGTCCGCTGCAGGTCGGTGCACCGATCGCGTTTCGCGCGATGGCGCCGCCCGTGCATCAAGGGCAGGCCGCTCTCCTCTTCCTCAGCCTCGGTGACGGCACCGTCAGCGGCGGCGTCCCCTTGCCGGGCGGCTTCACCCTCGAGCTCGATCCGGACGGGCTGTTTCAGTACACACAGAGCTGGCCCGCTCCCCTGCGCTCCGCCCCGATCACGCCTTGCCCTGGCACCGTCACACAGCCCGTGACGATCCCCCCATCGGCACCGATCGGACTTCGCGTCTTCTACGCCGGCGCCCTTTTGGGACCGGGTCCGTCGATCGTCACTGTCACGCCGACCCAGTCGTTCACGCTGCGCTGAGGAGAAACCCGCTCCGAACCAGAGCCCGCGCGACCGAAACGGGGAGCGGCTGTTGAGCTAGGAGCCGCCACCTCGCTGTCGCAGACGGTCGAGCGGAAAGGTGCCGAGCAAGGGAGCACTCGGAGTGCGCTGTCGTCGCACGGCTGCTCCGGCCCAAGCGCGTTCCCCGATTTCGGCGGCTGGGCGCGTCGACCGGGACGAAGAATGAAGACCGGCGCCGCCGCCCTTTCAG
>JAVJTD010000363.1:0-18547 GCA_040219065.1 Planctomycetota bacterium
CCTTGATGAAGAACTCGCCGAAGGGACCCGAGATGGTGGCCTTGTCGCCCTCCTTGAGGTTGAAGATCCAAGACGACATCTTGCCCGGGGGCACGTCGGGCTGACGCGGCGGCGGCGAGGCGACGCGCACGTTCAGCATGATGATGCCCTTCTCGCCCGGGTAGTTGGCCATCGAGTAAGCGCGGCTGACGGGCTCGTTCACCTTTGAGACGAACTGCCACAGGTTGAACTTGTCCCAGTCGCCGCGGAACTTGTCGGGGATCTCGAAGTTCTTGTACTCGACGGTGTGGGGCGGGCACTCGATCTGGATGTAGCCACCGGGCTTGAAGGCGACTTCTTCACCGACGGGCAGCTCGAGGACGAGCTCCTTGATGAAGGTGGCGACGTTGTTGTTCGATCGGACGACGCAGTCCCACTGCTTGGCGCCGATCGCGTCCTCGGGCACCTCGACCTTCATCGACTGCTTGACGGCCACTTGACAGGAGAGGCGCACTCCCTCTGCCGCCTCCTTCTTGTTGATGTGGCTCGCCTCGGTGGGCAGCAGGTCGCCGCCGCCTTCAAAGACCTTCACCTTGCACTGCGCGCAAGTGCCGCCACCACCGCAGGCCGAGGACACGAAGATGCCCTGGTCGGCGAGGATGTTGAGGAGCTTACCGCCGGCCGGGACCTGGAGGTCCTTCTCGTCGTTGACGAGGATGTGGACGGGGCCGCTGGCGACGAGCCGCGAGCGGGCGACGAGGATCATGGCGACGAGGGCCAACACGATGAGGGTGAAGAACCCGACGCCGAAGAGGATTGTGGGATAGTCCGTCATGGATCGCGTGTCTGGATTCCGGAAGAGGAGCGGTTCCGCGGGGGAGACCGGCCGGCCGCGCCGGCTTCTCAGAGCTTGATTCCGCCGAAGGCCATGAAGGCGAGCGCCATCAGACCGACCGTGATGAAGGTGATGCCGAGGCCGCGAAGACCAGCCGGGACATCACTGTACTTGAGCTTCTCGCGAATGCCGGCAAGGGCGACGATGGCGAGCGCCCAACCGACGCCCGAGCCGACGCCGAACACCGTCGCGTCGGCGAAGTCGTAGTCGCGCTCGACCATGAACAGGGAGCCACCGAGGATGGCGCAGTTCACGGTGATGAGCGGGAGGAAGATGCCGAGCGCGTTGTAGAGCGCCGGGAAGAAGCGATCGAGCGTCATCTCGAGAATCTGCACCATCGCCGCGATCACGCCGATGTAGCTGATCAGCCCGAGGAAGCTGAGATCGAGCTCGGGGTAGCCGGCCCAGGTGAGAGCACCGGGCTTGAGCACCCACTGGTAGAGCAGGTTGTTGGCGGGCACGGTGATCGCCTGGATGACGATGACGGCGATGCCCAGCCCGAAGGCGGTCTCCACCTTCTTCGAGACGGCCAAGAAGGTGCACATCCCGAGGAAGAAGGCGAGGGCGAGGTTCTCGATGAAGACCGCTTTGATGAACAGGTTGAGGTAGTGCTCCATCGTCACGACTCCTCGACTTGATCAGGACGCAGCGTGCGCAAGAACCAGATGAAGAGCCCGATGAGGAAGAAGGCGCTGGGGGGCATGAGCATCAAGCCGTTGGGAACGTACCAGCCGCCCTCGGTCGCGACCGGCATCAGCTCGAAGCCGAGGAGCTGACCGGCGCCGAGGATCTCTCGCCAGAAGGCGACGACGATCAGGACGAGGCTGTAACCCAAGGCGTTTCCGATGCCGTCGAGGGCGCTGATCAGCGGTGGGTTCTTCATGGCGAAGGCCTCGGCGCGGCCCATCACGATGCAGTTGGTGATGATCAGCCCGACGAACACGCTCATCTTCTTGTAGGCGTCGAAGGCGTAGGCCTTGAGCGCCTGCTCGACGATGATCACGAGCGAGGCGATGATCGTCATCTGTACGATGATGCGGATACTGCCCGGGATGTGCTTGCGGATCAGCGCCACTGACGAGTTCGAAAGCGCGAGCACGAAGATCACAGCGGCGCACATCACGAGCGTCGTCTGCATCTGCGAGGTGACCGCGAGGGCCGAGCAGATGCCCAGGATCTGGAGAGCGATCGGGTTGTTGCTCACCAGAGGTTTGGTGAGGACCTCTTTGGCATTAGCCATCGATCTTCTTCTTCAGGTTGTCGAGGAATGGTCCATAGCCGTTCTCGCCCATCCAGTAACGCAGCATGCTGTCGACGCCGCGCAAGGTGATCGTGGCGCCCGAGACACCGTCGGCGTCATGGACACTCTGCACTGGGGAGGGGCCCTTGTGGACCGTGAAGTCGTAATTGCCGTCGTCGTCGAAGAGAACCTTGCCGGGCCACTGGGCTTTCCACTTCGGGTTGTCGACTTCGCCGCCGAGTCCGGGCGTCTCCTTGTGGTCGTAGTAGACCAGCCCTTGGACCGTCTTCAGATCCGGCTCGAGCGCGATGAACCCGTAGAGCGTCGACCAAAGCCCCAGACCGTGGATCGGTAGGATGACCTTGTCGAGCTCACCGCTCTCGTTCCGGTGGAGATAGACCTTCTGATACAGGGCACGCCGCTTGATCTCTGCAAGGTCCTCGTCGGGGGGCACGGGCTCGCCGAGCTTTGGATCCTTGGCGGCTTTGCGCGGATCGTACTCGGCCGGGTCGATGCCCTCGGCCTCTTCGCCCGTATTCATGTCGATGACCCGCACCTCGATGTTCTCGAAGAGCGCCTCGACATCGACCTCTTCGCCGGGCTCGATGAGCTGAGCTGCTTCGAGGATATTGCGGCGCATGTCGAGCTGAGAGTTCTTCTCCTGCATCGGGCGCAGCACGACCGCGGCCGTCGACACCAGCACCGAGCACACGACACACAAGAGGGTCGCCACGAGGACGATCTTCAGGACACGGTCATTGGACACTGCGCACCATCCTCCGCTTGATGTTGGTCTTCACGACGAGGTAGTCGATCAGTGGTGCGAAGACGTTACCGAAGAGGATCGCCAGCATGATGCCCTCGGGGAACGCCGGATTGATCACGCGAATCAGGATGGTCATCAGGCCGATCAATATCCCGTAGAGCCAACGG
The DNA here is from genome assembly GCA_040219065.1 of Planctomycetota bacterium. Lineage (GTDB taxonomy): Bacteria > Planctomycetota > OFTM77 > OFTM77 > OFTM77 > OFTM77. Next base: position 3,048 of record JAVJTD010000363.1, read on the forward strand.
CCGGCGTTCGACATCGCCGCCGAGACCGGGTCGGTCGCCATGAAGACGAGGCCGAACATCAGGCCACCCGAGACGAGGTGCCACACAGGGTTCATCTCGAACATCGGATTCGTGCCGCCCGAGAAGTAGAGCAATCCCGAGAAGCCGATCGTGCCGGCGAGGACACCCGCCATCACGCGCCACGAGCCGATGCCGGTCAAGATCAGAAACACCGCGCCCAGGAGCGCCGCCAACACCGAGGTCTCGCCCATCGAGCCGGGGATCGTCCCCAGGAACGCCTCGCCCAGGCTGAAGTGCTGGGTCACGTCGGCCATGCCGTCGGCCGCGCATCGGCCGAGGATCGTCGCGCCGCTGAATCCGTCGATCGCCTCGGGCACCGCCGTCCAGATCCGGTCACCGGAGAGCTGGGCGGGATAGGCGAAGTAGAGGAACGCACGAGCGGTGAGCGCCGGGTTGAGGAAGTTCTTGCCGGTGCCGCCGAACACCTCCTTGCCGATCACGATGCCGAAGCTGATCCCGACCGCGACCTGCCACAAAGGGATCGTCGGAGGGAGCGTGAGCGGGAAGAGGATGCTCGTGACCAGGAAGCCTTCGTTCACCTCGTGACCGCGCACGGTCGCGAAGAGCACTTCCCAGACACCGCCGGCGATGATCGTGATGATGTACACCGGGAGGAAGAACAGGGCGCCGTGGAAGAAGCAGGCGAAGAGGTTGCCCGGATCGTAGCCGATGCCCAAAGCATCGATGACGGCCCCGCGCCAGCCGTCCTGGCTGGTCACGTCGCTACCGGCCATGGCCTGATTGGCCTGGAGGCCGGTGTTGTACATCGCCATCAGGATGCAGGGGATGAGCGCCCAGACCACGACGATCATCGCCCGCTTCAGGTCGATGGCGTCACGGATGTGCGAGGCGCCCTTGGTCACCGAGGCGGGCGTGTACAAGAAGGTGTCGGTCGCCTCATAGAGCGGGTACAGCTTCTCGAGCTTCTCGCCCTTGTGGAAAGGCTTGCCCGCCGAGTCCAGCAGGCGTCTGAGGAACTGCATGTTGATCAGCCGTCTCTCTCGATGATGGTCAGGTTCTCGCGAAGCAAGGGACCATACTCCTCCTTGCCCGGGCACACGAAAGTGCACAGGGCGAGGTCTTCCTCATCCAGCTCGAGCGCGCCGAGCTGCTGGGCCAAGTCGGTGTCGCGCGTCAGTAGCGAGCGCAGGAGGAATGTCGGGAGGATGTCGAGTGGCATCACCTGCTCGAAGCTTCCCAAAGGGACCATCGCGCGCGGGCTACCGTTGGTGTTCGTGTCGAAGTCGTAGCGCTTGCCGTTGCGACGCAGCGCCGAGGCGAAGATGTTCTTGATCGAGAACTTGTTCAGACCCAGGCCGTGCCAGCCCAGGAACTCGCGCTGCAGGCCTTCCTCGATCAGGGTGAGCTGGCGAGCGTAGCGGCCGAGGTAGCCGAACTGCTCGGTGGCCTCCGCCGGGATTCCACGTCCCGAGAGCACCGACCCGCTGATCATGCGGACAGGATACTCGGTCGCCTTGGTCTCGCCCTCGGCCAGCTCCGTCAGGTCGGCACCGATGCGAGTGCGCACCAACCGAGGCTGCTTCGCCGCCGGACCGCAGATGGCGATCACGCGCGAGACGTCCAGCTCGCCCGTCAGCATCAGCTTGCCGATCGCGCAGACGTCCTGGTACCCGATGGTCCAGACAGCCTTGCCGGCATGGACTGGATCGATGAAGTGGATGTGGGTGCCCGGGAGCCCAGCGGGATGCGGTCCGGCGAAGGTCGCCCAGCGCGTGCCCGGCACGTTCCGGGCCGGGATCCCGGCGCCGGGCTGGGTGCTCACGTACACCTCGGTCTGCGAGAGCGCGGTCAGGGCGCGCAATCCGGCGCCGAGCTCGGCCTCTTGATGCTTGAGGACCACGGCCGGGTCCGGGGCGAGGGGCTCGGTGTCCATCGCGTTCACGAAGATCGCCTGCGGGCTCTCTTCGATCGGCGGCACCTTCGAGAACGGACGGCGCCGGAAGGCCGTCCACAGGCCCGTGCGGATCAAGAGCTGCCGTACGGCCTCGGCTTCCGGTTTCTTGGGATCGAACCCTGCCGGCATCTCGATCGGGTCGGCCTCGTCGCCGTCGAGGCGGATCACCAAGGACTGGAACGTGCGGCGCTCCCCGCGGTGGACCGCTTCGATCTCACCCGTCCCCGGCGCCGTGAACAGCACCCCGGGGTTTCGCTTGTCCTCGAATAGAGGTTGGCCGAGCTTCACCCGATCGCCCGGTTGGACGAGCAGCGTCGGCTTCAAACCCAGGGTATCCGCGCCGAGCAACCCGACCCGCGAGACTTTGCGGGCGGGCTCGATCGCTTGATCCGGTTCGCCGCTGATCGGGACATCGAGCCCCCGGCGGATCTTGAACTCCAAGTCACTCATCTCGAATCGATCCGTGCCTCGTGTTCCGTCCCGTCCGTCAAGCGATGGTGGGTGACGAGCCCGAGGAGGGAACACTCCCTTCCTCGACTCAGGACACTCTCGCGCCGAACGGGACAGCCTGTTTAGGCGAGTTGTATCCGCTTCTCAACGAAAAGCGGACCTGTGCTTTGGACTGCTCCCAATCGTCAGCGCGTTGCGAGCCCGAAGCTCCGTTCGGCCCCGCAGCGAGGAGGGTCGCGCCGACGACGGCCAAGACCCTCGACTCGTCTGGAGTCAGCGGCCGAAGCCGCAACCACGCACGGCTCGTTGCGCGACTCGAACCGCGGGCGGCTGCTCGAAACGAGCCGGGATCGGGCCTGAAACGAACGACAGGCGGACGCCATGCGCTCCGCCTTGCCATCTGTTTCCCCAAGGATCCGCGACACGGCTCGTGTCGCCTTTCACGGTCGAGACGCCACGTCTCACCTGGCGCGGCGGTCAACTCCCGCGTAGGGTAGCTCCACGCTTTCGGTCGTCAAGTCAAAACAGCTCCGAGGTGACGAGATTCTCGGCCGTGAGCGAATGATCATTCGTGCGCTCGCTGAGACCGAAGGCGCCGGCCGCCTCACTTCCTGGTTCCGAACTCACCGAAACACACTCTCATGTCGATCACCTACGACGACTTCCTCGCCGTCGACATCCGCGTCGGCACCGTCACCGACGCCGCTCCCTTCCCCGAAGCGCGAAGGCCCGCGATCCAGCTCTGGATCGACTTCGGCCCCGAGCTCGGCACGCTCAAGTCGTCCGCTCAGATCACCGCCCGCTACGCGCCCGAAGAGCTGGTCGGGCGACAGGTGTTGGCCGTCGTGAACTTCCCGCGCAAGCAGATCGGCAAGTTCATGTCCGAGTGCCTCGTCCTCGGCTGCGCCGACGACTCCGGAGCCATCGTCCTCGCCCGCCTCGATGAGAGCGTCCCCGACGGACAAAGGCTGCATTGATCCGCAGCCAGAGGCCAAAACAGAGAGCCCGCGCGACCTGAAACCAATGGAGCGCGGGCATCCTGCCCGCTTCGGGCCGCGCAGCGGCCGAACCAATGGGAGCACGGGCATCCTGCCCGCATCGGGCCGCGCAGCGGGCGAACGAACCACCGGGAGCGCGGGCATCCTGCCCGCTTCGGGCCAACCACTGGGAACGCGGGCATCCTGCCCGCATCGGGCCGCCTGGCGGCCGAACCAATGGGAGCGCGGGCATCCTGCCCGCTTCGGGCCGGCCGATCGACCAGGGAGGCTCGGATAGAGGACACCGAGACCGGCTGAAGCCGGCGAGCTGTCATTCGCGGGTGACTCGGGCTCGTCGCAGATCACGAGGCCGTGACGCCGAGCACGCGCCAGAGGTCCCGAGCTGCCTCGAAGCAGCCACATCGGCGCCCTTTCGAATGAATGCCAGATGGCCACCCGATTGCAGTGGGCGAGTCGGTTCGTGTACCCGATGGCTTCCTGGGAGGTCGATGATGTTCTCGCTCGAAAGCTTCAACAAGCAAGTGACTGCTCTGCCGCGTGAGGCGCGCGTGTCCGAGGCCGCACGAATGATGAAGGACACCGGCATCGGCTGCGTCGTGATCGTCGAAGACGAAGATTATCCCGTCGGGATGCTCACCGACCGGGATCTCACGGTTCGCGTTCTGGCCGAGGGGAGCGATCCAGAGCAAATCTGCGTCGAGGACGTGATGACGACACCGCTCGTCTTGGCCACCTCGGACGAATCGCTCGAAGAGCTCATCGAGAGGATGCGGTCGCGCGGCGTTCGTCGTATCCCGATCACCCGGGAAGGGCGCCTCGCCGGAATCGCCAGCCTCGACGAGATCCTCCTCGCGCTCGCCAGCGGTCTCCACAAGCTCGGAAAAGCGGCCCGCACTCAATTCTCCGAGGCGAGACACACGGCCAAGGTCGCCCAGCTCCGGGGTCGCCTGCATGGGCATCTCGATGAGGTGCGCCGCTCGTTCCAGGGAATCGGGAGCGGTGAAGAGTTGCTCATCGAAGAGCTGGACAAGTTCTACGATCGAACCGAGGATCTCCTGAGCCGGCTCGAAGCCGACTGAGCCGCTCGGAGGCATCGGCCGAGGCGAACCACCGGAGACTGTCGATGAAGATCTTGTTCGCGTTCGACGATTCCGAGCCGGCGCGGGCGGCGCGGGCGATCCTGGCGCGGTTGCCGCTTTCGAAAGGCAGCGAGATCACGGTCCTCACCGTCGCTGAAGACTCCGGGCACGTCTTGAGTCAGCTCCATGGCGAGGACGAAGCCGTGCTCGAGGCGGCTCGCGCCGAAGGGGAGCGAGCGGCGCTCGCCCTCGCCCGATCGGCTGCGGAAGAGCTGCGTCGCACGGCGGTGGACGTCCACCTCGTCGCCCGGACCGGCCATGTCACCCGCGAGATCCTCTCGCAAGTCCGTGATCTGGGTGTCGACTTGCTCGTGACCGGTGCGCGCGGCTTGTCCACCTTCGATCGCCTGGTACTCGGCAGTGTCGCGGCCGAGCTCCTGTCCGATGCGCCGTGCTCCTTGCTCCTGGCGAGGACCGGTCCGGCGGGCGAGCCAGAGCCGGGGCAGCCACTCGAGATCGTCTTCGCGACCGACGGCTCCAAGCCGGCCGGTGTCGCTGCCGACCAGCTCGCGGCCTTGCCTTTAGGGGATCGGGCGCGCGTGCACGTCGTCACCGTGCTCGAGCTGATCTCGGGCTTCGGAGCGGAGGTTCAGCAGCGACTGAGTGCGGCTTGGCATCGCGAAAAGGACTTCGCGCGCGCCCACGTCGAGGATGTGAAGGCCAGGCTGGAAGCCACCGGTGCGATCGTCGACACCGAGGTGCTCGAGTCCGAAGACGTCGCCGACAGCATCGCCCGAATCGCCGAGATGAAGGGGGCGGACCTGTTGGTGATCGGCCATCGCGGTCGCGGTCTCCTCTCGAGGATGTCCCCCGGTCGCATCGCTCGTCAGGTCGCCCAGCTCGCGCCGTGCTCCGTCTGGATCGCGAAGTGAGCTCGATCGCCCTGGCCCGATGGTGCCCGGCGTGACCGTCCCGAAGTTGGCAGTCTGTTCCCGGCACAGACGTCCCACTTTTCGTGGTCCGCTGCTGCCGGGTGCGATCGGAGCATCGAGTCGCCGATGGTACCGGCCAGGAGAGGACCACTCAGCGAGGGATGCCGGCCTTCTCGAGGGCGAGCTCCGAGCGGAGGTAGAGCTCGGTGGGCTCGTCGGCGGGGTGGGCGAGGTAGTCCGCGGCCGGTGCGATGAGGTAGGCGCGCAGGTCCGGTGCGACGCGGTGGCACTCCTCGAGCACGGCGGCGGCGTACTTGTGCTGGTGATGCTCTCGGCCGTTGCGGGCGAGCGAGCTGGTCAGGGAGCTCATGATCTCGGGCGCGGCATCGGTGTTCGACTGAAGGACGCTGAACACGCGATCCGGCGACCCGCTTCGGAGCACGCTCGGGGCGTCAACGTCGTCTTCGGTCTCGGCGGACCCGAGCGAAGGACCGTCCAGATCGAGCCCGACCATGGGGCCGAGATCGTCCCGGAGCGAGGTGACCCAGGCGGACGCCTGGAGCAGCAACACGCGCCGAGTGGCGTCGTGCTCACTTTGAAGGAATGAGGATCGGAAGGCGTTCGCGACGGTCAACCCGTGAACCGGCAGCAACGCGCTTCGCCCATCGGCCGAGCGTCGACCGGGCCGATGGTGGAAGATCTCCGAGCCCAGCAGCGCCAGGGCATCGAATGCATCCGTCGCGCTGACGCCGTCTCGGAGCGCCTCGCAGGTCACCGAGGGGGCGCGCTTCGGCTCGGCGCGGCGAAGGGAGCGCCAGAGCTGGTGCGCTCGAGCGGGATTGCGAGAACCCGCTTGCCAGTCCTCCGGCAGGTCGGCGGCGAGCTCGCTGTTGCGCTCGAAGGACGCCGGATTCGAATCGACGAGGAGCGTCCGCATCAAGGACCGCAGCGCGGGCTCGGCGCCGGGCCAGCCGATTCTCCGAATGACGCGCTCGACCTGCATGGCGTAGATGATCTTGTGCCCGATGAAGGCGTAGCAGCGAGCCGAGAAGGGCCGAAGCCACTCGAAGAACGTGCCCACGTCGATGTGAGGCGCGAGCGCGACCACCGCTCGCTCCGCCCGATCGGGGTCTCTCGCCACCAGGCTCTCCTCCAAGGCGCGGAAGCCCGCGGCACCGGACTTCGCCGGGAAGACCGTCAGCGGCTTCATTTGATAATCTCCATCCTCGTCGCGGTCCCGCTCTTGGGAGCGCTTGAAGTCATCGAGGTTGAAGAGCACCGGGTGCCAACTCTCTCGTGGCGATCGCATGGACTCGGAGAGCTGAAAGGCGGATTCGACCATCATGACCGAATGCAGGATGCCGTGTGGCCGGGGCCGGATGTCCTGGACGCCGGCGAGGAAGATCGCGCCGAGCAGCGCCTCTCGGCTCGCCCCATTGGCGATCGCCGAGGTCGCGATCGAGAGCGCCCCCTCCCGAGAAGCCGAGCGCAGCCTCGCCGCGAGATCACTCAGCGTGCCGTCGAACGGGGCGGTGATGCCACGCGGCGTCAGCACGGACAGCGAGGCGCCGGCGGCGACGGTGCCCAGCCCGGCGAGCAGTTGTCGGCGGTTCAATGCAGGTCCTCCCGTGTCGAGGCGACCGCGGCAGGCGGCTCTCCCATTCTCGAACGAGAGAGCATTACACGCCAGGCTCGAGGGATAGCTTCGCCCGCTTTCGAAACGCTCGCACCACGAGGTCGATCACGACCGGCAGCACCGCGGCAAGTAAGATGAGCAGCCAATCGAGCGGCGCGGGGGGCGTGGTCGCGAGGACGCGAGCGAGGAAGGGCACGAAGACGGCGGCGAGGAGGAGGACGAGGCAAAGGGCGATCGCTCCGCCCATCCAGGCATTCTTTGTGATGGCGTTTCGGAACAGCGAGGCGTCCTGGTCACGGAGGATGAGCACCAAGAAGAGCTGACCGATGGCGAGGGTGAGGAACGAGACCGTGACGCTCTGCTCCCGAGTCCTCCCCAAGGCACTGTGAGCCAAGATGAGGGCGAGCAGGACGGAGACGGTCAGGGCCGCGCCGTAGAAGGCGATCCTCCGCCAATGGCGCCTGGCGATGATGGGCTCAGAAGAGTCGCGCGGCGGACGCCCCATGACGCGAGGATCCCCCTCGCCCATGGCGAAAGCGAGGGCCGGGAACACGTCGGTGACCAGGTTCAGGAAGAGGATCTGAATCGGAGTGATCGGCAGAGGGATGGGCAACATCGACGCCGTGCCGACCAGGAGGATCTCGCTCAGGTTGCAGGCGAGCAGGTAGATCACGAAGCTGCGAATATTGTCGAAGATGATGCGGCCCTGGCGAATGGCGGCGACGATGGATCCGAAGGCGTCGTCGGTGAGCACCATGTCCGCCGCCTCCCGAGCCACCTGTGTCCCGCGCTGTCCCATCGCCACGCCGATGTCAGCCTTCTTGAGGGCCGGGGCATCGTTGACGCCGTCGCCGGTCATCGCGACCACGGCGCCGGACTTCTGGAATCGCGAGACCAATTCGAGCTTCTGCTCGGGAGTGACGCGCGCATGGATCGACGAGCTGCGAAGCTCCTCGTCCCGGTCCTCCGCGATCAGGCGCTCGAGGTCCTTCGCGCCGAGGACACGAGCGTTTGGATCGTCGACGAGCCCGACGGCCAGAGCGATGGATCGAGCGGTGCCCGGTTGATCGCCGGTGACCATGATCACTTGGATGCCCGCGTCCTGGCAGGCGCGGATCGCGTCCGGCACGTCCTTTCGGGGCGGGTCGTGCAGGGAGACCAGTCCGAGCCAGGTCAGGTTCTCGTAGGGTGCGTCCTCGGCGCTCGCCGCCGTCTTTTGAGCGAGGCCCAGCAAGCGGCCGCCACCCGCGGCGATCTGCTCGTCCCTCGCGTGCCAATGTGCCCTGCGCTCATCGGTCCAGGGGCGGACACCTTCCGCTCCGGCCTCGGTCGAGCAAGCCTCGAGCACGGCCTCGGGTGCACCTTTGATCAGATAACGGAAACCTTCTTTTGAGTTGATCACCACTGCCATCATCTTGGTGACGCTGTCGAAGGCCTCCTCGCGAGCTCTGGGCTGCTCGCTCTCGGCTGCCGCTCGCCCGCGGCCGAGCACCTTTTCGGCCGCGCGGGCCAACGCCACCTCCAGAGGATCGCCGGCACCGTCCGTTTCCGCGTTGTTGCAGAGCTGGATCAATTCGAACGCTTCCCGCACTCTCGGGGAGAGCGACTCGGTGGAGCGGTCTCGCTCCCACTCGCCATCGGGCGTGACGATCCTCTCGACCGTCATGCGATTCTCGGTGAGCGTCCCGGTCTTGTCGGTGAAGATCACGCTCGTCGCCCCGAGCGTCTCGACCGCGGCCAGGCGATTGATCAGCGCGTGACGCCTCGCCATCCGCCACATCCCCCGGGCGAGCGCAATCGTCGCGACGATCGGAAGACCTTCGGGAATGGCGGCGACGGCGAGCGCGATGCCCGTCTCGACCATCAGGAGCCAACCCTTCCCCGACAGGATGCCGAGGCCGGTCGTCACCGCCGCCACGATGAGCGTCAACAGGATCAGCTTGCGTGTGAGCCCCTCGAGGCGCTTCTCCAAGGGCGTCGACTCGCCCTCCGCTTCGTCCACGAGCTCGGCGATGCGACCCAGCTCGGTCGCTTGTCCGGTCGCGACCACGACGGCCTCCGCCGAGCCGCGCGTGACCGAGGTCCCCTTGAAGAGCATGCCCGTCCGCTCGGCGAGCACCGTGCCCTCCTTCGTCGCCTCGGGGCTCTTGTCGACCGGCAGCGACTCACCCGTCAAGGTCGACTCGTCGGCTTGCAGCCTGGAGGCTTTGGCGATCCGCAGGTCGGCCGCGACGAGGTCGCCGCCCTCGAAGAGCACGATGTCACCCGGCACGAGATCTTGCGCCGGCACCTCGTGCACCGTCCCTTCCCGCCGCACGCGGGTCGTCCGTGTCCCGAGCTTGCGAAGCGCTTCCACGGAGCGCGTGCCCTTCAACTCCGCCACGAATCCCAGGAGGGTGCTGATGACGAGGACGGCCAGGATCGCGAAGCCTTCCAGCCACTCCTGGAAAGAGAAGCTCACGGCCGCGGCCAAACCGAGCAGGCCCACGACCGGTGTCAGGAACTGGGCGATGAAGATCGACCAGGCAGATGCCGCTCGGACCTCGCGTAGCAGGTTCGGGCCGAAGCGCTCCAACCGCTGCGAGGCCTCCGACTCGGTGAGGCCGGTGGTGAGATCGACCTGGAGCTCGCGTGCGACCACGTCGATCTCTCGCGTGGACGCCTGCTCCGCATCGAGGTGGGCTTCGGTCGGGACGGGTTCGGCCAAGTCGGTGGTCGCCACGGGTTCTCGAGGTCTATGGGCAGCGCTCGGGTCATCGTATCGCCGGGAGCCTCATCCTCTCCGACGCTCGGCGAACGAGCAACCGCGACTCGAAAACGAGAGCCGAAGGCGCCGGCAAAGGCACGTCGGCCTTCCGGAGTCACCAGCGCCCGGCCCTCTGCCCTGTCTGAGTCGGGCACGGGGCGATGAGTTCGATGCCATCTTGAAACCACTCGGAACGCGGGCGTCCCGCCCGCTTGGATCGCGGAACAGGTTCGCTGATCCAGTAGGTCCATGACGACCCGGGCCCAAGCTCGCTCGTGCAAGCGCCCACCGACTGACTCGGTCTCGGGCTCGCATCGACTTGGGCACTCCATGGTCTCGCGCACAGTTTCAGCACCTGAATGGTCCGGGATCCGTGACTCTCAGTGCCTCGACAATCACACCTTGCCTCGCTCGAGGGGTTCCCCCGCGCGATCCGATAGCCTTCCATCCATCGCGGCGACGGCAGCCCGCACTCGCGTGGCCGACGTCTCGGGAGCCAGTGGGGCACCGAACGCGATCGTCACGGGCTCGAGCACGCGCCGGGGAAACCGAACGAGGCGGCCGGGAGACAGGTAGGTCAACCAGCTACCGGGTCGGACCCCCAAGTGCACCGGCAAGATCGGCGCACCGGCACGCCGGGCGATCCATTCCAGTCCTCGCCGGAAAGGAAGCAACGACCCGGTCCGCGTGATCGAGCCTTCGGCGAAGATCGCCACGAGGCCGCCCTCGGAGAGCGTCTCGGCCGCGGCAGCCAGCGCCCTCTCGCGATCGGCTCTCGAGGCGCCGGCTCTCACCGGTATCGCCCCGGCGGCTTCGAGGAACAGTCCGTAGAACGGGTGACGGGCGAACGACTCGTCGACGAGGAACCGGATCGGGCGCGGGCTCGCCGAGAGCAGGAAGAATGCGTCGAGGTAAGAGACATGATTCGCGACGATCAACGCGCCGCCCCGGGCCGGAACGTGCCTCGCCCCGCTGGGCTTCGCTCGGTACATCGTGTGACAGACGAGGTCGGGGATCCAAGCGGCCGCGAGCCAGGGGAGGCGCAGGACCACGGTCACCAGGCAAGCGGCGGCGGCGGCGAGGCGAGTGAGTGCAGCGATCTCGGAGGTCGGTCCGAAGGCGGCCCAGGCGAAGAGGGCGAAGAGCGCCGCCGCGCGCGGCAGACGGCGAGCCCGCGGATCCGCCAGGGGCTCACGGGTCGCTCGCGAGGCAGAGGCTTTCGAGGTGACGGGCTTGGCGGGGGGCGGGTCGAGGGTCGAGGTCTTCATCACGTTCCTCCGGGCTTTCTTCCGAGTCGTTCCGCCCAGAGGATCGCCCGATCAGGCGATCATCCGAAGTGATCCATCTGGATAACCTCGATTCGCCTGGCTAATGATCCGCCAGACGAAGCTTCGAGGTCACTTCGTGTAGCCGAGCTGATCGAGCAGGCGCTGCGTCGCTTCGCTCGGTGCACCGATGGACTCTCCTTCGGACGCCTGGCGCAGCAAGCGCTCCAGCTCGGTGCGCAGCGCGGCCGTGATCTCGGGAGGAGTCGGGCTCAGATCCCTCTCCTCTCCCGGATCCGTCCGAAGATCGAAGATCGCGTCAGAGCTCGTCTCGCGATCGTGGATCAGCTTGTAAGGACCGTGCCGGACCAATCGGCGCCGGTTCTCGATCGTGTCGCCGTGATCGGCTTCGGCGAAGAGGAAGCGTGGCTCTGGCTCCTGCCCTCGCCAGATCGAGACGCCGGAGCGGCCTTGCCATTTCTTCGGAGGATCCAAGCCGACCAGATCCAGCAGCGTGACCGGTACGTCGATGAGGCTCACCGGCTCGCGGGCGCGCGTGCCAGAGGGGACCCCCGGACCGCGCATCAGCCAGGGAATCCGGATCACCTCCTGGAAGTAGGTCTGGCCGTGCAGCAATGATCCGTGCTCGAAGAGCTCCTCACCGTGATCGGAGGTGATCGCCACGATCGTGTCACTGGCCAGGTCCATCGAATCGAGGCCACGCAGGAGGCGACCGATCTGATCGTCGAGCTGCCGCACCTGGGCATCGTAGAGATCGCCGAGATGACGGATGTCGCCCTCGCCCAACACCATGCCGGCCTTGCGATAGGCCAACAGTTGGCCCGTCGTGCCGTCGGCGGGCCCGGCGTAGGGACGGACGAACTGCGTCCGATAGGGCTCGGACGGGTCGTAGTCGGAGTGGGCGTCGTAGTAGTGCAGGAACAGGAAGAACGGGCGTTCGGCGTCGCGCCGTTCCAGCCAGTCGAGTGCATCGGAGGTGATCTGCGTCGCCTTCTTCGCGAGCTTCGGCTTCTTGGACTTCGGATCGTCCCATTCGGAGACGACCTGCGAGCCTTCGAATCCCTGGAGCAAGCCGTAGCGCTCCGACAGATAGTGGGCATTGACGATCGCATGCGTCGCGTAGCCGGCTGAGCCGAGAACCTCGGTCAAGGTCTGGCGAGCATCCGGGAGCTTGTGAGCGTCCGAGACGACACCGTGGCGGCTCGGATACAGGGATGTCAGCAAGCTGGCGTGGCTGGGGAGGGTCCACGGCGAGACGCTGGTGACGTCCTCGAAGACCACTCCGGCGGCGGCGAACCGATCGAGCTGGGGGGACGTGTCGCGGTCGTACCCGTACGTGCCGAGCCGATCGGCGCGCAAGGTGTCGAGCGAGATGAGCAAGATGTTCGGCCGCCGCTCCTCGGAGCAGCCGAGCAGGAGCGAGGAGACGATGGAGAGCAGGACGAGCGAGCGCACGACGCGTTCCGAGTGAGAAGGGCGAATGAAAGGGGCGATGCGCCGACGGTATCAAACCGGTCGGATCGGAGCGAGCGCGAGGGCGACTGCGCCGGCGAGGTGCATTCACGGGCGAGCTCTGGCGGGACCGTGCCCACGAGAGGGCACCGGGATCGGCTGAAGCGGGACCTCCGAAGGCCGCCGGGCTCTCGACCGGAAGAGCCCTTCGAGATGAAGGTTTCGACAAGGCGCTCCGCGCCGGTGCGCCTCGTGGTAGGCTTCCGCCGAGCTCTCGCCACCGTCTGACTCGAAGGAGGCTATTCGATGCGTGCTATCGTATCCCTCGCCCTTGCCGCGGCCATGATCGCGGCACTTCTGGTCTCGGGCCAGGAGGATACCGTCCGAACGGATCGTCCGAATCCGAAGCCTCTGCCCCTGCCGAGCGGCGAAGGCGTGTTCCACTTCGCGATCTACGGCGATCGAACCGGAGGTCCGGCCGAAGGAGTCCGCGTTCTGGCGCAAGCGGTGCGCGACACCAACCTCCTCGCGCCCGATCTCGTGATGACGGTCGGGGATCTGGTGCAGGGATACAACGAGAGGCCCCTCTGGCTCGACGAGATGCACGAGTTTCGCGGCATCATGGACGGGCTGGCGATGCCGTGGTTCCCGGTCGCGGGCAATCACGACACCTACTGGCGCGGAGGGGAGGCGCCTCCCGAAGGCGAGCACGAAGGCGACTACGAGAAGCACTTCGGTCCACTTTGGTACTGGTTCCCGCACAAGAACGCCGCCTTCTTCGTCCTGTACAGCGACGAGGGCGACCCCGAGACCGGCCGCAAGGCCTACGACTCGCCAGAGGTGAATCGCTTCAGCGAGGCCCAGCTCACCTGGCTGAGGGAGGAGCTCCCCAAGGCGAAGGACAAGGACCACGTCTTCGTGTTCCTCCATCATCCCAAGTGGATGGAGCGTTACCCCGGCAGCAATTGGGACGACGTGCACGACATCCTGGTGGGCGCGGGCAATGTCAGCGCGGTGTTCGCCGGCCACATTCATCGCCTGCACTACGCCGGTCGGCGCGACGAGATCGAGTACTTCTCCCTCGCCACTACCGGCGGCGGCATCGGCTTCGACGTGCCGTACACGGGGAGTGCCCATCATTTGAACATGGTCACCGTGCGCGGCGACTCCTACGAGGTCGCGACCATTCCGACGGGTCAGGTCTGGGACCACCGGGACTTCACCGACGAGCGGTGGGCGATCACCGACGCGTTGACCTCCGAGAATCTCGAGCTGCGGTCCGAGCCGGTGATGTGGAGGACGAAGTCCGGTGCGGAGGGATCGATGACCTTCGAGCTGCGGAACCCGTCCGAGAAGCCGATCGAGGTCGACATCGTCGCGGATCCCGGTGCCACGGCCTGGAGCCTGTCACCGGTGCGCCGAACCGCTCGGATCGAGGCGGGCGCCAGCCAGTCCTTCGAGTGGACGGCGCGGTATCCGGCCGATCGCGATCTCGATTGGGACCTGCCCTCGATCTCGACCGACTCCGTTCTGATCGACGGAGAGCGGCGTTGTCCGATGCCTCGCAAGGAGCGGGTCATGCCGCTCGCCATGGACCTGACTGCCGTCCAAGGCGGCGCCGAGATATCCAACGCGCTGGCACTCGGGCGAAGGGACTGCGTCGCGGTGGCCAGTGAGCTGGCGAGCGTGCCGGACGGGCCCTTGACGCTCGAGGCTTGGATGAAAGTGGAGGGCTATGGCGGACGAAAGGCCCTCGTTACCAAGACCGAGAGCTCGGAGTACGGCCTGTTCGTCAGCGATGGTCAGCCCGGCTTCTCCATCCACCTGAACGGCCGGTACGTCGCGGCCGAAGGAGAGAAGGGCTCCCTGCCCGAAGGACGCTGGGTCCACGTGGCCGGTGTCTTCGATGGCCAAGAGGTTCGGCTCTACGTCGATGGGCAGAAGGTGGCCAGCCAAGCGGGCTCGGGGGCGCGCACGCGCAATGACCACCCGCTGTACGTCGGTGCCGATCCGGATTGGGCCGGACGTCCCGTGAGCTTCCTGGGAGGAACGGTCGACGAGATCCGGCTGTCGACCGTGGCGAGGTATGAGGGAGCGTCATTCTCCCCGAGCGAGCAATTCGAGCACGATGCCGAGACGGTGTTGCTGCTGCATTGTGATCGCTTCGTCGGCCCGTTCCTGCCCAATGCCGGGAGCCGTGGCGAGCAGCCGCGGACGATCGGTCGTCCGAAGCTGGTGTCGCGCGGATCGACAGGCGACTGAGCACCGGGCGACCATCGATTGAATAGGGAAAGAGAGAGAAGGAGCACCCCTCCCCGTGGCACGAGGTAGGCTCCGTTCGGCCGAGGCACGAACGAGCTGAGGGACTCGCCTCCCGCATCTCCTTCGTCGCACGGTGGAGTAGCCGGCGACGATGGATCGAGCCCGATGCACCCGTCGAGGACATCGAGCCCCCAAGAATTGACCCAGAGAGAGGAGGATCCGTCGGCCAAGAGTGAACGGAGAAGAGAGAGGTCACGAACCCTGACCGACGGGACCCGACAGCTCGAGGCCACCGCAGGAGAGGTGCTCCCGAGATCGATCGATGAGCTCGACCGATTTCGGGGACCTAGACGTTTCGAGCGAGGCCGCCGGACACAAAAAACTCGAAAGTATTCTTCGGGGATGAGCGGGCGCGAGTCGCGATGACGACTCGAGGCTGCCTTGAAACATGCTCAGCGGGAATCCCTGTATCCCCCGACTTCAGTCGGGTTGGTTCCCCGGCTTCAGCCGGGAGGTGGCCCGAGGCGGCCAGTTTCATCACCTGTATGCTCCGGCGCCGCGCCGGGGGCGGGGCTGATCTGATACATGTGGGAGCGCCGACCAGGAGGGCCTCGACTGACAGTGGGGTGAGAGCCGTGAGCGGAGCGATCGGTCCTCGCTCGGCCCGGGGAGGGTCCCTGCCGG
>JAVJTD010000260.1:0-11421 GCA_040219065.1 Planctomycetota bacterium
GCCCCGGCCCAAGCTCGCTCATGGATGCCCTCACCAAGAGAGGCGATCTTCGGCTCGCTCGACGTGGGCCCTCTCTCGAGCTCGGTCACAACAATCCGGAACAAACCCTGAGAGCATCGTACTAGTCCAACGTCGGCGCTCCGCGACTCGTTGTGGACCTGGGCGATCGCCTCACGAGCAGGCTGATCTCACCCGCTCACTCGGCTCGGGCACTCCAACGCGGTGCCGTGGGCCCCCTGGCAAAACGTCCGACCGTCCTCCTGACTCTTGGCACAGTAGGGGGCTCACTGACGCAACGTTCTTCGAGGAGATCCCCTTGCCGACCGTGATCGCACTCTTCACGTGGTGCTGGCTATCCGCACCGCTTCAAGACGCCGAGCCCGAATCGGTCAGCGGGATCTATCCACACCTCGCGATGTTCAACGAGCATCCCGAGTGTGGTGTCGGGGCGGTGGTGCCGTGGGGTGACTCGCTGTGGTGTCTGACGTATCCGCCGCATTTCCCTTCGGGCAGCACGGATGGGCTCTACCGCATCGACACCGGGCTGCGGGTCGAGCGCCTGTCCGAGAGTGTGGGTGGGACCCACGCCAACCGGCTGATCCACCGCGAGTCGCGTCAGCTCGTGCTCGGCCCCTATCTGATTCGCGAGAACGGTGAGGTGCGGTGCTCGACCTCACGAAGCTCGTCGGACGCATGACCGCGACCGCGCGTCATCTCGAGGAGCCCGCGGACCGCGTGTACTTCGTCGACATGGAGGGTCGGATCTACGAGGTCGACGTGCGGACGCTCGAGGTGAAGCTGCTCTTCGAGAAGCCAGTGCCCGGTTGGCACGCCAAAGGCGCACGAACGACGCAAGGCCGCTTGATCGTCTCGAACAACGGCGAGAGCGACCCCTTCGATGGTGAGGTGACGGTTGGCCCACACGAGAGCTTCGCTGAGTCGAGCGAGGAGAATGCCGGCGTCCTTGCCGAGTGGGACGGCGACCGCTGGACGGTGATCAGCCGCCAGCCGCACACCGAGATCACCGGGCCAGGTGGCATCCGTGGGGCGGCGACTGCGGACGAGGTCGCTTGGGCGCTCGGCTGGGACGATCGCTCGGGCTTGCTCGAGGTCCTCGAGGAGGGCCAGTGGACTCGGTTCCGCTTGCCCAAGGCCAGCTTCGCCTTTGATGGCTGGCACGGTTGGCACACCGAGTGGCCGCGCATCCGTGAGATCGGCAACGGACGATTCCTGGCGGACTCGCGCGGCACGCTCTTCGACTTCCCGGGCGGCTTCGGGGCCACCTCATCCGCCGGAGTGCGTCCCATCGCCAATCACCTCGCGATGTTCGTCGACTTCTGCGAATGGCAAGGACGGCTGGTCTTTGCCCGCAACGATGCCTCGAAGTTCGACAACGCACTCGTCGGTCAGGCCCAGTCCAATCTCTGGTTCACGACGCCCGATCAGCTCGAGCAGCTCGGACCGGCCCTCGGTTGGGGCGGACCTTGGCTCCTCGACGACGTCCCGGCCGGGCAGCCCTCGGACCCGTTCTTGGTCGCGGGCTACGACCGGCGCGTCCTCCATCTCTCCCACCGAGGCGATGAGGACCTCAAAATCGTCATTGAAGGCAGTGGTGGTTTCGGGAAATACTCAAAGATTCATGAAGTCCGGGTGCCGGCACGGGGCTATCGGTGGTGGAGCTTGCCGGAGGATCTGGGCGCGGAGTGGATCCGCCTGCGTCCTTTGAAGCCCGGGAGAGAGGTCCAGGCGATCTTTCTCCTCTCCGGCGAGGATGAGCGAGGCACAGAGCCCGATCCCATCTTCGAAGGGCTCGCGGGCTCGGCGGACGCCGACCGGAGTTGGCGAGGCGTTCTTCGTTCGCGAGGCGAGGGCCTCGGGACATTGCACACACTCCTCGAAAAACCTGGCGAAGCGCCGACGTACCTCGAGCTGGACGCCGACCTGAAGCTCGAGGTGGTGGACGATGCCCAGGCCGCGAGCTGGCTGGCGGAGCAGGCGGCCATCTCCGAGTCCTCGATGGAGGTCGACGAGACCGGCGTGGTCTTGGATTGGCAGGGGCGCCGCTACCGGTTGCCGGTCGTCGAGGGCGCCAACTGGACGACTCCCGCGCGCCGGCAGCGCGAGGTCGTGACCGAGCGGTCCCTGCTCCATGTGGGCGGCACGTTCTATGAGCTGCCGAGAGACAGCTCGGGAGGAATTCGAGGGCTGCGCCCGGTGGCGTCCCACTCCAAGAGCATCTGCGACTTCGCGAGCTGGCGCGGACTGCTGGTCATGAGCGGTGTGCGCCACGACGCCCCGGCTTCGGATCACATCGTTCGCGCGGGCGATCGAGGTGCTTTGTGGCTGGGCAACGTCGATGACCTCTGGCGACTTGGCAAGCCGCGGGGGGCGGTCACTCCCTGGCTCGATACCGACGTGTCCGCTGGCACGGCGAGCGAGGCGATCCTGCTCTACGGTTACGATCGGAAGCACCTCGAGGTGCGATGGGCCGAAGGCACGACCGGCGAGCTGGGCATCGAGATCGACGTCACGGGACAGGAGCGGTGGCTGCGCCTGTCCAGCCACGACTTGCCCGCGAGCGGGAGCCTGGCCTTCGAGCTGCCCCAAGCTCTCGCGGGGCGATGGCTGCGCTTCGTCGCGGACACCGAGCTCTCCGATGTCACGCTTCGCCTTCGCTACGACTGATCGTCCGGTGGCACGATCGGTTGCCGGGCCCGTGCAGGCAACAGGAGCAGGTCGGCCACGCTCGGGTCCGGAGCGACGAGGCCGTGCTGAATGCGAAGCTCGCGGTATCGCTCGAACAGAGGACGGAGCCACCCGGACTCTCCGGCGGCCCCTTCGAGCACATATCGGTGCAGCCAGGGATTGGGGAAGTCGGGTCGCAGTGCGGTGGTGACCTCGTAAGCGCGGAGCGCGTCCAGGCGATCGTCGTCGTCACCGCGCCAGCGCCAGCGCACCTCGTACAGCACACCGAGGCGATAGGCGAGGTCGCCGTTGGCCGGATGCTCGTCGTGAAGAGCTCTTTGCTCGGCGATCGTCTCGTCGAGGAACGGAGCGGTGTCGTCGATCAGGCCGAGATAGAAGTACGCGCCGTCGTTCTCTGGGGCGAGGGTGATCGACGAGAGCAAAGGCGAGATCGCTTGACGAGGACGGCCACGGCGATACTCGCTTCGACCCAATGCGTCGAAGAGGTCCGGGTTCTGTGGCCAGAGCGCGATCGACCGTGCGAAGCATCGGGAGGCCGCATTGAACTTGCCCGTCGCGAAGTAGCGGTGTCCGAGGCGACCGAAGCTCGCCGCGACCGCATCGATGAGCAGAGGATCTCGGACGGCTCCGATTCGGGTGAGAGTCTGAAAGGCGCGATCGAGGGAGTCGGCCTCGAAGTAGACCTGCGCGAGCTCGACCCGAATCAGTGGCGAGCCGGGAACGTCCTCGAGCAATGAGAGGTAGGAGCGCTCGGCCTGCGCGTAGCTTCCTGCGCGGTAGGCTTCTCGTGCTTCTTGCAGGGAGCGGATCTGGCAGCTCCAAAGGAGGAGGACCGGTAGCGCGAGGAGCCAGCCGCCCCTCGCGCTCGCGAGCGTCTTCGTTCGGTCAGCGACCACTGCGGCCTCGGGCGCCGGCGGCGGCTTCGCTCTCCCGCACGACGGCCTTCATGCTGAGCCCGATCCGGTTTCTCTCTTTGTCGACGGTCAAGATCATCACCTTCACGATCTGGCCGGCCTGGACGACCTCGGCCGGGTTCTCGACATAGCGGTGGGACAGCTCGGAGACGTGGACCAGTCCGTCGCGGTGGACGCCGATGTCGACGAAGGCGCCGAACTGAGTGACGTTGGTGACCTTGCCTTCGAGCACCATCCCTTCTTCCAGGTCTTCGACCTCGTGGACGTCCTCGCGGAACTCGGGCGTCTGGAAGGCATCGCGCGGATCGCGCCCCGGCTTCTCGAGCTCATCGACGATGTCGTGCAAGGTCGGCAGCCCCGTCTCGCCATCGACGAACTCTTCGAGTCGCAGCGAGCTCAGGGTCGAGCCGTTGCGGATCAGCTCCTCGATCCTCAGCCCGGCGCGCTCGGCCATCTTCTCGACGACGGAGTACGACTCGGGATGGACGCCCGTGTTGTCGAGCGGGGACTCGCCTTCGCGAATGCGCAGGAAGCCGGCGGCCTGCTGGAACGCTTTCGCGCCGAAGCCTTTCACCTTCAGGAGCTGCTTGCGTGAGGAGAAGCGGCCGTTGGAGTCGCGATGATCGACGATGGCGCGGGCGAGGGAGTCCCCGATGCCCGAGACGTAGGAGAGTAGGTGCCGCGACGCTGTATTCAGGTCGACACCCACGAAGTTCACACACGACTCGACCGTCTCGCCGAGGCTGCGCTTGAGGGCGGCCTGGTTCACGTCGTGCTGGTATTGACCGACGCCGATGCTCTTCGGGTCGATCTTGACGAGCTCGGCGAGGGGGTCCTGCAAGCGACGTCCGATCGAGATCGCGCCGCGCACGGTCGCGTCGAGGTCGGGGAACTCCTCGCCGCCGACCTCGGAGGCGGAGTACACGCTGGCGCCCGCTTCGTTGACGACGACGATGTGAATGCGCTCCGGAAGGCCTTCGAGCGTCGTCTTGAGGAATGTCTCGGTCTCGCGGGACGCGGTGCCGTTGCCGAGCGCGATGTATCCGACGCCGTGCTTCTCGATGAGCTGTCTCAGGGTGACGGCAGCCTTGGCCGCGCCGCCGGCGCCGGTGTGCGGGAAGATCACGTCGTCGCCGATGAAGCGGCCGGTCGAGTCGATCACCGCGAGCTTGCAGCCGGTGCGGAAGCCGGGGTCGACGGCGAGAACGGGCCGCGTGCCGAGCGGCGACTCGAGGAGTCGATTGCGCAGGTTGTGCGCGAAGACGGTGATGGCGTCGTCATCGGCGCGCTGCTTGAGGCTCAGGCGTGTGTCGGTCTCGACCGATGGCGAGAGCAGGCGCTTGTAGGCGTCCTCGATGGTGTTCGAGAGGAACTCGTAAGCGGGCGAGGCGGGCATGGCGCTGATGAACCGTCGTCGCATCGCCATGAGCACGGCGGCCGAGTCGACGTCGAGGGACAGACGGAGGTGTCCTTCCTTCTCGCCGCGGCGCAAGGCGAGGATGCGGTGGGACGGGAGAGAGGAGACCGGCTCGGCGAAGTCGAAGTAGTCGCGGTACTTCGCGGCTTCGGCATCGTCGGCATTGATCGCCTTGGATACGAGCACACCGGTCGACTGGAAATGCTGGCGGGCCGCCTCGCGGATCGCGGCGTCTTCGGCGAACTGCTCGGCGAGGATGTCGCTGGCTCCCTTGAGTGCCTCCTCGGCAGTGGCGACTTCTTTCTCGGGATCGATGAAGGAGGCGGCGAGCTCCTCGGGCCTGGAGCGCCCGTAGTCCTGCGCGAGGATCTTCTCGGCGAGTGGGGCGAGGCCTTTGTCGCGAGCCTTGGTGGCGCGGGTTTGACGCTTGGGCTTGTAAGGGAGGTAGATGTCCTCGAGCAGCGTTCGATCGCGGCACTGGGTGACCTTCTTCTCGAGCTCGGGCGTGAGGTGGCCGTTCTCCTTGAGCGACTTGAGGATCGTCGCCTTGCGCTCGTCGATCGCCTGGAGCTCTGCAAAGTGGTCGCGAATGCTGCGAATCTGCACCTCGTCGAGCCCGCCCGTGCGCTCCTTGCGATAGCGCGCGATGAACGGCACGGTCGCGCCTTCGCCGAGCAGGGACAGGACTCCCTCGACCGAGCTCTCCCCGAGCTGCAGGTCACGAGCGATCTCCGAGCGATATGCCACGTGATCCTTCGTCATGATTGATCGCCTCGAGTGTGGATGTTGGGCGGGAGAACGGAGCCTGCCGAACGCCGAGTGGAGGCAGGGAGAGAATGACGTGATGAGGGTGGAGCGTCCCGTGAAGGCCGGTCCACCGCCCCCGGACCGATCACGAGACGGCCGCGATTATAGGCAGAGGGCATCGCTGGGAAAACGCCCTGGCGCAGGGGGAAGAAGTCGAGACGTCCGATGTTCTTTTGGCTTGACGACTTCGGAGGCTTGCGCTCAGATGGATCGATCGATTGGGAGGGGCAGGGTCCTGGTGCCGAGCTTCGTGCTCGCCGCGACCCGCCAGCTTGGATCGACGCCTTTGGATGGACCTGATGGAAAGACTGCTCTGTCGAATCGAGATCCCGGTCGGGAGCTGCCTCGATCTCGACAGCGTGCAGTTCGAAGATGGCGTCCTCTACTCTTTCCAATCGAGTGGTCTGGCAGGACTTTTTCTCCGCGGCACGATTCATCGTGTGACTCCGGAGAAGCCTGCACTCTTCTACTTGGGTGAGCGGGTTCCCGACGAGGCAGAACGTCGGCCCTTGAGCTCCCCACTCGCCGATTGGCCCGTCGAGTCGGGGATGGCTCGACGACTGGGATGGATCGAACCGACCCGACTCTCTCGGAGTCGCCGGTCTCCACTCCGACTGGTCGCGGGCTTCTTGGCGCTCGCCTTCATCCTCTGGGCCGTGACCGAGTCGATGACCTCTCCTCCCGCGAGCACCTGGGCCTCCTCTCCTAGCCTGACCGGCTCGGAGTATCGGGACATCCGCCGCAGTGGCGATCTCGAAGCCTTGGCGCGCCGCTGGAACGTGGGCACCTCCGACATCGTCGATCCCGACCGCCTCCTCGAGGTGTTCGGAAGACGACCGCGTTCCGAGAAGGTGGACGTCTTGACGACGATCTACCATTTCGTGGAGGGGGGAATCCTCGATCGCGAAGTCACGGCACACTTCTTCGAACGATTGCTGCTCGACACCCTGCATGAGCCCCGGCTGTTGAGGCTGGCGATCGTCGGTTTCAAGTCGTGCGTACGGGAGAATCCCGAGCGTGCCCTGGCCTCCCTCCTTCCCCTCCTCGAGCATTGGGATCCCGAGATTCGTCGGCAGATCCCTCTGGCTCTGGGTGCGTTGGATGTCGAGGCCGCCCTGCCTCGTCTTCTGGACGCGCTCTCCTCGGAGAGCGACCCCGGTGTCCTGTCGGATCTGGTCTTCGGCATCGGCATGTACCGCGAACCTGAGCATGCCCGCCATCTGTTGCCGTTCGCCGATCACCCGAGTCAGGACGTTCGAGACGCCTGCGAGATCGTGATTCGCCGTCTCGAGAAAGCGGCAACGAAGTCCAAGCCGCAGTCGGGAGATACCAGCCGAGCAGGGGAGCCGAGTCCGCTTCCTGTCCCACAGGGAGCGAAAGATGCCGGCTCAGGGATGTCACTCGAGGGGGAAACGAAGCACGGCGGCCCAGTTAGGGAGACGCGATAGATGGTCGCTCAAAAAGGAACTCCGAACGGAAAAGACCACGGGCTGAAGATCGAGCCCAATCCGCCGATCTCGGGACAAACGCTCAACGTGACCTTCAACGGGCCTTCGGGCTCGAAAGGGATCGAGATCTTCATCAACGGTGAGCTGGTTGCCAGCGGAACGAGTGACACCCGGGAGGTTGCCGTTGGCTACGCCCTCTTGGAGAGCGTCCACGAGGGGGCGACGCTGGTCATCGAGTACTTCAATCAAGACCAGAACTACGAGCCCGTAACCTATCAACTCCGATGAGTGAGGATGCACGAATGTCCTATCCGACGAAGGACCGCGCCGTGAGCGCGACTCGACGTCAGTTCCTGGCGGGTGCCGTGAAGTGCGGTGTCGCCGGCAGCCTGTTCTCCGCGGCGGCTCTCGGCGCCACGGGGGCGGGACAGAACCCGCTCTCGCGCAGTGAGCCCGGGGTGCTCTTTTCCGATGGCCACCACCACGTGGTCGAGCTCGCGCACGACGCGAACGACCACGTCGTCGCCATCCGCATCGACCGCACCAACTACTGGGCCAACGGTCGACGCACCAGGAGCAACCAGCCGCTGCGCTCCGCAAGAGTGACCCGCGTCCTCGAAGAAGGGCTCGAGGTGGTCACCTCGTCCGGCGTCTCGACCGTCCCGATCCATCGCCAGACGTTGCTCCGTTATTACTTCTACGTCCAGCAGCCCAAGCGTCAGGTCATCGAGCTGTCCTCCCACCGAGGCGTCTTCGAGCTTCGGATCGACGGTCACTTGGTGCTCTGATCCCGGTGCCAAAAGCCGGTCCCCCGGTACTCGCCCGCACGAGGTTCGTTCGATGAAGCTCTCCCAAAAGATCCAGCAGTTGATGCTCCAGAGAGAGATCTCCTCTCTGGATGAGCTCGCCCGCTCGACTGGCATCTCCAAGACCACCCTGTGGGAGATGGTCAAAGGGACCGAGCGTGGTCAGAATCCGCAGATCCTCACCTGTCGCCGACTGGCCCAGTTCTTCGAGATTCCACTCGGCGTCCTCGTCGACGACGATATCGATCTCAACGAGCCGGGGCAGGATCCTGACCGTCCGATCCTGATCTTCCGACCGGCCTCCGCCAAGAATCGGAACCTGGGGCTCACCCTTCCCGCCGGGATTCCGGTGGTCGAGGTCGAGATCCCCGACGCCGAGCTGGCACCGCCAGCCGAAGATTCGACTCTCGGAAGGTCCCTCCAGAAGATCGAGCAAGAGATCCTCGAGCTCAGGGCGCGCATCGAAGAGCTGAGCGCCGATCGAGAGCCGGACTACGAAGTGCCGCCGATCCGCGCGCAAACCGCCCGCTGAACCGAACGCCGAAGCCAGCGCCCGCGCGACCGAGAGCCAGAGGCCGCGCGGCCGAGACGGCAAGGCCTCGTCGATCATTCAGCCGCCGTCTCGATGGTGCAATCGATGGACCTCGAGAGCGCCGAGTCAGGGGCTGCCCTGCGAGGTCTTGATCAAATGAAGGGCTGAGCTCGCTCGTGAAGCTGCTCACTCCTCGACCCGATCCGTGCTCGCTCGGCTGGGACGATCCGACTCTCAGCGGCGGCGCGGTCGAAGCTCGATGCGATGCAGTGAGGCACCCGGGAGACTCAGGCGAAACCTGCCCGAAGCCTCGAGGCTCGTGTGACCTGACCCCGCGCTCTGCCACTCCAAGGCATCTGACCTCGACCAGTCGTCCGCTCGAAGCTCACCCTCGAGTGTCGCCGAGCGGGTGGTCCAGTTGACGAAGATCCAGGCCTCCGAGTCGTCGGTGCGAGATCGCCAGTGGCTCGACAGGATCGCCGGCACATCGCCACCCGGCGACAGGGCCTCCTGCAGTCGGACCGGCACGAACGTCGGCTGCCGGTAGGACGCCCAGGCGAGGAGGGTGAGCTGCGGCTCCACTCGCCAGGTCGTACCCGAGCGAGCGAGCCGGATCGGAGCCTGCATATCGCCGAGCAATAGGTAGCTCCCGGAGCGTTCCAGGGACTGGGCGGCATACAGCTCCCGGAGGAAGTCGCCGAGTGAGCCGATGTCCTCCGAGCGCGCCGGCTCGACCGACAGCGAGTCCGGATCGCTGAGTGCATCGGCCGTGGATCTCGGGGGCGACGACAGATTGCGCAAGTCGTCTGCAAAGCCCAACCGGCTGCCAGCCAAGAAGTGCAGCGCGAACAGATACTGCCAGGCCTCGGCGCTTTGGACCGCCCGCGGAGCCCCGTCGAACGTCTGCGTCAACGAGTCGGCAAAGAAGCCGAGGACGGGCTGATAGGCGTGGTATACCGCTGGCCAAAGCGGCACCGCACGCACCCAGTCGCCTTGGGGCGCACCGCCCGAGATGTTCCGGCCGAGCAGCATCGAGACGCCGTCCAATTCGCCGAGCAGCAGCTCGTCCAATGTCTCACTCACCAAGAGGGGCGGCTCCGTTCCCGGCGGGGCGATTCGCTCGAGGATCATCTCGCGGCCTCGGTGGAAGTAGCTGCCGCCTCCCGGTAGATGGGGATCGCCAAGATGACCCCCAGAGCAAACCCGTACCGGGGGACCGGTGAAGGCATCGAGGTAGACGCCATCGATCCCGTACCGATCGAGGACGTGCTGGACGTTGCTCGTGTACGATTCGATCGCGCGTGGATCGCCCAGACAGGCGAGCGTGCTGCTCGAGCCAGGAGCCGCTTGAGTGATCCGCGGCGGGTGACCGGGAGCGAGCTCTTTGACGCCGGCGCCGTTCTGCGAGATCAGCGAATCGTAGGTCGCTTCGGCTTGGGTGACGACGATCGGACTCGTGGCGAGGGCGGCCGTGAAGCCGCGGCGGCGCGCCTCTTCGACGGCAGCGCGCAAGCCGGGAACCGCTTCCTCGGCCGTCGCGGGCACGGCGCCGAAGTCGGCCGCATTTCGGCGCCGGTGCCAGCGCGCGAAGACGGCGCTCACCTCCTCGGGCGGCGCGCCGAGGAATCGACTCCAGCGCTCCAAGGTCTCCAGGTAAGCCCAAACCCGCGTCGACAGGTCGTGCGGCGCCAGCTCGGCGTCCCGTGTGTCACGACAGTGCAGTGTGAATGTGCGACCGATCGCCCGAAGACGATGCGGGCGAGTCGTGTCTGCACGAGCGTCGGCCATCGCCCCGGCGCGCAGGATCGTCTCGCTCGCCTCACCCTCGGCCCATTCGCGATATGCGCGGGCGACTGACGACCAAGGGTCGAGGCGCTCCGAATCCGGAACCGGCACCAGCCCGAGCCGCACCTCGAAAGGCAGGTCGAAGTCATTGCCGGCCGTGTCCCAGCCGGGAGCCGGATGCTCGACCCACAGCTCGAGCGAGCGGCCGTCGCCCCGACATCGGAAGTCCTTGCGATGACCCTCCTGGTCGGTCGTCTGCAAGTAGACGAGCTCGGAGAGCGCTCCGTGTCCGAAGGCCTGCACTTGAAGAGGATGAGGTCCGGGATGGGGGCCCGGCAGCGCCGCCCCGTTCATCGAGCAGGCCGTCCGCATCGGATCGCGATAGACCAGACCTTGCTCCCAGCCCCGCACCAGATAAGCCTCGCGTGGGTCGAGGGCCCCGGGGCCCATCGGAGGAACCGTCCAGCGGAGGACAGGGAAGTGGACCGCCGCGAGTCGCCAATCCGTGTCCGGCTCGTCCCAGCGGACTTGAATCGTCGATCGGACGAGGGAGTCGCCGTCGATCAAGCGGAGCTCGACGCGAACGCAGAGCCGGGCCGTCTCGAATGCGACGCGAGGCCATTCCAGGCTCAACAGCTCCGCGGAGCCCGCTCGCCGGCGAGCGATCCGGCAAGGCCCGCTCGGCTCCAGCATCCGACGCGCGGCTCCGTCGTCGCGGTGAATCTCGAGCCGCCAGAGAGGTCCTTCGATCGGGTATCGGGAGTCCGCGGACGAGAGGCTTTTCCAGGAAGCACCAAGAAGGGTCGAGCGGAGCCCGAGGCTCACGCGATCGTTCGCGAGCTCGAGGACACCCGGTGCCTGGCAGCCCACGAGAGAGAGAAGCAGACTCAGGGCCAGGAAGCTGCGCGCGAGACAGGCACCGGGTGTCCTCGAGCTCGCGAACGATCGCGTGAGCCTCGGGCTCCGCTCGACCCTTCTTGGTGCTTCCTGGAAAAGCCTCTCGTCC